>CACZGD010000029.1 GCA_902780565.1 Oscillospiraceae bacterium
AAAAACAGAAAGAAAGATCGGGAGAAAAAGAAAAGATCTAGGGGTTGGCTAGATCTGGTTATGGGGGTGTAGCTGGGGTTCAGGATGGATTGGTTTGTGCGATTCTGAATGATTTGGGAATCCCCGCCGCCTGTGAAGCGGACACTTACGGCGCGCTGACGATGTTCATTTGTCAGTTCCTGACAGGGAAGCCCGCGTTCTTCGGCGATCCCGTCTCCATGAACGAGATCGACAACACTGTGACCTTCTGGCATTGCGGCACCGCCGCCTGCTCCCTTGCGCGTGAGGATACCGGCGCGCTCGCCGGCAAGCATTGCAACCGGCACATCGGGCCCACGCTGGAATTCGGCTGCAAGCCGTCTCCCCGCGCCACGATTTTCCGCATCGGCAAGGACGCTTCCGGAAAATTCCGGATGTTTATCAGCACAGGCGAAGCCCTTGATAAACCCCAGCAGTTCTACGGCACGTCCATTGTGATCAAAACGGACGCCGAAGCATCCGACGTTGTGCACCGCTCCGTACGCGACGGCTGGGAGCCGCATTTTGCCGTCGCGATGGACGATATCAAGGACGAGCTTCTGATCCTTGCGGATCAGCTTGGTCTGGAAGCGATCGTCTACTGAGATGGCGATCAAAACCCAGGAGCTTCTGTTTCTCCTGATCGTTCTGCTTTCCAACATCATCCAATGCATCACCGGGTTTGCCGGGACCGTGCTTGCGATGCCGTTTTCGGTCATTCTGATCGGGGACGAGTCTGCAAAGGCGATCCTGAACGTTCTCGGCGCCGCAGCATCCGTCGGCGTCGTGATCCCGGGTTTCAGAAAGATCAACAAAAAGGAATTTCTCAAGATTGTCGGGTTCATGCTGCCGGGCATCATCGCCGGTCACTTTCTGAGTCAGATGCTCGCGTCAGCCGTTCGCGTCGCGCATATCCTGCTCGGCTCGATCGTGATTTTATTCGCGATCCTGAATTTTGTGAAGCTGTTCTCGAAAAAAGAAGCGAAAAAGCCCGGTCCCGTTTTGTCCGCAGGGATCCTTTTGGGGTCCGGTCTCATCCACGGCGTGTTCGTTTGCGGCGGCCCGCTGCTTGTGACGTATGCCAGCCGCCGGTTTGACGATACCGAGGAGTTCCGATCCACCCTTTCCGCAGTCTGGATCGTGCTGAACGGGATCATGATTTTTTCCCACTGGCAAAGCGGGTTCTTTGATCGGCAAACGCTCTTTCTTCTCGCGATCTCGCTCGTGATCCTTGTCGCCGCAGTCCTGATCGGCAATCTGATAGCAAAAAAACTGAGTAAAAAGGTGTTTTTGATTCTTTCATACGTTTTAATGATCATCAGCGGGCTTTCACTGCTGATACAATAAAGAGGAGTGAAACAACGATGGCACAACAATTTGCTTCCACGCACGGTATTTCGTTCAAGGAAAAAATCGGCTACGCGTTAGGCGATATGGGCGGACTGCTGACCTTTGGTCTGATCTCGTCGTTTCTGAACGTTTTCTATACCGAAGCGCTTCATATTCCGCTGCCTCAGATCACAGTCCTGCTTCTTGTCGCCCGGATCTGGGACGCAATCAACGATCCGCTTTGGGGATCGTTTATCGATTCCAGAAAACCGACAAAACACGGCCGTTTCCGTCCTTATATCCTCGGCGCTTCCATTCCGCTGGCAATCGCCGCAGTGCTGATGTTCACAAAGATCCCCGGGCTCACAACGACGCAATACCTGATTTTTGCCTATGTGACCTATATCTTCTACGGTATGATGTATACCGGCACGAACATTCCCTACGGCTCCCTTGCCTCCGTCATTACAGACGACGAAAAGGAACGCTCCTCGCTTTCCATGTGGCGCTCCATCGGCGCCGGGTTCGGCGGACTCCCCGCGCAGATTCTGTTGCCGCTTTTTGTGTATACCACAGTTGCAGGATCGGATGAAAAAACCCTTGATACCACGGTATTCACCCTTGCCGTCGCCGTGCTTGCGGTGCTGACGGTCGTGATCTATTTCCTCCATTTCAAGATGACAAAGGAGCGGATCACTCTGCCGCCCAAACAGAATCAGGATTCCTATAATATTCTGCACTCCGTGAAGGCGCTCGGGAAAAACGTACCGTTCATCGTGCTTTGCGTCGTTTCCATGCTGCTCATCGCCTTCCAGATGTATACGCAGACGACCTATAACTATCTGTTCATCCAGTTCTTCAAAAAGCCCGGTCTTTATTCGGTTGTTACGATCTGCACCTATCTGCCCATGGCGATCTTTATCCCGTTCATGGGCAAGCTGATCCAGAAATTCGGCAAGAAGGAGCTTTGCTCCTACGGTCTTCTGTTTGCGGCGGCGATCAACTTTATCATGTATTTCATAAAGTTTACGCCCCTCGTCAAAAATCCGATCGTGTTCCTTGCTCTGCTGCTTCTCAGCGGCGCGGGGCAGACCTTCCTGGTGCTGGAAGTCTGGGCGCTCGTCATGGACGTTATCGACTACCACGAGCTCCTCTCCGGGCGGCGTGAAGAGGGCACAGCCTATGCGTTCTACTCCTTCACCAGGAAGCTCGGCCAAACGCTTGCCGGCGTCGGAACCAACCTGCTTCTGCTTGCGATCCATTACGATGTTGACGCGGCTAAAGAAGTCGGTCAGGCGCCCGAGGTCGTGGAAAAACTCTACGATATCTCCACGCTGATCCCGGCGATCGTTCTTCTGGTCATGTTCGTACTGCTCGCGTTCTGCTACAAGCTTTCCAAGAAGCGTGTGAAAGAACTGCACGATCAGCTTTACAACAGGGAAAACGCATAACCGGCAATTCCATCGCAGAGGTACCCATTTTGAATATTGTCGCAGCACAGTCCGGCGGTCCGACAGCCGCCATCAATGCCTCTCTTCTCGGCGTATATCGCGAAGCAAGGGAGAATAAACAGATCGAACGCATTTTCGGCGCCCGCAACGGGATCGAAGGATTCCTGCAGGAAAAGCTCGTCGAGCTCAACGGTCTGTTTGACACGGAAGAACAGGCGCAGCTTCTCCGGCAGACCCCATCTACCGTTCTGGGGTCCTGTCGCTATAAGCTGCCGCCCGTTTGCCCGGATGAAAAAACCTACGTCCGCATTTTCGATCTGCTGGACAAATATCAGATCGGCGCGTTTTTCTATATCGGTGGAAACGATTCCATGGATACGATCGATAAGCTCGCCCAATACGGCTCCATGATCGGCAGTCCGATCCGCTTTATCGGGATTCCGAAAACGATCGACAACGATCTCATGCACACCGACCACACGCCCGGCTTCGGGTCCGCCGCGAAATACGTGGCCACGACCGTACAGGAGATCATCCGGGATTCCTCCGTTTATGCGCTGAATTCCGTCACGATCATTGAGATCATGGGACGCAATGCAGGTTGGCTCACGGCCTCCGTCTGCGTTCTCCGCAAAAACGGGGAAGTCGCGCCGCATCTTGTGTATCTGCCCGAAAAGCCCTTCCGCGTTTCGGATTTCATCCGGGACGTGAAGGAGGTCCAGAAACAGCATAAGGCTGTTATTGTCGCGGTATCCGAAGGGATCCTCCTCGATTTTGAGGATCATGCGGATGACGGCAGGCATCAGGTGCTGGACGGCTTCGGTCACGTGGGGCAGCTTGCCGGCGCCGGAAAAGCCTTGGAGCGCGTCGTCCGACGGGAACTCGGCTGTAAGGTCCGCGCCATTGAGCTGAACGTCATGCAGCGCTGCTCGTCGCATCTTGCCTCTATGACCGATCTCCGGGAGGCAGAGACGATCGGCAGAGAAGGGATAAAAGCCGCGCTCTCCGGCGTGACCGGCGTCATGATGTCCATCAAGCGTCTTGCGGACGAGCCCTATCAGATTGAGATCGTGCAGACACGGCTTCACGGCGTCGCAGGTCTCGAAAAACATTTCCCTGAAGAATGGATCACTGCCGAAGGGAACCAGATCAGGGATGAGGCGATCCCGTATTTCTCTCCTCTGATCCAGGGCGATCTGTATGTGCTGAAGAAAAACGGTATCCCAATGCAATACTCGCTGTAAATATATTAATTTGAAACGTATTATTATTTCTTTTTATTTATCCGTTGTTGACAAAACGCAAAAACAGGTATAGAATAAGAAAAAAATGAAAGGACTTCCCGTATGTTTTCCAAGCTGTATTACTTTAAACTGAATATCGCGGCGGAAACGAACATTATGCGGGAGCAGATCCTTTAAGCACATAGTGTTATTTTTCCACCGCTTTTTATCGCGGTGGAATTTTTTTGGAGTTCTTATGGAAATCAACAGCCTTGAGCATGCAAGAGAGATCATCGCCAAAACAGACGCCGAGATCGCGGATCTGTTTGTACGCAGAATGCGGGCCTGCGCCGAAGTCGCGGCGTATAAGGGCGAACGCGGGCTGCCGATCTTCGATCCGGAACGGGAAGCTTTTTTGCTCGAAAAAAACAGCGCCCTAATCGAAGACCCAGCGCTTCGGTCCTATTATTCACTGTTTCAGAAGTCTGTCATGGACGTTTCCAAGCAGTATCAAAGCGCCCTGCTGCAGGGGCTTCGGGTCGCGTACTGCGGTGTGGAAGGCGCGTTCGCGCACATTGCGGCGTTAAGGATCTTTCCCGGGACACAGCCGGTCGCATTCGGGGATTTTGCGGACGCATATCAAAGCGTATTGAAGGGCTCCTGCGACTGCTGCGTACTGCCCTTTGAAAACAGCTATGCCGGCGAAGTCGGTCAGGTACTGGATCTGATGTATCAGGGAGACCTTTACGTGAACGGCGTTTACGCTTTGCCTGTCGTTCACGATCTGCTCGGGATCGAGACCGCGACGGTTGAAACCGTCCGGCAGGTCGTCAGCCATCCGCAGGCGCTGATGCAATGCGCGAAATACACGGCGGACCGGGGATATGAGATCCTCGAAGCCTCCAATACCGCCGTTGCAGCAAAGCTTGTCGCCGAAAGAAATGACCCCACGCTTGCCGCGATCGCCAGCGAGGAGACCGCACTGCGCTACGGGCTGAAGATTCTCGATCACGACGTCAACGCAAGTTCGGCAAACACAACGCGCTTCGCTGTGTTTTCCCGCGTCCGCAAAGAAGCAGTCTCAAAAGAAAACACGTTTATTCTGCTGTTCACCCTGCATAATGAGGTCGGCGCGCTTGCAAAGGCGGTCAATATCATTTCTTCCCACGGGTTCGATATGCGCGTCCTGCGCTCCCGTCCCGTCAAGGACGTTCCCTGGCAATATTATTTCTATGTGGAAGCCGTCGGGGACCAGACCAGCGACGAAGGCAAGCGCATGCTTCACGCGCTGTCCGTCTGCTGTGAGGCGCTGAAGGTTGCGGGGCATTACACGCGGGAGATCGATCTGTCGAAGCGGGAGGACGTTTGAATGGAGATCCACATTGCGCTCGGCGCGCATTCCTATGATATTATTTTGCAGCGCGGCTGTTTATCACAAGCAGGGAAGCTGCTGCAGCTGGAGCGCCGCGTTCTCCTCGTAACGGACGACGGCGTGCCGCAAGCTTATGCCGACGCGGTTGCAAAGCAGTGCCTTGCGCCTGAGATCGTCACGATCCCACAGGGGGAGGCAAGCAAATCCCTTGCTTCTTTTGAACGGCTGCTGTCACATATGCTGCAAAGCGGGTTTACAAGGAAGGATTGCGTTATTGCCGTCGGCGGCGGCGTTGTCGGCGATCTGGCAGGGTTCGCTGCCGCAAGCTTCATGCGGGGGATCGACTTCTATAATATTCCGACGACCGTTCTTTCACAGGTGGATTCCTCCATCGGCGGCAAAAACGCGGTAAACCTGAACGGCGTGAAAAACGTCGTCGGCGCGTTTTATCAACCGAAGCGCGTTCTGATCGATCCCGACGTTCTGGATACCCTGCCTGCCCGCCAGCGCGTCAACGGACTTGCGGAAAGCGTCAAAATGGCTTTGACCTCCGATCCCGCCCTTTTTGAGATCTTTGAAGCCCAAGATCCAGACGAAACCCTTGAAAATATCATTTATCGTTCGCTGCTGATCAAAAAAGGCGTCGTCGAGCAGGACGAACGGGAAACGGGGCTTCGCAGGGTCCTGAATTACGGACATACGATCGGGCACGGACTGGAGAGTCCCGCCGCCGGAACGGGACTGTATCACGGCGAAAGCGTCGCGCTCGGCATGCTTCCTTTTTGTTCGGATGACGTACGGCTTCGTCTTCTGCAGGTCTTAAAGAAGCTCGGTCTTCCGACCGATGCAGATTTTGACGCAGACGCCGCCATGGAAGCGATCATACATGATAAGAAAGGCGTTTCCAACGGAGTGGACGTTGTATTTGTCCCCAAGATCGGTTCCTATACGTTTCGTTTCCTGTCTTTCTCCGCCATTCAAGCGGCGATGGAAACGCTGAAGAGGAGGACGTCATGAAAAACACTTTCGGCAATTCCTTTGCCGTGACGCTGTTCGGAGAAAGCCACGGCGACATGATCGGCGCCGTGCTTGACGGCGTTGCACCGGGCGTTCCGATCGATCACGATTATATTGAAAAGCAGCTGCGTCTGCGCCGTCCTGCAGGAACGATCTCGTCCGCGCGCGTGGAACCTGACAGATACACGATCGTCAGCGGCGTATTCAACGGAAAAACAACGGGAACGCCGCTTTGCATCCTGATCCCGAATGAAAACAAACGCAGCGAGGATTATACCACCGACAGCTTCCTTCCGCGCCCCGGGCACGCGGATCTGACCGGGTATAATAAATATCATGGATATGAGGACCGCCGCGGCGGCGGTCATTTCAGCGGCAGGCTGACCGCGCCGCTGGTCGCGGTCGGCGCGATCGCTTTGACGGCGCTGCGGCAAAGGGGGATCACAGTCGGCACGCATATCAAGC
Organism: Oscillospiraceae bacterium; assembly: GCA_902780565.1. Classification (GTDB taxonomy): domain Bacteria; phylum Bacillota; class Clostridia; order Oscillospirales; family Acutalibacteraceae; genus RUG806. Next base: position 6,876 of record CACZGD010000029.1, read on the forward strand.
GCTGCGCCGGGATCCCGGACCGGGATTTTCGCAACGCGCAGGAGGATCTTGCCCTTTTGAACAACACGGATTTCGCGGTTTTGGATCCGGACGCCGCGATCAAAATGAAAAAAGCAATCGATGCAGCGGCCGCTTCCGGAAACAGCGTCGGCGGCGTGCTGGAGACCTGCGTCTGTGGGCTGCCCGGCGGCGTCGGTGAACCGTGGTTTGATTCCGTTGAAAGCGTTTTGTCGCACGCCCTGTTTTCGATCCCCGCAGTCAAAGGCGTGGAATTCGGGGCAGGTTTTTCCATCTGCGACATGCAGGGGAGTCAGGCAAATGACGCCATGCGTTGGGATGCCGGCGGTGTGCGGTTCCTCTCCAATCATAACGGCGGAATCCTCGGCGGCATTTCGACAGGAAACGACCTAATCATCCGGATCGCCGTCAAGCCGACGCCTTCCGTTTTTACGGAACAGGAAACCGTTGATCTGACAAAAGGACAAAACGCAACGCTGCGGCTTCACGGCAGGCACGACCCCGCAATCGTGCACCGCGCCCGCGTCGTTGCAGACTCGGTGACAGCCCTCGCGCTGTGCGATCTTCTTGCGCTGCGTTACGGCACGGACTGGCTGAGAGGAGCGGACTGATGGAATACGGATGCATCGGCGAAAAGCTTCCGCACAGCTTTTCCAAAACGATCCATGAGAAACTCGGTCCGGCGACCTATGATCTGATCGAACTCAAACCGAAAGAAGTCGCGCCGTTTTTATCACAAAAACAGTTCCGGGCCATCAACGTCACAATTCCATATAAACAGACCGTCATCCCTTATCTTGACTACATCAGTGAAACGGCGCACGGCATCGGCGCGGTCAATACGATCGTCAATCATGGCGGCAAGCTGTTCGGTTATAATACCGATTTTTATGGGATGATGACGCTGATCGAAAAGCTCAGGCTGGCGATTGCGGGCAAAAAAGTCCTGATCCTGGGTACCGGCGGTACCGCAAAAACCGCTGCCGCCGTCTGCACAGCTCTTTCGGCTGATCAGATCCTGAAAGTCAGCAGAACCCCTTCGGAGGAAGACATTTCTTATCAACAGGCTTGCGACGAACATGCCGACGCGCAGATCGTCATCAACACAACGCCGGTCGGTATGTTCCCGCATACAGACGCGTCTCCCCTGGACCTCACCCGGTTTTCCCATTTGGAAGGTGCGCTGGATGCCGTTTACAATCCGCTGGTCACGCGCTTCGTGCAAGCCGCGCAAAAGCAGGACGCAAAGGCCGAAGGCGGACTGTATATGCTGATTGCGCAGGCTGTCAAAGCCTATGAAATATTCAACGGCGTTTCGCTTCCTAAAGAAACCTTAGACCGTGTGTATGGGCAAGTCCTCGGTGAGAAGCAGAACATCGTGCTGACCGGCATGCCGGGCAGCGGGAAATCCACACTCGGCAAGATTCTGTCAAAACGGACCGGCCGACCGTTTTTCGATACGGATAACGAGATCGTGAAGGCTGCGGGAAAACGGATCCCACAGATCTTTGAAGAAGACGGCGAAGCGCATTTCCGTGAGCTTGAAACACAGACGATCCGCGCGCTTTCCGCCCGTTCCGGCGTGATCATCGCAACAGGCGGAGGCGCGGTTCTACGGGATGAAAACATCGACCTGCTGAAACAAAACGGACGGATCTATTTCCGCGACCGACCGCTCAGATATCTTCTGCCAACTGAAAGCCGCCCGCTGGCGGCCAGCCGGGAAGCCATAGAAGCAAGATATCGGGAACGTATCGGCACGTACCGAAGAACCGCGGACGAGATCATTTTTACGGAAAACAACCTGAACGGCGCTGCGTTTGAAATAGAAAGAAGGCATTTTGGTGAAGATACTGGTCATAAACGGACCGAATCTGAATCTGCTCGGACTTCGGGAACCGGAGATTTACGGAAATAAGGCTTACGCTGCTCTTTGCAAGGAAATCGTTTCCCATGGAAACCGAAAGGGCGTTGACATTGAAATTTACCAGTCCAATCATGAGGGAGATCTTGTTGACCGCATTCAGGCAGCCTATCATACCGCGGACGGGATCGTGATCAATCCCGGCGCCTATACGCACACCAGCATCGCACTGCTCGATGCGCTGAAGGCGGTCGGGATTCCCACCGTTGAAGTTCACATCAGCGATCCGGACGCCCGCGAACCGTTCAGGCGGATCAGCTTTATCCGCGCCGCCTGCATCGCAACGATCAAGGGGCACGGCACCGACGGGTATCCGGAAGCGATCGACCTGTTGATAGACTATTTGCAAGCATGAAAGTCTTTATCGAACAATCAAATCCAAGCGGCACGGTTCATGCGCCGCCCTCGAAAAGCATGGCGCACCGCATGCTGATCCTTGCCGGTCTCACATCCGGGGTCAGCGAGATCGGGAACCTTGCTTTCTCCGACGACGTGCAAGCTACGCTGTCCTGCCTCAAACGCCTCGGCGTTCAGGTCGAAACGGTCGCGCCGGATCGCATCCGGGTCAAAGGACTGCAGCCGAACGAGTTTCTCCCGGCGTCGGAACTTGACTGCAGGGAATGCGGCAGCACCCTCCGCTTCCTGATTCCGCTTTGTATGCTCAGCGGAGAGACCGCCACGCTGACAGGGTCGGAGCGCCTGATGCAGCGCCCGCTTGATGTTTATGCGGATGTCGCAAACGATCAAAATCTGCTATTTCTCCGTTCCGAAGGCTCTGTCAAGGTTCGCGGACCGCTGCGTCCGGGCACCTTCCGTCTGCCGGGAGACGTCAGCAGTCAGTTCGTATCAGGCCTTCTGTTCGTCCTGCCACTGCTGAACGGAGACAGCCGCATGGTTCTGACGGGGAAGATCGAAAGCGGACCGTACATAGCAATGACGCTCGACGCGATCCGCAGCTTCGGCGGCGTGGTCCGACGCGTTTCAGATAATGAATTCCTGATTCCGGGAAATCAGCATTATCATCCCATCCAAGCAGACATTGAAGGGGACTGGTCCAACGCTGCTTTTTTCCTTGCCCTGCGCGAGCTCGGCTTCAATGTTGCCGTTACCGGCTTGCTGCGGGATTCCCGTCAGGGCGACAAAGCGTGCGTCCGGCACTTTCACACTCTGTCTTCCGCAGGCGGCACGATTGATCTTGCAGATACCCCGGATCTCGGGCCTGTGGAATTCATGTACGCCGCTTTAAAACACGGCGGCAGCTTCACCGGAACGAAACGCCTGCGGATCAAGGAGAGCGACCGCGTTGCGGCCATGCAGGAGGAACTGAGGAAGTGCGGCACTATCATGGAGACTGCCGAAAACCGGGTCACGATCTCTTCGCCCTGTGCGACCCGATCGGAGGTCCCGCTTTCCGGGCACAACGACCACCGGATCGTCATGGCGCTCAGCTTGCTCTGCATCCTGTTCGGCGGGACGATCGACGGCGCTGAAGCTGTGAACAAAAGCTTTCCGGATTATTTCGAAATACTAAAGGAATTGAAGGTAAAACTCAGATATGAAGCTGGATAAAAATCTGAAGATCCTGATCGTGGGTCTGGGGCTGATCGGCGGCAGCTACGCGGCGGCGTTGTCCGCCGACGGCTATCGCGTCAGCGCGATCGATACAGATCCTGCTGCGATCGAATTTGCCCTTACGAAACAGTGGATCGAACGCGGCGCTGCAAAACCAGAGCCCGATCTGCTGCAGGAGGCCGACCTTGTGATTTTTGCATTGTATCCGCACGTGATCGTGAACTGGATCGCCGAACAGCAGGCAAACATGAAATCCGGCGCTGTGCTCACGGACGTGACGGGCGTCAAGTCCTGTATCGTGTATGACGTTCAGGCCATCCTGCGCAAGGACCTTGAATTTATAGCCGCGCACCCGATGGCAGGCAAAGAGGTCTATGGCGTTCGCAACAGCGACCCTGCCATTTTCAGAGACGCGAATTACATCGTCGTACCGACGGACGCAAACACCTTTGCCGCGATCGAGCTGTGCAAAAGCCTCGGGGACACGCTCGGCTTCGCAAGGATCTCGTCGCTGCCGCCGCGCGCGCATGATGAAATGATCGGCTTCGTATCGCAGCTCACCCATATGATCGCCATGTGTCTGATGACCTGCTCCAAAAGCGAACATCTGGTGGATTACACAGGCGATTCCTTCCGGGATCTGACCCGTATCGCGCGGATCAACGAGAACATGTGGAGCGAGCTGTTTCTGCTCAATAAAGACGCGCTGCTGCGCCAGATGGAAAAGTTTTCCGCAGAATTCTCGGATCTGTATGAGATCCTGAAAAATGGGGACGAACAAGCGCTGAAAGAAAAAATGCGGCAGTCCACCGCGCGGCGGGCTCTGTTCAACATAGCAACGAAGGAGGACAAGCAGGAATGAACATGGTATTCGAGCGAAAGCTGACGATCCCGAAAGAGGTCAAAGAGATGTATCCGATCACACCGGCGATCCGGGAGATCGTCACCTCACGGATCAAAGAGCTGGAAGCGATTTTATCCGGGAAGGACAATCGGCTTATCCTGCTGATCGGCCCGTGTTCCGCTGACCGCGACGACAGTGTGATAGATTATATCACCCGACTCAGGGGCGTGCAGGAAAAGGTCAAGGACAAGATCCTGATCGTGCCGCGCATATATACAAACAAACCCCGCACAACCGGCGACGGATACAAGGGGATGCTGCATCAGCCGGATCCCGGACGAAAGCCGGATATGTTCAAAGGGATCGTCGCGATCCGTGAGCTGCACATCCGCGCGATCGCAGAGACCGGTTTCGCCTGCGCGGATGAGATGCTTTATCCTGAAAATGAGCGGTATTTGGACGATATCCTTGGGTACGTCGCCATCGGCGCGCGCAGCGTGGAGGATCAGCAGCACCGCCTGACGGCAAGCGGACTGGACCATCCCGTCGGCATGAAAAACCCGACCGGCGGCGATATTTCCGTCATGATGAATTCCATTACGGCGGCGCAGCATGGTCACACCTTTATTTTCCGCGGCTGGGAGGTCCACACGACCGGCAACCCCTTTGCCCACGCGATCCTGCGCGGTTACGTCAACAAGCACGGGCAGAGCCTGCCGAACTATCATTATGAGGATCTGTATCACCTTGCAGAGACCTACGCCCAAAGCGGTCTGCAGAATCCCGCCTGCATTGTGGACACAAACCACGCAAACTCAGGGAAAAATCCTTTTGAGCAGCCAAGAATAGCCAAAGATGTCCTGAATTCCCGCGCCTGCAACGCGGATATCCATAATCTTGTGAAGGGCTTCATGATCGAAAGCTATATCGAGGACGGCAACCAGAAGATCGGCGGGGGTGTGTACGGTAGATCGATCACAGATGCGTGCCTCGGCTGGGAAAAGAGCGAACGACTCATTTACGAGCTTGCGGAAATGCTTTAAGGAAAAACGGCCGGAGAGATCCGACCGTTTTCTTTTTATTCTTCGTTTGGGAGATCCGAAACCGTCCCGGTGAAGAGCGGGACGCCGTCGTGTGTGAGCAGAGCAAAGGCGAAGGGCCGGTCGACCTTAAAGTCAAGATACACGATCTCGGGATCGCCAAACCCAAAGCCGTCGCCAAGGCGCGACGCCGCCGAAATCCCGTTTTCGTCTATCTGCAGGCGAACGTTCTGATCGGAGGAATTGAGGTAGAGACCGCTGTTTTTACCGGCAAGGGGCGTGAAATCGGCGGTTTCGGGAGATAATACGCTTGTGATCCCAAGCGCCTCAAAAGCGGCTTTCATATTAAAATCGGAGGACAGATCGAACTTCGGCACGGCGACGTTATAGAGATACACTTTGTCCGCTTCGGGTGTGGGGCGGAGATTTTCTTCATTCTTAACGCACTGAAAGAGCTTTGCGAGCGCGCCGTTCCGGAGCACGCTTTCGAGGCTGACGCCTTCGTCGGGAAGAAGGAAGATGAATACCGCGTCGGACTGGGTCGTCGGCATGCCGAAAACGGTATAGCCGTCGGCAGTGAAATAATAAGCGTTAGGGTCTGCTCCTTCTTTATGCATAAAGGAAACCGTCGCGTCCTGCGTTTGGCCGCGAAAAAGGCCGGGGGCGGTGTCTGCTTCCGAAAAAGGCGAGGACCAGGTCAGGCGGCAAAGAAGCGTACTCTCAAGCTGCAGAAGAAGGTCCTCGGGCAAGGTGACGCCGGAAAGCTGTTCGTCGAGCATACCGTCCGTGGTAATGGAAAGCCATGCTTCATAAGCTTCCCGAAACTGTTGATCGTTGGGGTCTCCTTTGAAAAGCGAAGCGAAATACGCGTCTTTGAGGGCCGACTTCAGATCGTCGGAAAGAGTGAAATCGTTGTTTTCATTTACCCAAAGCGAATTGGAGAAGATGAGCTTGCGATGGAGGTTCCTGTTGTTGGTGTCGTTATAATAATTTGCAAGCCATAAGGCGCGGGCGGTCTTTTCGAGCTCCTCCATGGACTCGACGTCAAGGGCGTTCAGGATCTCGTCACGGGAAGCCCCGTCCGTCAGCTTTGCCAAAACAGCTAAGGAGAAAAAGGCGTTTAAGGGGGAGGTCACGGTATTGGAAACGCCGTTTCCCAACAGCAGTTCATTGGCATAGTTTTCAAAAAAGGTAAAGGAGAGGTCCGCGTAATCTTCCCTGGTGAAGCCCAGGATCGTTTCCTTTTTGTGGTGGAATTCGTCCGCGTTTTTATATTCGGGCAGGTCGGCTGCAACCTTGGCAAAGGACAGAAACGAGGGCTGAGGCGCGACGTTGTTTGGAGCCTGCGTCAGCGGGGCTTCGGTCTGTTCGGATGCATTCTGCGTCGACGGGGCAGTCATTTCTTCGACGGCGGTCGTCCCTTCGTTCGGCTCGGTCGGGCGAACGTTTCCAACGCTTCCATTGATCGCGCGTATGGCAAAGGCGACAGCGACGGCGAGAAAGAGAACGGCGGCGGAAGTGAGGATCTTTTTCATGGGGAAACGCGCAGCCCGCGTTTTCGGGGCGGCCTCGGCGACAAAATCGTCGCGGATCTCGCCGACGGCAACGGATAGCTGTTCTTTATTCATAGATATCCCTCCTCGGAAAGGTTGTCTTTGAGTTTTTGGCGAAGGCGGAAAAGGGTAGTCTTGACGTTGGATTCTGTCATGGTCAAATCAACGGATATCTGCCGGATGGAGGCGTTATAGAAATAGCGCTTGACAAAGAGCTTCCTGTCGCTCGGGCGCAGCGTCTCCAAAAAGGCGTCGATGACTTTGGCAAGCTCTGCGGTCTCGAACTCTTTTTCCGGGGTAATGGCGGCGGGAAGGATCTCTGAAAGCTCCTCTATGGCGACGGCGTATTCGCTTCCTCCCCGTTTTTCAGCAGTTAAGCGGCGATAAATGTCCACAGCTGCACGGCGGGCGATTTTTGAAAGATAAGCCATGAACTTTTTCGGCCTGTCAGTGGGGATCGCGTTCCATACGCGCAGGTAGGTATCGTTTTCGGCTTCCTCACCGTCCTCCGCGGAAGGCAGGATCTGTCGGACGATATGTGCGATCAGCCGTCCGTATTTATTTTTTGTCTCACTGACGGCCTTTTCTTTTCGCAGCCAATAGAGCTCGATGATCTTTTCGTCGTCCACGCTTTTTCCTCCTCTCTACGTTTAACTGAAAGCGCTTTCATCCATTATGTCGTATGCCCGGAATAAAGGTTACAAAGAAAGACCGGCAAAAAACCGGTCCTATCGTTTATTGGCAGACTTCCTCGGCAAGCAGCCGCAGCTCGGACATGGAAGAGACCGTGGAAAAACGCCCCCTGAGCTTTGCCGCGCCGTGAAGGCCTTTTGTGTACCATAACGCGTGCTTTCTGAGCTCGCAAATGCCGCGCGTCTCACCGTAGCGGGCGCAAATCTTTTCCGCGTGGGCAAGCATGATGCCCATCTTTTCTTCGTTTGTTGGGTCCTGAGCATAGGCGCCGGCGGAGAGATATTCATTGATCTGTTTGAAGATCCATGGGCGCCCCATTGCTCCACGCCCGACCATAATGAGGTCGCAGCCGGTCTCGTCATACATCCGCTTTGCGTCCTCCGGTGTAAAAATATCACCGTTCCCGATCACCGGAACGGTGACGGCTTCCTTCACAGCCTGGATCATTTTAAGATCCGCGGGCGGCGCATACATCTGCTCCCGCGTTCTGCCGTGCACGGTAAGCGCTGCTGCGCCGTTTGCTTCCAGAATTTTGGCGACCTCTATGGCATTGATATGCTCCACATCCCAGCCAATACGCATTTTGACTGTGACCGGTACGCTTGCCGCGTCCGCAACGGCCCGCACGATCCGCCCGGCAAGCAGCGGGTCCTGCAGCAGATAGCTGCCGCTGTGGTTCTTTACGATCTTCGGCGCGGGACAGCCCATATTGATATCAATAAAATCCGGATGGAACGCTTCCACGCGCGGAACGCATTCGGCCATGACCGCCGGGTCGTATCCGAAGATCTGGATGCCCGCAGGGCGATTTTCCGACAGCGACATCAGCTCCTCCGACTTCCGGTCGCACATGGTCAAAGCCTTTGCGCTCACCATCTCGCTCACAGTCACTGCCGCGCCGAACGAATAACACAAATCGCGAAAAATCAGATCCGCCACCCCTGCCATCGGTGCAAGCGCGCATTTTCCTTTGATTTCAAGTGAACCGAGCCGCATATATCATTCCTCCGTCATTGTATTTCATCATAACATAGTTTTCTTGAAAAATAAAGTGGAATTTTCCGAAAACATGTGGTATACTGAATTAATAACGATTTGGAGGTCCAACTATGAACTACCTGATCATTGACGGCAACTCGCTTGTGAACCGCGCATTCTTCGGCATCAAGCTCCTCACCGCAAAGGATGGGCATTACACGAACGCGATATTCGGATTTATGAATATCTTTCTGAGCCTGGTCGAGAAAACGAAACCGGAGGGTATTGCTGTTGCGTTCGACGTGCATCAGCCCACGTTCCGGCACAAAATGTACGACGGCTATAAAGCGGGCAGAATGCCCATGCCAATGGAGCTTCGCGAGCAGATGGAACCGCTCAAGGAAATCCTGCGCGCCTACGGCTGCCACATCGTCGAATGTCCCGGTTTTGAAGCGGACGATATCCTCGGCACGCTTTCTTCCCATACTCCGAAAAACGACGTTTGCTTTATCGCAACCGGCGACAGGGACTCTTTACAGCTTATTCGCGAGAACGTCCACGTCCTTCTGACCACAACCAAAATGGGGCAAACCCTGACCACAGATTACGATCCCCAAAAGCTGCGGGAGGAATATGGCCTTTCGCCCTCACAGATGATCGAGCTCAAGGCGCTGCAGGGAGATTCTTCTGACAATATTCCCGGTGTTCCGGGAATCGGTCCCAAAACCGCCACCGCGCTTGTGCAGCAATACGGTTCCATCGACAACATTTTTGCGGACGTGGACGCGCTGGACGTGACGAAGGGAGTTCGCGAAAAGCTGCGCAGCGGCAAAGAAAGCGCCCTTCTGAGCAGAACGCTCGGCACCATTGAGCTCAACGCACCGATCGAAACCGAGCTTGTGAAATACCGTACCAATAAACAGGACGCGGGAAAACTGAAAAACGAACTGCGTCGGCATGAGATGTTCAAGCTGATCACCCGGCTCGGCCTCGATTCCGTTGCAGATCTGCCTCTGCCCGCAGCCGATGGTGGTGCGGCGCAGGATCCTGGGAAGAAGCGCTTCATTCAGACTGACGCGTCTTCTGCCGCAGACGCCCTGCGGAGCAATTCACCGGTCTATCTGTACGCTTTGGAAGTCTCTCCGCTTTTTACAGACGTCCTGTATCTGCACAACGATGTGATCACCCGCGTTCAGGATCAAACGGACGTCGTCGCTTCGCTTCTGAGACAGATTTGTGAGGAACATGCCGCTCCTGTCAGAACAACCGACGCGAAAGCATTATATAAGTTCGCAGAGTCGCACGGTTTTCACGTTGATCATCTTGATTTCGATTTCACTCTCGCTGGCTATCTGCTTAACCCAAACGCAAGCACCTACGCGCTGCGTGAGACCGCGATGTCCTATAACGTCCCGCTTGCGTCCGTTGAAACGGAAGACACGGAGACCGAAATCCCCGCTGCCGCTGCCGAAGCCGGCGCAATGGAAGTGCTGTATCACCGCCTCCTTGCCGCCCTGATGGAAAACGATCAGCTTCGCCTGCTGCAGGAAATGGAGATCCCGCTGGCAAAGGTGCTCGCCTCCATGGAACTGGAAGGCATGGCGGTCAGCAAGGAGCAGATCGAAGCCTACTCCGTGGTCCTTTCCGCGCAAATCGAAGCGCTGCAGCAGGAGATCTATGATCTGGCAGGGGAGAGCTTCAATATCAATTCCCCGAAGCAGCTCGGCGTGATCCTCTTCGAAAAGCTGGCGCTGCCCGGCAAGAAGAAAACGAAATCCGGCTACTCCACAAACGCAGACGTCTTGGAGGACTTGCGATATGATTATCCGATCGTCGATAAGGTACTGGAATACCGCGCCTTCGCAAAGCTGAAAAACACCTACTGCGACGGTCTGCTCAAGGCGATCTCCGTCGATGGCAGAATCCATTCCACCTTCAATCAGACAGAAACCCGTACCGGACGCCTCTCCTCCACTGAACCGAACCTGCAGAATATCCCGGTCAGAACCGCGCTCGGCCGGGAATTCAGGAAGTTTTTTATCGCAAAGGACGGCTATCGGATCGTCGACGCGGACTACTCGCAGATCGAGCTGCGCGTGCTGGCGGCGCTGGCAGACGATAAGACCATGATCGACTGCTTCAATACGGGCGTGGACATCCACACCTCTACAGCAGCGAAGGTTTTCGGCGTTCCCGAAGAAAGCGTTACGCACGAGCTCAGAAGTAAAGCGAAAGCGGTGAACTTCGGTATCGTATACGGTATCGGCGCGTTTTCTCTGGCTAAAGACATTCACTCTACCAGAGCGGAAGCCGACAGCTTTATCAAAGCGTACCTTTCGCTCTATTCCTCAATCGACGTCTATATGAAGAGATCTATCGCAGAGGCAAAAGACAAGGGATATGCCGAAACGCTTTTCCACAGAAGACGCGCACTTCCGGAATTATCCTCTTCGAATCCTGCGCTCAGAGCCTTCGGCGAGCGGGTCGCCCGCAATATGCCTATTCAGGGGACAGCCGCCGACATCATTAAAATTGCGATGGTGAAGGTTTATGACAGACTCGCGAAGGAACTGCCAGAAGTGAAGCTCATTATGCAGGTCCACGACGAACTGATCCTTGAAGCCCCGGCGCTGCTGGCGCCCAAGGCCTCGGCGATACTGAAGGAAGAGATGGAAAACGCCGTGCGTCTCAGCGTGAAGCTCTCTGTAGACGTGGGCACGGGCAGGACCTGGGACGAGGCGAAGACATGAGGGAAAACTTCAGTATCCGAAAAGCCGCCGAAACAGATGTAAAGAAAATCTCTTTACTCGAAAACGCCATATTTTCCGACCCGTGGAGCGAAAATCTGCTGCGGGATTCTCTGCAGCATCCGACAACACTTTTCCTTGTCGCCGAAGAAGAGGGGGAGATCCTCGGGTACTGCGTGGTGCAGATGATCGCCGACGAAGCGAATCTCAACAACATCGCAGTAAAAGAAACTGCCCGCGGCAGAGGGATCGCCCGGGCGATGATGGAAGAGGCTTTTGGATGGGCAAAGAATAACGGCTGTGCGCTGATCACGCTCGAAGTCCGTGTTTCCAATGAAAAGGCTCGGCGGCTTTACGAGCGGTTCGGTTTTGGTCTTGTCGGCATGCGGCGGAAGTATTACGAAAGTCCCGTTGAAAACGCCGCGATCTATACTTTATTTTTGGATGAGGAAGAATAATGAAGATTTTAGCCATCGAAAGCTCCTGTGACGACACCGGCGCCGCCGTTGTGGAAGACGGCAGAACGGTTTTATCCAACGTCGTGGCGTCGCAGGTGCCGGAGCACGTTTTATACGGCGGTGTTGTTCCGGAGATCGCATCCCGCCGTCACTGCGAAAACATTTCACAGGTCTGTCAGAAAGCGTTGGACGACGCCGGGCTGTCTCTGAAGGAGATCGACGCCATCGCCGTCACCTATGCGCCCGGTCTCATCGGCGCCCTGCTTGTCGGCGTAAATTTCGCCAAAGGGCTGTCCTATTCCACCGGGCTGCCCCTGATTCCGGTCCATCATCTGCGCAGCCACGTCGCCTCAAATTATCTGAGCGCCCCGGACCTGAAGCCGCCGTTTCTGGCGCTGATCGTATCCGGCGGGCACACCCATCTTGTCGAGGTCCGGGATTACACAGAATACCGCGTGATCGGGCAGACGCGTGACGACGCTGCAGGCGAGGCGATGGATAAGGCGGCAAGGCTCCTCGGTCTTCCTTACCCCGGAGGACTGAATATGGACAAGACCTGCAGCGGCGGCAATCCGAAGGCTTATCATTTCCCAATGCCGCACGTGGACGGCAGCAACTATGATTTCAGCTTCTCCGGTATGAAGACCGCCGCGATCAACCTGATCCACAATGCGGAGCAGAAGGGCGAAACGATCAGCGTACCGGATTTCGGCGCGTCGTTCATGCACAGCGTCGTCAAGCTCCTCGTGAAGAAAACGGGGATGGCACTCCGTGCGACTGGCGCAAAGCAGTTGGTCATCGCAGGCGGCGTTTCCGCGAATTCCGTTTTAAGAAAAGAAATGCTGGCGCTTTGCAAAAAAAATCGCGTCAAGCTCTTTATGCCGGAGCTGCGCTACTGCGGCGACAACGCCGCCATGGTCGGCGCACAGGGATACTACGAATATCTGGCCGGCAACGTCGCGGACCGAAAACTTAACGCGATCGCCTCCATGGATATTGACAAAAAATAAACGATATGATATCATATTAGTGAATATGGTTTCATTACCAGAAAAAGGAGAGATACACTATGGCCCTTACAACCAACAAGTCGATCCTCAGCTGGATCGATGAGAAAGTGGAGCTCGTAAAGCCCGATTCCATCGTCTGGATCGACGGCAGCGAGGAGCAACTGGAAAGCCTGCGTCAGGAAGCGATCGCGACCGGCGAAATGATCAAGCTCAACGACGAGCTCCTGCCCGGCTGTCTGCTTCACAGAACCAAACCCAACGACGTGGCGCGCGTCGAGGACAGGACCCTGATCTGCACTCCGACCGAGGAAGAAGCCGGTCCCACCAACCATTGGATGGAGCCCTCCAAGTGCTACGAAATGCTTTATGATATCGCCCGTGATTCCTATAAAGGCAGAACCATGTACGTGATCCCGTATTCCATGGGTCCTGTCGGCTCCAAGTTCTCCAAGATCGGCATCGAGCTGACCGACTCCATCTACGTCGTGCTGAACATGGCGATCATGACCCGCGTCGGCAAGGCTGTGATGGACGTTCTCGGTGATTCCGACGATTGGGTCCGCGGCCTGCACTGCAAGTGCGACGTGGACGCCGAAAAGCGCTGGATCTGCCAGTTCCCGCAGGATAACACCATCATCTCCGTCAACTCCGCATACGGCGGAAACGTGCTGCTCGGCAAAAAGTGCTTTGCGCTTCGTATCGCCTCCTATCAGGGCAAGAACGAAGGCTGGCAGGCTGAGCATATGCTGATTCTCTGCGTGGAGAAGCCCAACGGCGAGAAGAAGTACGTCTGCGCGGCGTTCCCGTCCGCCTGCGGTAAGACCAACCTTGCCATGCTGATCCCGCCGGAGGGCTATCGCAAGGCCGGTTACAAGGTCTGGACCGTCGGCGACGATATCGCCTGGATCCGCAAAGGCGAGGACGGCAGACTGTATGCCATCAACCCCGAAAACGGTTTCTTCGGCGTTGCCCCCGGCACCAACATGAAGTCCAATCCCAACGCGCTGATCTCCACCAAGAAGGGCACGATCTTCACGAACGTCTGCCACAATCTGGAGAACAACACCGTGTGGTGGGAAGGTCTCGACAAGAACCCGCCGGAGCATGCCATCGACTGGAAGGGCAACCCCTGGAACGGCAAGGAGAGCACCGAAAAGGGCGCGCATCCCAATTCCAGATTCACGGCGCCTGCCGTCAATTGCCCCTGCCTGTCCTCTGAATTCGAGAATCCGCAGGGCGTGCCGATCTCCGCGATCGTGTTCGGCGGCAGAAGAGCCAAGCTTGCACCCCTTGTGTATCAGTCCAGAGACTGGAACAACGGCGTGTTCGTCGGCTCCATCATGGCGTCCGAGACCACCGCTGCCGCTGCCGGCGCCGTCGGCGTCGTGCGCCGCGACCCCATGGCCATGCTGCCGTTCTGCGGCTACAACATGGCGGACTACTGGCAGCACTGGGTCGACATCGGCAAGACGCTCGATCCCGATAAGGCCCCCAAGATCTTCAACGTCAACTGGTTCCGCAAGGACGACGAGGGCAACTTCCTGTGGCCCGGCTTCGGCGACAACCTGCGCGTGCTCAACTGGATCCTTGACCGCTGCGACGGCAAGGTGGACGCGAAAGAGACCGCCATCGGCTACGTGCCCTACGCCAAGGATATCGACCTGACCGGCATCGAGGACGAGGTCCCCTTTGAGAATCTGGAAAAGATCCTCACCGTGGAAAACGACCTGTGGGCGGAAGAGGTCCCCGGCATCGAGGAGTTCTACGCCAAGTTCGGCGACAAGCTTCCCGCCACCCTGCGCGGCGAGCTGGATACCCTGAAAGCCAACCTGAAATAAGCGATTTTTGCGTAATAAAAGCCTGTCGGATTTTCCGGCGGGCTTTTATTGTGGTGCATTATGGAGGGTTGATGTTATTTTTGACAAATTGTGGGTTTGTCGATTTCCCTGGTAGCGCGGCACCTCAGTGCCGCTCGTGACAAATGATACTATAAAAACGGGGTTAGAAATGATTTTCCATGTTTTCTGATACATGAAAGGCTATCTGACCGAACCATTCGTCCAAAAGATTGTTTGTGTTTGGAGCGGCACTGAGGTGCCGCGCTACCGAAGTTACCCCGACAAATTCAGATTGCTGTGACCGTTTTTTCGTGATAAATCGGATTATTCATGTGACCATTGCTTTCTTTATTCCGTCATATCCAGTGAAGGGACCTTCAAAGAAAGGATGAAGATGATGACTGACAGAGAAATCATCCGCCTGTTTTTTGCCCGCAGCGAAAAGGCGATACGTGCCTGCAAAACCAAATACGGCAGGCTGTGCCGCTCCATCGCCATGCACGTTCTCGGCCGGCGCGAGGACGCGGAGGAAGCGGAAAACGATACCTATCTGCGGGCGTGGAACGCGATCCCGCCGGAGGAACCCGCGCATCTCGGGGCGTATCTGGCCGCCGTTTGCCGCAGGCTTTCCATCGACCGTCTGCGGGCAGACAAAAGCCGCAAACGGGGCGGGGGAGGCTACCGGCTTTCCGTTGAAGAGCTGGACGGAACGCTGGCGGATCTCTCCGACGGGCCTGCCCAAACGGTGGAGTGGAAGGACCTGATCGAACGGTTCCTCGATACGCTGTCGGCAGACCAGCGGCGGATCTTCCTGCTTCGCTACTGGTGGACACTGTCCGTCAAGGAAGTGGCGCGGGAGACATCCTGCGGAGAGAGCGCGGTGAAAATGTCGCTGTCCCGCAGCCGGGCAAAGCTGCGCGAATTTTTGGAAAAGGAAGGGTTTTGAGATGAATACGGAACGGTTTCATGAACAATTGGGAGAGATCGACCTGAAATACGTCAGTGAGAGCGCTCCCCGTATGAAAAAGAAAAAGCGCCCGTGGATCTCCGCTGTGGCGGCGATGCTGGTGATTGCGGTCGTCCTCGGCGTATTTTTCGGCCGGGGCGGCAAGCCGGAAAGCGTGACGCCGGTCCCCGGCGCCGTCAAAAGCTTTGCTGTCAGCGCGCCGCAGTACCCGGAATCGGTGCCTTACCCGTCCAGTGAGGTGACAGGGTATGATGAATGGGCGAAAAACCGGATGGAGCGCCGTCAGTTCAACGGTGCGGGCAGCGACCTGAAAGACTTTTTCGCAAGGGCCAACGCCGCGGTGCTGGGCGATATCCGGCAGAACACGGTCTTTTCTCCGCTGAACACCTTCATGGCGCTGGCCATGTTGGCGGAGGTAACGGACGGGAACAGCCGCGCGCAGATCCTGGAAGCCCTGGGCGTGGCGGACGTGGAAACGCTGCGGGACAAGACTTACCGCGTGTGGAACGCCAACTATTCCAACGACGGGGCGGTCACCAGTATTCTGGGAAATTCGGTATGGCTGTCCGACGGGCTCGAATACCGGCAGGAAATTCTGGATACCCTGGCGCGGTCTTATTTCGCCTCTTCTTTCCGGGGGGATTTTTCCGACGACCGGTACCGGAACGCCATGCGGCAATGGATCAGCGAACAGACCGGCGGATTGCTGCAGCAGGCGGGGAACCTCGATCTGTCGCCGGATACGGTGCTCACGCTCCTTTCCACGCTCTATTTCCGCGCCAAATGGAACGATGAATTTTCCGAAGGAAATACACAAGACGCTGTCTTTCACGGCAAATCGGGCGATGCCTCCGTTCCCTTCATGCACAGGGATGATGAATACGGCGCGTACTATTTCGGCGAGCGCTTCGGCGCGGTGCGGCTGTACCTGCGCGAGGGCGGCGCCATGTGGTTCCTGCTGCCGGATGAGGGCGTGACGCCGGACGCTCTGTTCCGCGATACCGAGGTACAGGCGCTGATGGCGTTGACGGACGATTGGGTGGCGCAGGAAAACTATCCGAACCACAAGTCGCTGAAGATCCACCTGTCCCTGCCGCGCTTTGACGTGAGCAGCGA
>CACZGD010000030.1 GCA_902780565.1 Oscillospiraceae bacterium
TCCACAGGCGCCCGGTCATTCTGATACGGCGCGGCGTTCCCGTCCTGCGCCGGGGCGGCGTACCCATAAGCGTCCTGCGCCGGGGCTTCCGGCGCCGCAGTCAGCGAAGCGCCGCAGACGGGACAAAACGGCGCGGCGGAGTCAACGGCTGCGCCGCACACGGGGCAAATTCTGTCTGTCATCTTTCTTTCATCCTTTCCTGATTATAGACCCCGAAAGTCCGGAGTCTGTAAAATCAAGATAACAAAAAAGTAAATCTTTGTCAATAGCATTCCGTTCGAGCGGTAGGATTTTTCTGTTCGAATGAAATTCAGGCATCAAAAAAGACCCCCGTTGCCGGGAGTCTTGGGGGGATAGAGGGACGGCGTCGGTCCGATACAAATCAGACAAAACGCGGGCGCTGCGGCTCAGCCGAAGAGGCGCAGCAGGTTAAAGCGCAGGGTAAAGACGATCAGCTTGCCGAAGAAGACGATGACGTCCGAAGGCAGGCGGGATTCGCCGTAATCGAGGTCGGCGATCACCGCGGAGCGGTAGATCTCCATCAGCTTGCCGTCCGTGGCGCCGGTCAGACGGAGAACCTCGTCGGAAGCCGCCCACACCAGCGCGTGCAGCGCAAGCTCGCCGGCGATATGCTCATAGGACATGCGATAGTCCACGCTCTCGTCGCCGTTTTTCAGCATTTCCTCGTTCTGGCGGTCATAGAGCCTGCCGATCAGCGCCTGAAAGACCTCGGCGTTGAGCAACTCCGGATGCTCCCGAAGGTTGACGCGCACGATCACGGTCCCCTTGCCGTCGTTGAGCACACGGTAATCGTAAACGGCGCCGTCTGCGATCAGCTCCGCAAGGTCAGCGGGATTCTCCAGCCGCGCGAACACGTAGCGGCCCAGCAGGTCGCTGAGGGCGATCAGGGACATCGACTCCTCCGGCACCTGACTGTCGTCGTCGCCGGAAACGGCTTTTTTGAGCGTCCCGCGCAGCTCCTTCGCGCTGAGGGTGGGCACGGCGCCGACGGCGTCGTACGCCTGATACAGACGTTCGAACATGGCGTCCGCCGTCTGCTTCGCGTTTTCCACAAAGGTCTTGCCGCCGAGGGCTTCGCCGATCCGGTCGATCAGCTTTTCAGCATAGACGGCCATGCCGCTGCGGGCGGCGGGGGCCTTCGCGGGATTCGTACCGGCAGCCAGCGCGCAAACGGGCGTGAGCGCCAGCAGCAAAAGCGCCAGCAGCACAGAGATCGTTTTTTTCATGGGTATCGCTCCTTTATATTGATTTTGACAATTTCAAAATACCACAACGGGCGGCGATTGTCAATCATTCCCGGCGGAAAAGACCAAAAAAAGACCCCCGTTGCCGGGAGTCCTTCGATCGGTTTGCTCAGACAAGTTCGATGATCGCCATTTCGGCTGCGTCGCCGCGGCGGGGACCTGTCTTGATGATACGGCAATAACCGCCCTTCACGTCCGCGTACTTCGGCGCGATCTCCGTGAACAGCTTGGAAGCGACGTCCTTCTTGGTGACGTACTGCAGCGCCAGTCTTCTGTTGTGAAGATTATCCTCTTTCGCGAGGGTGATCATCTTTTCAGTCATCGCGCGCACTTCCTTGGCTCTGGTGACGGTGGTTTCGATTCTGCCGTTTTCCAAAAGGAAAGTTACCATGGCTCTCATCATCGCTTTACGATGGTCCGTGGTTCTGCCGAGCTTTCTGGTACCGGGCATCTAAAATCACTCCTTAATCCTTTAGAAAGGTGAATTTGGGAAGACTTATTCGTCTTCCTGGCGAAGGGAAAGACCGAACTGGGCAAGCTTCTGCACGACTTCGTCCAGAGACTTTTTGCCGAGATTTCTGACCTTCATCATTTCGTCCTCGGTCTTTTCGATCAGATCGCCAACCTTGTGAATGTTCGCTCGCTTGAGACAATTGAAAGAACGAACGGAAAGGTCAAGCTCCTCAACGGTCATCTCAAGGGTCTGTTTATTTGAATCATTATCCTTAACGATCATGATCTCCACGTCGCCGGTCTCCTCGGACAGGTCGACAAAGAGATTGAGATGTTCGGTGAGGATCTTGGCAGCCAGCGAAACGGCGTCCTTTGCGGACATGGTCCCGTTGGTCCACACCTCCAGCGTCAGCTTATCGAAATCGGTGACGTCGCCGACACGGGTGTTTTCAACGGTATGGTTGACCTTGCAAACGGGCGTGTAGATCGAGTCGATGGCGATCACGCCGATCGGGGGATTTAACAGCGCCTTGTTGCGTTCCGCCGAATCGTATCCCCTGCCCTTGTCCGCGGTGAGCTCCATGACGACGTGCGCCTCGGGAGACAGGGTGGCTATATGCAGATCGGGGTTGAGGATCTCAACCTCGGAATCTGTCTGGATATCTCCGGCTTTCAGTTCCGTGGCGCCGGAGACGTCCACGTACATGGTCTTGGGACCGTTGCCGTAGATTTTAAGAATAACGCTCTTTAAGTTAAGGACGATTTCCGTAACATCCTCTTTCACACCTTCAATCGTGGAAAACTCATGAAGGACGCCGTCGATCTTCACGGAAGTGATGGCGTAGCCGATCAGAGAGGACAAAAGAACGCGGCGCAGACTGTTGCCGATGGTGATGCCGTAGCCTCTTTCAAGGGGTTCCAGAACGAACTTGCCATAGGAACCGTCCTTGGATACGTCGGCGACAGTGATGCTGGGCTTCTCAATTCCAATCATTCAAAACCCTCCTTATTAAATTTGGATCAGAACGTTGCGTCTGAAATGGGTGGACAGAGAATTATCTCGAGTACAACTCGACGATCAGATGCTCCTCGACGTCGAAATCCACGTCGGCTCTTTCGGGCATTCTGAGCACGGTGCCCTTGAGCTCGTTCTTATCAAGCTGCAGCCACTCGGGAACGACCACAACGGGCGCGTCCTCACCGGTGAGCTTGGTGAAAAGAACGGACTGACGGCTGCTCTGTCTGACGGCAATGACCTGACCGGGCTTGACCTGATAGGAAGGAATGTTGACCTTTCTTCCATCGACGGTGAAGTGGCCGTGGTTCACGAGCTGACGCGCCTGACGGCGGGTCTGCGCGAAACCGAGATGATAAACGACGTTGTCAAGACGACGCTCGCACAGGATCAGCAGGTTGTCACCGGCCTTACCGGGCATCTTTTCGGCTCTCTGATAGTAGCTGTAGAACTGCTTCTCGAGCATCCCATAGATGAACTTGACTTTCTGCTTTTCGTTGAGCTGACGCGCATACTCGGACTGCTTTCTGCGCATGCCGCCCTTGGGGTTGCGATTGGTTTCCTTCTTCGCGTAGCCGAGCGTGGCAGGAGAAATATTGAGCGCCTTGCAGCGTTTTGCGACAGGCTGATTGTTCTTAGCCATAAATCTGTTTCCTCCTTGTAAAATTAGACACGTCTTCTCTTGGGAGGACGGCAGCCGTTGTGAGGAATGGGCGTCACGTCCTTGATCAGGGTGACCTCAAGGCCGGCGGTCTGCAGCGCGCGGATCGCGGCTTCTCTGCCCTGGCCGGGGCCCTTGACGAATACCTCAACGGTCTTCAGGCCGTGCTCCATCGCGAGCTTCGCGGCGGTCTCGGCAGCGGTCTGCGCGGCAAAGGGCGTGCTCTTTCTGGAGCCTCTGAAGCCCATCTCGCCGGCGCTCGCCCAGGAGATCGCGTTGCCCTGCGTGTCGGAGATCGTTACGATGGTGTTATTGAAGGTGGACTGAATATGGACTGCGCCTTTTTCAATATTCTTGCGCTCGCGGCGTTTACGGGTAACACCTTTTTTCGCATTTGCCTTAGTAGCCAAAATTCATACCCTCCCTTACTTCTTCTTGTTCGCGATCGTCTTCTTCGGGCCCTTGCGGGTACGGGCGTTGGTTTTGGAGCGCTGTCCTCTTACGGGAAGGCCCTTTCTGTGACGCACGCCGCGATAGCAGCCGATTTCAACGAGTCTCTTAATGTCGTACGCCGTCTCTCTTCTGAGGTCACCTTCCACCTTCACGTTGTGGTCGATGTATTCACGAAGCTTGGAAACGTCGTCCTCGGACAGATCCTTGACGCGGATGTCAGGGTTCACGCCCGTCGCCTTGATAATATCAGAGGCAGTTTTGCGACCGATACCAAAGATATAAGTGAGAGCGATCTCGATTCTTTTTTCTCTGGGAAGGTCAACACCGGATATACGTGCCATCTATTTATTGCACCTCCATGTACATTCTGTCAGGGATCAGCCCTGACGCTGCTTATGCTTGGGATTCTCACAGATGACCATGATCTTGCCCTTGCGCTTGATGATCTTGCACTTTTCGCAAATCTTTTTGACAGAAGGTCTGACTTTCATTGTGTATACCTCCTAATTTGTATGAAAGCTTGTGTTGCGTTTATTTGGAACGCCAGGTAATGCGGCCCTTGGTGAGATCGTAGGGAGAGATCTCCACCGTGACTCTGTCGCCGGGCAGGATGCGGATATAGTTCATACGCAGCTTGCCGGAAATATGCGCCAGGATCACCTTGCCGTTTTCGAGTTGGACCTTGAACGCCGCGTTAGGCAGGGCGTCCACAACGGTACCTTCGATTTCGATGTTATCTTGCTTCGACACGAATTGTTCCTCCCTTTCTCAAATCTCTGAGGCGCGCCAGGGCTCTTCTGAGCCCGGCGTCGCCCGCGCGCTCGTCTTCTGCGAGCGTCACGGAGAGCGAAGCGACGTGACGGGGATTCTTCCGCTTGGGAGACCCAAGCCGGTGATACTTTCCGTCACAGACGTAAACGTACTTGTCGTCCGTTCCGACGACGACCCCGAGGCGGTTCTGATCCCTGCCCCGCAGGCTGACGACCACTTCTCCGACCACCATGCTCAGCACTGGGTCAGGATCAGGCACTCGCCGTCCGTAATGGCGACGGAGTGCTCGAAATGAGCGGATAACTTTCCGTCCGCGGTCACGACCGTCCACCCGTTTTTCAGGACGTTGACGGTCTCGGTCCCTTCGGTGATCATGGGTTCGATCGCTACGGTCATGCCGGGCAGCAGGCGCGTGCCTTTGCCGGGCTTGCCGTAATTCGGAATCGAAGGATCTTCATGCAGGTGCGTGCCGACGCCGTGACCGGTGTAGTCGCGCACGACCCCATACCCTCTGGAAACACAGTACTGCTCGATCGCCGCGCCGACGTCTCCCAGTCTGTTGCCCGCAACCGCCTTGGTCAGCCCCACGTAAAGGGCCTCCCGCGTCGTGTTGCACAGCCGCTCGGCTTCAGGGGAGACCTTGCCGCAATAGAACGTATACGCGTTGTCGCCGTAGAAGCCGTTATACACGGCGCCCAGGTCGATGCTCACGATATCGCCCTCGCGCAGGATGTGCTTTTTATCGGGAATGCCATGAATGACTTCGTTGTTTACGGAGATGCATGCCGTTGCGGGGAAGCCGTTATAGTTCAGGAACGCGGCAGTCGCGCCCTGACTTTTGATATAATCGGCGGCGACCTTGTCGATCTCGGCGGTGGAAACGCCGGGCTGGACCGCCTGCCCCGCAAGCTTGAGTGCCATAGCGGAAATTCTTCCCGCTTCACGCATGATTTCGATCTCTCGGCGTGTTTTCAGCACGATCATGCTTCATCCTCCAGTGCGCGAAGGGTAAGCGCCGTGGTATCCTCCACGTGCTCCTGCCCCTTCACGGTCACGAGCTTTCCTTTGGAGGCGTAGTAGCTCTTCAGCGGCTCGGTCTGCTCGTGATACACGTGCAGGCGGTTGAGAACCGTTTCGGGCGCGTCGTCCGCTCTCTGGATCAGCTCGCCGCCGCAGGCGTCGCAAACGCCGTCCACCGCGGGCTTTTTGTATTCAAGGTGATAGGAATTGCCGCAGGCCTTGCAGACGCGTCTGCCGGAAAGCCTGCCGACGATGGCCTCGTCCGCCACGTCGATATCGATCACCTTGTCGATGCGGATCCCCATTTCGTCCAGCGCCTCAGCCTGGGGAATGGTCCGCGGGAAGCCGTCGAGGATGAAGCCGTTTGCGCAGTCATCCTGACTGAGTCTTTCCTGAATGATGCCGATCACGACGTCGTCCGGGACAAGCTGCCCCGCGTCGATGAACGACTTTGCCTTGAGCCCCATCTCGGTGCCGTTCTTCAGAGCGGCGCGGATGATATTGCCGGTGGACACGGTGGGGATCGCGAGCTTTTCGCTCACGATCTCCGCCTGCGTTCCTTTACCGGCGCCGGGGGCGCCGAGGAAAATAATGTTCATGCCGGTCCTCCGATCAATCAAGGAAGCCCTTGTAGTGACGCATCATCATCTGGCTCTCGATCTGCTGCACCGTTTCAAGCGCAACGCCGACGAGAATGATGATGGACGTGCCGCCGAGGGATACTGCCAGCGGGAAGTTGACCGCGGTGGTCACCTGCTGGAAGATGATCGGGAACAGCGCGACGACGGAAAGCATCAGCGCGCCGAGAAGTACGATCTTGGAGATGACCTTCGCAATGTAGTCGGCGGTGGGTCTGCCCGAGCGGATGCCGGGGATCATGCCGGAGTTCTTTGCGAGGTTGTTCGCCATTTCCACGGGATTGTACTGGATCGAAGCATAGAAATATGCAAAGAAGATGATCAGCAGGAAATAGATCACGCCGTACACCGGGGAGGACTGGTCGAACCAGCCGAAGAAGGTCGCCCAGAAGGAGCCTTCCTTGAGGTCGCCGAGGAACATCTGGATCGTGGGGGGCACGGAAAGGATGGAGCTCGCAAAGATGATCGGAAGGACGCCGGAAAGGTTGACCTTGATCGGGATGTTGGAGCTCTGGCCGCCGTACATCTTTCTGCCGACGACGCGCTTGGCGTACTGGACCGGGATGCGGCGCTCGGCGCCGTCCATCCAGACGATGTAAGCGATCATCAGGAGCATGATGATAACGGCAAGCGGGGAAAGCAGGTAATACCAGCTTCTGTTCTGCCACATGGGCACAACGATCTGCGTGATGGTGACGGGCAGTCTTGCGACGATGCCGGCGAAGAGGATGATGGAGATACCGTTGCCGATACCCTTGTCATTGATCTGTTCGCCCAGCCACATGACCAGCGTGGAGCCCGCCGTGAGCACTGCGACAACGAACACGCCCTGCAGGACGGCCGGGAAGCCGGAGAGCTGCGGAGTCAGGAAGGTGCCCTTGGAGTGAATATAGATATAGTAAGCGACGCTCTGCAGCAGGGCGAGGGCGACGGTCACGTAGCGGGTGATCTTTGCCATCTTCTTGCGGCCTTCCTCGTCGTGTGAGAGCTTCTCGAGGGCGGGGATGGCGACAGCAAGGAGCTGCAGGATAATGGAACTGTTAATGTAGGGCGTGATGCCCAGAGCGAAGATCGTACCGTAGTTGAACGCTTCACCTGTCATCATGGAGATGTAGCTGAAAAAGGTGCCTTGCTGGGCAGCGTCGCCCAACAGTCCGGAGCCGGAGATGCTGAGGAACGGTACGGGAATCACGCATCCGAGTCTGAAGATGAACACGATGAAGATCGTGAAGATCATCTTTTTACGGAGATCCGGAATTTTCCACGCATTGATGAATGTTTTTAACATATACGGGGCACGCTCCTTTCTAAAGATTTGAGGTCAGAGGATCAGTCAGCGATTTCGGCGGTGCCGCCTGCTGCTTCGATCTTCGCCTTCGCCTCTTTGGAAAACGCGTGAGCCTTAACGGTGAGCGCCTTGGTGAGCTCGCCGTGGCCAAGGACCTTGATGCCGTCCAGCTCTTTCTTGACAAGACCGCTTTCGATCAGCGCGGCAGCGTCCACAACGGCGCCGGCCTCGAAGGTCTCGTTCAGAGCGGCGACGTTAACGATCGCGATCTCTTTGGCAAAAATGTTGTTGAAGCCTCTCTTGGGAAGTCTTCTCTGCAGGGGCATCTGGCCGCCTTCAAATCCGGGACGCATGCCGCGACCGGCTCTGGCCTTCTGGCCCTTGTGGCCCTTACCGGCGGTTTTGCCCTGACCGGACGCGGGACCTCTGCCTATGCGCTTGACCGGCTTATTGGAACCGGGAGCAGGCGATAACTCGTGAAGTTTCATGTTAAGCTGTCCTTTCTGTTCTTTAAGCTTCGGTCACTTCAAGAAGGAAGCCGATTTTGTGGATCTTGCCACGGGTCTGCGCGTTGTCGGGCTGGACGGTGGCGTCGCCGACCTTGCGAAGGCCGAGGGACTCGGCGGTCGCGATCTGATCCTTCTTGCAGCCGATAAGGCTCTTCTTGAGCTTGATATTCAGTTCTGCCATATCGGTGCCTCCTTATTCGTAAAGCTCTTTCACGGTCTTGCCTCTGACAGCCGCGACTTCTTCCGCGTTTCTGAGGAGGGACAGGCCGTTGAGGGTAGCACGGATCACGTTGCAGGGGTTGTTGGAGCGCAGCGCCTTGGTTCTGATGTCCTTGATGCCGACGGTCTCAACAACGGCACGCACGGGGCCGCCGGCGATAACGCCGGTACCGGGGGCGGCGGGCTTCATGAGCACGACGCCTGCGCCGTATTTGCCAATGATCTCGTGAGGAATGGTGGTGCCCTTCAGGGCAACGTGCATCATGTTCTTCTTGGCGTCCTCGATGCCCTTGCGGATCGCGTCAGGGACTTCGCCGGATTTGCCGAGGCCGAAGCCGATCTTGCCCTTGCCGTCGCCGACGACCACGAGCGCCGCGAACTTGTAGATACGACCGCCCTTAACCGTTTTGGATACGCGGTTGATGGCGACGACTCTTTCCTGATACTCGTTGTTTTCTTTCGGTGTTTCAAACTTAGCCAAAGTGATTCCTCCTTTTCTCAGAACTTGAGACCGCCCTCACGGGCGCCTTCGGCCAAGCCCTGGACACGGCCGTGATAGATGTAGCCGCCGCGGTCGAACACGCACTTGTCGATGTTCTTCGCAGCCGCTCTTTCAGCGAGCGCCTTGCCGACCTTCTTCGCCGCTTCCACGTTTCCGCCGTACTCCTCGAAGCCTTTTTCGGCGGTGGAGGCGGAGACCAGCGTGACGCCCTTATCGTCGTCGATCAGCTGGGCATAGATATGCTTAAGGGAGCGGAAAACATTGAGGCGCGGGCACTCGGCGGTGCCGTGGATCTTATTGCGGACTCTCTGATGACGCGCGAGTCTCGCCTTTTTGGTATTCGGTCTGTTAACCATACTGCTATCCTCCTATTATTTACCGCCCTTACCGGCTTTGCCTTCCTTGCGGCGAACGACCTCGTCGGCGTACTTGATGCCCTTGCCCTTATAGGGTTCCGGGGGACGGACGCCTCTGACCTCGCTTGCGAACTGACCGACGAGCTGCTTGTCGTAGCCCTTGATGACGATCGCGTTCGGAGAAGGAACTTCCACGGTAATGCCTGCGGGAGGAGTCATTCTGTCCTGATGGGAGTGGCCCACGTTCAGGACCAGATCGTTGCCTTCCTTGGCGGCACGGTACCCGATACCGACGATCTCGAGCTTCTTCTCGTAGCCGGTGTGGACGCCCACGATCATGTTGGAGATCAGGGTGCGGGTCAGACCGTGCAGGGATCTGTTTTCTTTCGTATCATCGGGGCGGGTCACATGGATGTGGCCGTTCTCGAGTTCAACCTTCATGTTGGGGTTGAAGGAACCGGTAAGTTCGCCCTTGGGGCCCTTCACGCACACGACGTTGCCGTCGATCTTGACGTCCACGTCCGCCGGTACGACGATGGGCAATCTGCCTATTCTTGACATCCTCAGTACCTCCTTACCAGATAAACGCAAGGACTTCGCCGCCGACGTTCTGCTTGCGGGCTTCCTTGTCAGTCATAACGCCCTTGGAAGTGGACAGGATCGCAACGCCGAGGCCCTTCATGACCTTGGGCATGTTCTCGCAGTCCGTATAAATGCGCAGGCCGGGCTTGGAAACTCTGCGCAGCCCGAGAAGGACCTGGCTCTTGTTGGGGCCGTACTTGAGAGCGATCTCAATGACGCCCTGCTTGCCGTCCTCCAGAACCTTGAAGCTCTTGATGTAGCCTTCGTCGAGCAGGATCTGGGCGATTGCCTTCTTCATGTTGGAGGCAGGCACCTGGACCGTGTCGTGTTTCGCTGAATTTGCGTTCCGGATGCGGGTGAGCATATCAGCAATGGGATCGGTAATCTGCATGCTTGTAACCTCCTTTAATTACCAGCTTGCCTTCTTGACACCGGGGATCTGACCGGCGTGCGCAAGCTCTCTGAAGCAGATACGGCAAACGCCGTACTTCCGCAAATAAGCGTGGGGTCTACCGCAAATCTTGCATCTGTTATAAGCTCTGGTCGAATATTTCGCAGGTCTTGCCTGTCTGACCTTCATTGAAGTCTTTGCCATGTTTACCCCTCCTTATTTCGCAAAGGGCGCGCCCATCAGGGTGAGCAGCTCTCTTGCTTCTTCATCGGTGTTGGCGGTGGTGACGACGCAGATATCCATGCCGCGGACCTTGTCCACCTTATCGTACTCGATCTCGGGGAAGATCAGCTGTTCTCTCACGCCGAGGGAATAGTTGCCTCTGCCGTCGAAGGAGTTGGGATTGATGCCGCGGAAGTCGCGCACGCGGGGCAGCGCCAGATTGAAGAGTCTGTCGAGGAACTCATACATCTTTTCGCCTCTGAGCGTGACCTTGACGCCGTTGGGCATGCCTTCTCTCAGCTTGAAGTTCGCAACGCTCTTCTTCGCAAGGCACACGACGGGCTTCTGGCCGGTGATCTTGGAGATATCGCCGACGATGGCGTCGATGGCCTTGGGATTCTCACGCGCTTCGCCGCAGCCCACGTTGATGACGACCTTGTCGATCTTCGGGATCTGCATGACGCTCTTATAACCGAACTTCTTCATAAGGGCGGGAGCAACGTCAGCTTTATAAGTCTCTTTGAGTCTTGCCATTTTGTTTTCCTCCCTTATTATTCGAAGTGCGCGCCGCACTTCTTGCAGACGCGGAGCTTCTTATCGTTGTCGATCACGTGACCCACGCGGGTGGGCTTGCCGCACTTGGGGCAGATGAGCTGGACCTTATCGGCATACAGCGCGCTTTCCGCCTGCAGGATGCCGCCGGGCTCGCCCATCTGACGGGGCTTGACGTGCTTGGAGACAACGTTGATCTTTTCGACGATGACCTTGCCTTCGGCGGGGCTGACCTGCATGACCTTGCCGGTCTTGCCTCTGTCCTTGCCGTTGATGACGATAACGGTATCGCCGCTCTTGACGTGAACTTTCTTACTCATGTTGGTGCCCCTCCCTTACAGAACTTCGGGCGCGAGAGAGAGGATCTTGGTGTAATCCTTATCACGAAGCTCTCTTGCGACAGGCCCAAAGATACGGGTACCCTTGGGGTTCTTGTCTTCCTTGATGATGACGGCCGCGTTTTCGTCGAAGCGGATATACGTGCCGTCGGCTCTGCGCACGCCCTTCGCGGAACGCACGATCACAGCCTTCACGACGTCGCCTTTTTTAACAACGCCGCCGGGTGTAGCCTTTTTAACGGAAGCGACGACCACGTCGCCGATGTTGGCATACTTTCTGCCGGTACCGCCGAGAACGCGGATGCACATAAGCTCCTTGGCACCGGTATTATCTGCAACCTTCAGTAATGTCTGCTGCTGAATCATATTGTGCCTCCTTATTTTGCCTTCTCGATGATCTCAGCGACGCGCCATCTCTTGTCCTTGGACATGGGACGGGTCTCCATCAGGAGCACACGGTCGCCGACGCCGCACTCGTTGTTCTCGTCATGCGCTTTCAGCTTGATGGTGTGGTTCACGATCTTGTTGTAAAGCGGATGCGCGACCTTGTCTCTCACGGAGACCACGACGGTCTTATCCATCTTGTCGCTGGTAACGATGCCGACACGGGTCTTTCTTAAATTTCTTTCCATTTCAGTGTCCTCCCTGATCAGGCGTCTTTCGCGGCAAGCTCGATATCCTTGAGCACGGTCAGCACTCTGGCGATATCCTTCTTGACGGCGCCTATACGCATCGGATTGTCGAGCTGGTTGATGGCCTGCTGAAAACGCAGCTTAAAGAGTTCATCCTTCAGCTCGCCGAGCTTTTCGTTCAGCTCGGAAGCGGACAGTTTTCTGAGTTCACTGGCTTTCATTCTTGCTCACCATCCTGTTCTTCCTTTTTCACAAACTTGCACTTGATGGGCAGTTTGTTCGCCGCGAGACGCATGGCTTCTCTGGCGGTCTCCTCGGGCACGCCGGCGATCTCGAACATGACTCTGCCGGGCTTGACGACTGCCACCCAATACTCGGGGGAGCCTTTACCGGAACCCATTCGGGTCTCAGCGGGCTTCTCGGTGATGGGCTTATCGGGGAAAATTTTGATCCAGACCTGACCGCCGCGCTTGATGTAACGCGTCATGGCGATACGGGCGGCTTCGATCTGATTCGAGGTGATCCACGCGGGCTCAAGAGCAGCAAGGCCGTAATCACCGTAATTAACTGCGGTACCGCGGTGCGCCGCGCCCTTGAGGCGGCCTCTCTGCTGTCTGCGGTACTTCACACGCTTAGGCATTAACATTTTTTACGCCCTCCTGTCTCTTCTCTGTCTTCTGTTATTGTTGTTGGAGGCTGCCTCGTGGAGGACTTCGCCTCTGTAGATCCAGACCTTGACGCCGATGCGGCCGTAGGTGGTCTTCGCCTCGGTGAAGCCGTAGTCGATGTCGGCACGGATGGTCTGAAGCGGGATGGTGCCTTCCTTATAGGTCTCGCTGCGGGCGATTTCGGCGCCGCCGAGTCTGCCGCCGCACTGGATCTTGATACCGTTCGCGCCCAGACGCATCGTGGAGCCGATGGCCTGCTTGACGGCGCGGCGGAAGGACACTCTCTTTTCAAGCTGCTGCGCGATCTTCTCCGCGACGAGCTGCGCGTTGAGGTCGGGCTGCTTGATCTCGATGATGTTGATGTAGACGTCTTTGCCTTCGCCCAGCATCTTCTTGCAGGTCGTCTTGATCTTTTCGATCTCGGCGCCGCCTTTACCGATGACCATACCGGGCTTCGCGCAATGGATATTGATGCGGACTCTCTTGGGGTCGCGCTCGATCTCGATCTTCGGAACGCCGGCGCTGGCCAGCGCGCTCAGAAGGTACTCGCGGACGTTGTAGTCCGTGACGAGCGTATCGCCGAAGGTCGCCTTATCGGCATACCAGCGGGATTCCCAGTCCTTGATGACGCCGATTCTTAAACCGGTCGGATTGATTTTCTGTCCCATTTACGTGTTCCTCCTTCCCGCTTATTCCGCTTCCTTGAGCACAAGGTTGATGTGAGACGTCTTCTTGTTGATGCGGAACGCTCTGCCGTGTGCTCTCGGACGGATCCGCTTGAGGGTCGGACCCTGGGAGACGGTCGCCTCGGCGACGTAGAGGCGGGTAGTATCCATATCGAAGTTATGCTCCGCGTTCGCGACGGCGGACTTCAGGAGCTTGTAAACCGGTTCGCTGGCTGCCTTAGGCGTGAACTTCAGGATAGCCATGGCTTCATCGGCGGGCTTATTTCTGATAAGGTCGAGAACGAGCTGGACCTTACGGGGAGCGATGCGCACATAGGGCGCGGTTGCTCTGGATTCCATTCTGCTGCACTCCTTTCGGCTTATTTACCGTTGTTCGAGGTCTTGCTGCCGGCGTGGCCCTTGAAGGTACGCGTGGGAGCAAACTCACCTAATTTATGACCGACCATGTCCTCGGTGACGTACACCGGCACATGCTTACGTCCGTCGTGAACGGCAAAGGTGTGGCCAACAAACTCCGGGAAGATCGTGGAGGCGCGGCTCCAGGTCTTAAGGACGATCTTTTCGCCCTTCTTATTCATTTCAACGACTCTTTTGTAGAGCTTTTCCTGAACAAAAGGTCCTTTTTTAACGCTTCTACCCATTATTTATCACTCCTTTGACGTTTATTTATCGTTGATCCGCTTCACGATGAGCTTATCGGATCTCTTGTGCTTCGCACGCGTCTTATAACCGAGCGCGGGCTTGCCCCACGGGGTGACAGGGCCGGGACGGCCGATCGGGGACTTGCCTTCGCCGCCGCCGTGCGGGTGGTCGCAGGGGTTCATGACGGAACCGCGGACCGTGGGACGGATGCCCATGTGACGGGTACGGCCGGCCTTACCGATCTTGACGTTGATGTGGTCCTCGTTCGAGACGGTGCCGATGGTGGCCATGCAGGAGATCGGGACGTTTCTCAGCTCGCCGGAGGGCAGACGCAGCAGCGCGTATTTGCCTTCCTTCGCCATGAGCTGGGCGGCGTTGCCGGCGGCTCTTGCGAGCTGACCGCCGCGGCCGGGATAGAGCTCCACGTTGTGGATGAACGTACCGGTGGGGATGTTCTGCAGGGGCAGGGCGTTGCCGACCTTGATATCGGCGTTCTCGCCGGCGACGACCTTATCGCCGACCTTCAGGCCCGCGGGCGCAAGGATGTAGTTCTTGACGCCGTCTTCATATTCGATCAGCGCGATAAACGCGGAACGGTTGGGATCGTACTCCAGAGTCTTGACCTCGGCGGAAACGTTCAGCTTCTGACGCTTGAAGTCGATGACGCGGTACTTTTTGCGGTTGCCGCCGCCGTGATGGCGGACGGTGATTCTGCCGTAGCTGTTTCTGCCGGCGGTCTTCTTGAGGGGCTCAAGGAGGGCTCTGCAGGGCTCAGTCTTTGACAGGGACGAATAATCCGTAGTCGACATATTACGGCGACCGTTGGTAGTCGGCTTATAGATTTTGATAGCCATTATTGATTCACACGCCTTTCATAATGATAAAACTTGTGTTCTTCTTCCGGATCACTTAGCGGCCCGGCTGAAAGCCATACGTCGCGATCCGGTCAACGATTAAAACATACCGTCAAAGAACTCGATCGTTTTGGAATTTTCGGTGAGGGTGACGATGGCCTTCTTGTAGGAAGCCTTGTAGCCCTCGAAGCGCCCGTAGCGGCGAAGATGGCCGCGCACGTTCATGGTGTTGACGTCCTTGACCTCCACGCCGAAGAGCTCGGAAACAGCCTTCGCGATCTCGATCTTGTTGGCGTCCTTTCTCACGATGAAGGTATATTTCTTCAGCCCGGTGCCGAGCATGCTTTCCTCGGTCACGACGGGTTTGAGGATGATGTCCTGTGCAAACGTTTTCATTACGCGTATACCTCCTCAAGCTTTGCGACGGCGTCCTTGGTCAGGACCAGCGTGTCGGCGTTCAGCAGCTCATAGGTGCTGATGGTGCCGACGGTGGCGACCTTCACGCCGGCGATGTTGCGGGCGGAGCGGTAAAGGGTCTCGTCCTTCTCGGGCACCACGATGAGCGCCTTCTTGCCGGCGTTGACGGCGGAGAGGACCTTGACGACCTCCTTCGTCTTGATCGCGTCAAGCGTGAAGGAATCCAGCACGACCAGCGCTTCGTCCAGAACCTTGGAGGAGAGCGCGGACTTGATGGCGAGCTTCTTTACCTTCTTGTTGATGTTGAAGTTATAGCTGCGGGGCTTCGGGCCGAGAGCGATACCGCCGTGATACCACTGGGGGGATCTGGTGGAGCCCTGTCTTGCGCGGCCGGTGCCCTTCTGTCTCCAGGGCTTCTTGCCGCCGCCGGAAACCTCGGAACGGGTCTTGGTGGACTGGGTGCCCTGACGCTGATTGGCGAGGTAGCTCACCACAGCGATATGCATGGCCGACATGTTCGGCTCAACAGCGAAAACGCTTTCATTAAGCTCAAGCTCGGAAACCTTTTCGCCCAAAGTATTGAGAACATTGATTTTAGGCATCTTCTATTTCCTCCTTAGGCTTTCTTGACGGCGTCGGTCACGACGACGTAACCGCCCTTCGCGCCCGGGATCGCGCCCTTGACGGCGATGAGGTTGTTTTCCGCGTCGACCTTCACGACTTCGAGATTCTGAACGGTGACCTTCTCAGCGCCCAGGTGGCCGGGCATCTTCTTGCCCTTGAACACGCGGGAGGGGTCGGAGCAGGCGCCCATGGAGCCCTGGTGTCTGGCGACGGGGCCGGTACCGTGGGTCTCTTTCAGTCTGCCGAAGTTCCATCTCTTGATGGCGCCGGCATAGCCCTTACCCTTGCTGGTGCCGGAAACGTCGACCTTTTCGCCGACGGTGAAGACGTCCGCCTTCACGATATCGCCTTCGGTGAGCGCCGCGGTATCAGAAAGACGGAACTCTCTGAGCACCTTCTTCGGCGCGACGTTGTTCTTTGCGAAATGCCCCTTCATGGGCTTGTTCACACGGTTGGGCTTCACGTCGCCGAAACCGAGCTGGACGGCTTCATAACCGTCGTTTTCCGCTGTCTTCTTCTGCACGACCGCGCAGGGGCCCGCTTCGATCACGGTCACGGGGATGAAATTGCCGTTGCCGTCGAAAAGCTGGGTCATGCCGATCTTTTTGCCGATCAGACCTTTTTCCATTGTTGTTTTCCTCCTTCAGATTATTGGTCGGGGTTACCGACTTGACCTGTGACTTCTTGCGAAGTCAACTCACAGCATCTTGATCTCGATATCGACGCCGGCGGGAAGCTCGAGGTTGGTAAGCGCCTCGGCGGTCTTGCCGGACGGTCTGATGATATCAATCAGACGCTTGTGTGTTCTCTGCTCAAACTGTTCACGGGAGTCCTTGTACTTGTGGACCGCGCGAAGGATCGTGACGATCTCCTTTTCGGTCGGGAGCGGCACGGGGCCGGAGACCTGCGCGCCGGTGCGCTTCGCGGTCTCGACGATTCTTTCGGCGGCCTTGTCCACAAGCG
The DNA here is from genome assembly GCA_902780565.1 of Oscillospiraceae bacterium. Classification (GTDB taxonomy): domain Bacteria; phylum Bacillota; class Clostridia; order Oscillospirales; family Acutalibacteraceae; genus RUG806. The sequence goes on from CACZGD010000030.1 coordinate 16,722, forward strand.
TGTGGTCATAGCCCTTGAGTCTGATTCTGATCTTTTCCTTAACTGCCATTTGTCTGCCTCCTTAAATTTTGGCGGGCACTTAAAAATGAAATCACACGGCGCCGGGTTATTCGCGCCTGCCGCTTAATAAAAGCCGGAATTCGCAAGTATTCCGGACAGAAGAACGGCGTGATTCGCCGTCAGACCGCAAAGATGCCCTCGGGGCGGTTAAGGAACGCCCTAAGGTACGGTCAGACTATAAGCTGCGCCCGGTTTTGAATCGGACATACTCCGCGGAAATTATCTGCTTCAAGGAGCAGTCACCTCCCGCATCAACGCATGACGGTCCGAACGAAAATGGCATAATACGCCCTTCCATTCGAATACCGTGAGAGTATACCACAACTTTTCCCGGATTGCAAGGGGTTTTGTAAAATTTTTTGAAGTTTTTTTGTGAAAAATTACAAGAGCCGGGCGGCGTCCGGCTCAGGAAATCTCCCCGGCGATCTTCGGGAAGATCATATTCTTGATCAGCACGTTCATGCAGAACCAGTTTTCGGTCTGGGAGACGTTTTCCGCCTCGTTCCAGTCGGTGGCGGCGACGCTGTCGATCTGATCGTTCCGGTCGATGAGATAGACGCGGCGGAGGTTTTCGACGGTACGCGCGCCCGCGTTGAACTCGAACACGTAGTTCTGCCCGGTCTGCGGCACGGTATAGACCGCCACAAGGCGCTCCGCGGGCAGGCTCCGCTGCGCGCTGACCAGCGCGATATAGGGATTCGTCCGCTCCGTGCTGACGACCATGGTGCCGTTCGCGTCCGGCAGCTCCACGTGCAGGTCGATCCGCCCCTGGGCGTCGGTGGGCAGCACATCCGTGGTCGGGACCTCGGGCGGCAGCGTGACCGGAATCTCGGTCGTGGGGACTTCCGTGGTGGGGACAGGCAGACTCGGCGCCGTTTCGGGAACGGACGGCAGGGTCGTGACTGGCTGCGTGGGCAGGGTGGTCGCGGGCGCGGATGACGGCAGCGTACCGGACGGGACCGTGGGCGACGTGGAATACACGGGGGCGGACAGAGTCTCGCTCTCGTAGACGTAGGAATATTCGCCGACGGACGGGGTCTCGCGCCCCGCGCCGCAGCCGGACAGCGCCGCCGTGAGCAGCGCAGCCGCAGCGAAAAGGATCGGACGATTCGGTTTCATACAAACTCCTGACGGTGGAATTATTGATGTATAATAGTTATATTAAACATTAAATAACAAGAATCCTGTTAGAAAGAAAAATTCCCGCCGCGAGGGCGGGAACGGAATGCCGTTGCTTACGCGCCCGTGATCGTGGAGAGGACGGACGTGGAATTGGGATTGCTGAGCAGCTGGATGATGCTGGTCGCAAGAGAATTCAGGACCAGACTGATATCCGCCGCGTCGGCGCCGGTAATGGCGGCAATGACGCCCTTGAAAATCCCGACGAGCCCCGACAGCGAGCTTTTGTCGCCGTTTTCAATCGAGTCCATCACGGACTGAAACGCGGTGTTGACCGCCGCAGCGTCAAACCCAAGATTCGCAATCGTCTGAATAAGCGCGGATAACATAACAGGACCTCCCTTTCATGCTTATAGAAACACTTTAGCACACTTTGACCGGTTTATTTTTCTATTTTGGAAAATAAACAAAACTTTTGCGAAAAAAACCGCGGGAATTATTCCCCTTCCCCGGTTTCGGCGGCTTCGGCGGGCGGATCGGCGGGGGCGTCGCCCGCTGGGACGGCGGCAGACCCCGTTTTGAACAGGTGGATGATGCCTTCGTCGTTCAGGCGCTTGATCACGATGCAGGTGAAGGGCAGGATGAAGAAGCCGAGCACGCCGAGGGTTTTGGTGCCGATATACATCGCCATGATCGTGACGATCGGGGACATATCCACCTGACCGGCGACGAGCTTGGGCTCGATGATCTGGCGGATGACGGTGATGACGACGTAGATGACGATCAGGCCGATGCCCATTTTCGGATCGCCGTTCAGGAACGAGATGACCGCCCACGGGATCACGACGGTGCCGGTGCCGAGCACGGGCACGATATCCACCAGCGCGATGATGATCGAGATCAGGATAATGTAAGAGAATTTGATGTCAAACACCCCGATGAGCTTAAGCAGCCCGAGGCCGAGGGTCAGCTCCGTGGTGGTGATGAGAATGATCAGGGAGTACGCCTTGAACATCTTTTTCAGGCTCGAAAGCGTGACGGTGCGGGCGTCGCGCAGCTTGTTGAGATGCCGCTCGGGGAGCTGGCGCTTGACGAAGCCGAGCATTTTGTCGTAATCGATGGTCATGAACACGCAGGCGATGATGGAGACCACCACGCCGATGATCGCGGAGGGAATGGAGGTGATGGCGTTCTTCACCGTGCCGGCGCCGCCGGAGAACAGACCGCCGAGCAGGCTCTTGATCGTGTTGAAATCGACGCTCGGGAGCTGCTCGGTCTCGATGATGCGCCCGAAGAAGCCGGTCAGCCCCTCCGTCGCCTTCGCGCGAAGGCTGTCGGGCAGGAAGGCGATCGCCTTGATGCTCCAGTCGCGCAGCTCCTCCGCCGTGTGCGGCAGATCCTGCAGCTTGGAGCTGATGAAGGAGGCGAATTCCTTGATCCGCGTCCACAGGCTTTGCCCGACGAGGAAGAGCAGGAACACGATGAGCCCCAGCAGGAGCAGCACAAAGACCGTGCTCAGGATCCCGCGCTTGAAGGGCGTTTTTTTGCTGATGTAGGTGACGGGACGGTGCAGAATGGCGGCGACAAGGAACGCGAACACAAACGGCGCGATAATGTGAAAAAAGGGTCTTGCCAGGAAATAGAACGCCGCGATGATCACCGCGTAAAACGCGAGATTGATCAGAAACGCTCTTCTTTTCTCTACGATTTCGCTTTTCATGACTTCCTCCGGAGGGCAGCGGGATGGTTTCGCCCGGTTCCGGACGCGCCGCCTGTATTTATTTATTGTATACGATTTGAAAAAATTATACAAGAGATTTCTTTAAAAATTATAAAAATGATGAATCCGCACACAGGTTGGGGTCAGGGGTCAGGGGCCAGGGGTCAGGGGTCAGGGGCCAGGGGTCAGAGGCCGGGGGCCAGGGGTCAGAGGCCGGGCGCAGCCCGGCGGGTGCACCCGTGTCCCCGCGACGCCGTGCGTCGCTGCAGCGCGCATGAAAAAAAACACTTGACAAGCTTTCTGCGCTGTTATATAATACCTGAGTATGGAAAAAGGGTGAAAAGCGCCCTTTCCGAACAATCCGCTGAAAAAGATCTCTGCTTTTTCACAGCAAAAAAGAATGGAGGGGTTCCCGCATGAAAAGAACGTACCAGCCCAAGAAGCGTCAGCGCAAGATGGAGCACGGCTTCCGCAAGAGAATGTCCACGAGCAACGGCCGTAAGGTTCTTGCCCGCCGCAGAGCCAAGGGCAGAAAGCAGCTTTCCGCCTGAGCGCCGACCGGACGGACGTCCGCGAAAGCAGCGGCGCACAGGATGTGAGCGTCTTGTCAAGACCCACAACGTTAAAAACGAACAGTGATTTCCGCCGGGCCTACGCCCGCGGGAAAGTATACACAAATCCTGCGCTGGTCACTTACGTAGTAAAAAACCGCGCGGGAATTTGTCGTATGGGGATCACGACAAGCAAAAAAATCGGAAACGCCGTACGGAGGAACCGTGCGCGCAGAGTGATCCGGGCCGCGGCAGAGAGGCTGCCTGAGATCGACAAGAACGTGGATCTGGTGTTCGTCGCCAGAACCAAAACCGCCTTCAAAAAAAGCACCGAGGTCGCCGCGATCATGCGCGGCCAGCTCGAACAGGCAGGTGTGATCGGGCATGAAGAAGGATAACCGCGAAAGCGTCCCGCTCAGGGCCATCGCTTTCTATCAGCGCAAAATCTCCCCTCATTTCCCCGCGCGCTGCAGATATTTCCCGACCTGCTCCCAATACACCTACGACGCGATCGAGCGTTACGGCTTTTTGCTCGGCGGTATTTTGGGCGGCCTTCGGCTGCTCAGATGCAATCCCCTGTTCCCGGGCGGGGTGGACCCCGTTCCGGACTTCAAACGCATCCGCTACCGGAAAAAGAACGATTAAGGAGAGAACGCTTTCATGCAATGGATTTATAATATTCTTGCCTATCCCTTCGGTTGGGCGCTCGGCGGGCTTTACGAGCTGACGCACAACTATCTTGTCTCCCTGATCATTCTGACCGTGATCCTGCGCCTGCTGCTGCTGCCCTCGTCGATCAAGCAGCAGAAAAGCAGCGCGAACCAGATGCGTCTGACCGCAAAGGTCAACAAGATCAAGAAAAAATACGCCGGGCAGAACACCCGCGAAGCACAGCAGAAACAGCAGCAGGAGATCCAGGAGCTCTACTCGCGTGAGGGCTTCGGCGGACTCGGCGCCGGCTGCGCCCCGATGGTGCTCCAGCTCGTGGTCATGACGGGCCTTTACGGCGCGATCTATCAGCCGTTGCAGTTCATGATCCGGCTGAGCAGCGAAAAGATCACGGCGCTGACCGAGGCGCTCAAGGCCCTCCCCAGCGAAATCGCGAACGTCAACGCGCGGCCGCAGCTCGACATCCTGCGGCATTTCGACAAGCTGACGATGCCTGCCGTCATGACGCAGGCGGACATTGACGCCGTGCACAAATTCAAGAGCAGCTTCACAGCCTTCGGCCTGAACCTCGACAGCATCCCGAGTCAGGATAAGGACACTCTGATGATCCTGTGGCTGATCCCGATCCTTGCCGCGGCGACCGCCCTGCTCTCCGCCGTGTATACCTTCCTCCGGCAGCGCAAGACCAACCCCGAGATGGGCAAAAACCCCGCGATGGGCTGCATGCTGCTGCTCTCCCCCATCATGTCCGGCGTCTTCTCCTACATTCTTCCCGTCGGTATCGGCTTTTACTGGATCTTCTCGAATATCCTGTCCTTCGTCCAGATGATCGCCATGAACGTCTTCTATAAACCGGCGAGCCTTGTCGCGTCGCAAATGATCGACGAAACCGTGCAGCGGCGCGCGCGTGAAAAGAGTATCAAAGAAACGAAAGCATTGGTCGATGCGCATCAGGCGCAGACGAAAAAATGAATCTGACGTCCCGGCGGAGGACTCCGCCTGAGATATGAAAGGAAAACGCTTTTATGATCATTGAACAAATCGGCTACGGCGCGTCCTTCCAGGAAGCGTACGAAAAAGCCAAGGAATTGCTTGCCGCTCCCGACGAAGCGGAGCTGCATCATGAGATCATTCAGGAAGCCAAGAGAAAACTGTTCGGTCTGAAGACCGAGCCCGCGAAGGTCAAGGTCTGGTACGAGATCCCGGATCCCAAGCCCGAGCGCCCCGCAAAGAAGGAAGCCCCGAAGCCCGAGCGCCAGGAGCGTCCCGCAAAGAAGGAACAGCCCAAGAAGGAGGCCGCCCCCAAAAAGGAGCAGCCCGTAAAGAAGGAGGAGGCCCCGAAGAAGGAAGCCGCCCCCAAGAAGGAACAGCCCAAAAAGGAAGCAGCCCCGAAAAAGGAGCAGCCCGTAAAGAAGGAAGAGCCCAAGAAGGACCAGCCGAAGAAGGAAGCCGCCCTCAAGAAGGAGCAGCCCAAGAAGGAAGCGAAGAAGGAAGCCCCCGAAGCGCCGAAGGCCGCGCCCGCGCCCGCGGAGCCGGTCGTGATGACCGAGCTGCCCACGGATGAAAACGACGTGGCGGTCAAGTTCCTGCGCATGGTCACGAAGGGCCTCGGCGTGGAGAACTGCGAGATCAGCCTTGCGAAGGCCGAGGGCACGAACGAATACGTCTATACCCTCTCCTGCGGCGACGAGGACGGCGCGCTGATCGGCAGACGCGGCGAAACGCTGGACGCGATCCAGTATCTGCTCCGCCTGACCGAAAACAAGGGCGTGGATGACGACAAGCACAGAAAGCTGACCGTGAACGTGGGCAACTACCGCGAGAAGCGGCACGCCTCCCTGAAGACGCTTGCCGAAAAGAACGCCCGCAAGGTGCTCAAGTACGGCAGAAACGTCGCGCTGGAGCCCATGAGCGCCTATGAGCGCCGCATCATCCACACCGCGATCCAGGGGATCGAGGGCGTGACCTCCCACTCCGTCGGGTCCGACTCAAACCGCAAGGTCATCATCTCCTTGGAGGAGGGCGTGACCCCCACCAACCCCTCCACCCGCGGCTCCTATGACCGCGACCGCGGCGGCAGAGGCGGCAGACGCGACGACCGCAGAGGCGGCGGCAGAGGCGGCAGACGCGAGCCCTATAAGCCCAGCGTCACCAGAGAGCCCCGCAAGGATAACGCCGGTTCCCTGTACGGCCGGATCGACCTGCCGAAGAACGACGAAGAATAACGCAAAAGAATCCCTCGCTGAAAAAGCGGGGGATTTTTGATATTGGATGGACGCCGCTTCGGGTCACGGGCGCCCGTCCTGTTTTATGATGTTACTACTGTTACTACTGTTACTACATAAAAACATCAAAGATATAAAAATCTTTTTTATTTTTTACCCTTTTTCGGTTGTAACTGTAGTAACTGTAGTAACACGGATTCCTCCTCGTTGGGAATCTGAATGATGACGCATCTGAGCTGCAGCTTCCCAATCCTCACATTCTTGCGGATGGTCCTCTCGCTCTCCCTCTTCACCATCCCCATCCGGTCGGCGTATCTGAGGACGGCGGTGGGATCTCCACCGGCGTCGCGGACCGGCTTATCGAACAGCTTCGGCGTCCCGTTTTTTTTGCCGGATAAAACGGTCCCCGGTCCGAACCCGGTCGGGAAAACGGGACGGGGTGCAAAACCACGGTAGCACGGCACCTCAGTGCCGTTCGGTGCAATGTAATTTTTCAAATACCTCCCGGTCCGAACCCGGTCGGGTATAACGGGAAG
>CACZGD010000031.1 GCA_902780565.1 Oscillospiraceae bacterium
GACATCCGACATCCAACACCCAGTATCCCACGTCGCCGGGCGCAGCCCGGCTTAAAGTCCCACAGCGGCGCGAAGAATGGCTCTGGCGTCGGCGGCGGAGACCCGGCCGTCGCAGTCCACGTCGGCGCGGGCGCGCACGGTCGCGTCGCCGGGTTCCAGGCCCACAGCCAGCCGCAGGGCGATCCTGGCGTCGGCGGCGGTGATTCTGCCGTCGAAGTTCAGGTCCCCGTTGCCGCCGCCGGTCAGGGGCGCGCCGTTGGGCTTGCCGGTCACGGACAGCGTGATCGTATCGGTCTTCACCTTCACCCCGGTGAACAGGCGGCTGACGGTAAAGTCGCAGGTCGCGCCGTTTTTGCCGATCACGGGCGCGGCGGGGGTCACGGACCAGCGCGCGGGGTTCTGAACGGTGTAGTCGGCGGCCGCCCGCAGGCAGCGCGGCGTGCCGTTCACGTTGATGAACCACGCCTTCAGAATGAGGGTATATTCCACGTCGCCGTTTTTGTCGCGGTAGGTCAGGCGGCGCTCCACGGAATAGGGCGTGTTGTCCGGCAGGGTTTCGCCGTCGTCCGGCAGGGCGGGGTAGGGATCTCCCGTATCGGGAGCGCCGGAGCCGTTGCCTTCGCCGAGCAGCGCCTCCAGCAGGGCGACGGCGACCTTGCTCAGATCCCCGGACAGGAGGGTCGAGAGATCGATTTCGGACAGGACCTCCTCCCCGAACCGCTCGGTCAGCAGCCGCAGCCAGTTCGCGATCGGGGTGTTCTGCAGCGAATCCAGCCCCAGCGCCTGCGGCAGCGTTTCGGGCTGCGTGATCTCGGTCTCGGTCGCCGTGGGCGGGTCCTCGGGCTGCGCCGCAAGGGCGGCGGCTGCGGTCGGCAAAAGCAGCAGCAGGGCAAGCAGCAGGCTCGTCAGCTTCTTCATACGCCCGCCTCCGTTCCCGCGTCCCCGACAAGGACCCGCTCCTCGGACGTAAAGCTGCCGGTATAGTCGTTTTTCGCCTGGATATACAGCGCGCCGACCGCCGCGCCCCAGATCAGCAGCGCCGCCAGCAGGACGCCGAGAACCGCGCGGCGCAGGGTCAGCTTTTTGCGGATCGCGCCGATATCCGTCCCCGCGAAAAAGGATGCCGCCACCTGCTCCGGGGTGCCGAAATGGGCGGCGATTTTTTGGATATCCGCCCCGCCCGTCGCCTCCGTATAGTCGGCGATCTCGGAATCGAGGTCGCGCAAAAAGCGCTCCACCGCCGGGGTCTTCACCAGCAGCAGGCGTTTGATCCGTTTGCGGTATTGCTTCAGGGCTTTCTCAAAATCAGTCATACGCGTCACCTGTCCAGAATTTTGTCGATCGCGTCCGCGATCGAAAGGTATTCGCCGAGGATCTCCCGGTAATACGCCCGTCCGCTCTCCTCCAGATGGTAATAGCGGCGGGTCCTTTTTTTACCGGCGGGCACCACGTAGTCGGAAATATAGCCCGCCTCGGTCAGCTTATACAGAATAGGATACAAAGACCCCTCCAGCACCGTATAGACCCCGCCGCTCTTTTCCTCGAACGCGTGGGTGATCTGGTAGCCGTAAAGATCCTCGTTTTGCAGCAGATGCAGCACCAGCAGCTCCGCGGTGCCTCTTTTGAAGTTATCGATGTTCTGACTCATGTGGAGCCGCCTCCGGCGGCGGGTGCTTTCGCAAAATGAGCGAAAGCATGGGGACGAAACAGCGGAAGAATCCTGTTACGCCGTTATTCTATCACAAATTGTTTTTGGTGTAAATACTTTTGCAGAAAATATATTGTTGACAAATGCATTTTTTTGTGCTATGATGAAACCGACGGGCAGGGAAGAACCCCCGGGGCGTCCCCGCCCGAACAAACGGAAGGGAAGAAGAAAAGCATGAAACGGATGATCTCTTGTCTGCTGGCGGCGCTTTTGTGCGCGCTGCCGCTGTGCCCGGCGCTTGCCGCCGAGCCGGACGGGGCGGAGGCCTGGGCGCTTCTGGTCGGGGTGCTCAAGCCCATCGACAGCACCTATCCCTATGCGCCGGAGGCGTATAGCTACGTCGCCCCCGCGTATGCGGAGGAGCTCGGTCTCACGGAGGCGTACCCGCCGGATCTGCCGGATCAGGAGGAAATGCAGCGGCTCCGGGCGATCTATGATCCCCACGTCGGCTACACGCCCGCGGATCTCGGTCTGGAGGCGGCGGCGGTCCGGTCTGTCCGCCCGGTGTATTTTCACCTGTCCTCCCGGTTCTATGACGCCTGCTGCGTCTTTTTGACGGATCCGTCCCGCGACGGAGCCGAGGCTGCCGCCCGAACGGTCGGCGAAACGCCCTGCGTGATTGACGTCGCCGTGGTGCCGGAATATGAGGCGCTGCGGCGAATGGCGGAGGGGCACGAAGTGATCGTCGGCGTGGATTTCTCGCTCGGCGACGCGCCGACGGCGGCAGACCTCGGGGCGGATATCGCCGACCTTTGCGCGTCGGCTGTCCCGGCGTACGACCCGCTGCCTTCGTGGGCGAAATGCGCCTTCATAGCACTGCGGCTGAAGGACCCCACGCGTGAAAACGTGGTCGCGCTGGTCGGCCTGCTGCGCGAAAAGCCCTTCGTGTGGAGCGTGGAGCCCGACGGCTGGACCTCGCTCGATACGTTCCTCGAATGCGACGCGGACGCGGACGGACGCGTCACCGCCGCCGACGCGCGGCAGATCCTGCGCCTTGCCGTGGGGCTGGCGTCCCCCGCCACCCGGTATGAGGCGCACGTCGCGGACGTGGATTACAGCGGGAAGCCCGACGCGGGGGACGCCAGAAAGGCGCTGCGCGTCGCCGTGGGGCTGGAGCCGGAATGCTGGTCGGAGGGCTGACGCGCCCAAACGGAAGAGAAAACAAAAAGAAACGGAGGAACCGAACATGAAAAAAGGGATTTCAATTTTATTGACGCTGCTGCTGTGTATGCTGCTGCTCAGCGGCGCGTTTGCCGCGCCGAAGGATACCACGCCCCACGCGGCGGTGGAGCTGCGGCTGATCGGGGGCGAGCACATCCTGCCGCCGTCGGCGTTTGAAGCGGGCTTTTCCGCCGGGGAGCTGGACGCGCTGGGCGTGGAGACCGTGATCCCGGTGCGCGAGAGCCTGCTTGCCGAGCGCGTGCGAAGCGAAGCGGAGGACGCGGTCCTTGCCGGGGACCTGATCCCGGAGCCGGAGGTCCCGGACCCGTTCGGAGAAGACCTCGTCGGGCTGCCCACGCGCTGGATCCTGATCCCGTCCGACCCCACGCACGAGGCGGCGGCTGCGCTGGCAGCCGCCCTGCACGAAAAATACGTGCGCGACGCGGTGGACCCCGACCATCCCCTCGGCGCGGCGCTGATGAACGCCCGCGTGATCGACTACGAGGGCACGGATATTTTCGCCTACGGCAACTACCTCATCAAGGTCTGGCTGCGCATGCCCTACGCGGAGCCGATCCGCAGCGATCTGTTCGAGCAGCCGGATATTGCGACCTGGCGGCAGTGCGCGCGCCTGCCGGGGCTGAGGGTCTGCGTCCTGTGGCCGAAGGAGGCCTCCGATTTTCGGGCGGCGTACCGGACCCTGCTCTCCCTGTATCGGGCGGGGCTGATCTTCGACGGCGGCGTATTCCCCACGTTTGAGGTCGCGGAGCTGCTGGAGACCGCTTGCCTTTCGGACGTGGCGCGCCCCCTGCCCGGCGACCCGGACGGGGACGGCAGGCTGACTTCCGCCGACGCGCGCATGGCCCTGCGGATGTCCGTGGACCTGTTCGATCGGGACGTCGCCCCCGACTTCTGCGATATGGACGGCGACGGCGTCGTTACCGCGGCGGACGCGCGGGCGATCCTGCGCGCGGCTGTGGGGCTCGAAATCCCCATCCCGCGGTATCGGCTGCCGATGCAGACCGCCGGCACGGTGGTGATCGGCCCCATCGAGGGGCACATGGACGGCGGTTATACCCTGACTGCGTCGTCCTCCGATCCGGCGCTGTCCGTCCGGCTGCTGGCGGCGGACGCGGGCCTGCCCGGCTACGTCGGCGGGGCGGATTATCACTATCTTGTCGTCTCCGCGAATGCGCCCGGGACCTACCGGGTCACGCTGACCGAACGGCGGAGCTGGGAGGCCGACCCCCTCTCCGTGCGCGAGATCGAGATCGTCGCCGCCTGAGTTTCAGCGCGGTTTCAGAAAACCGTGTTATGCTGTGCATGAAACAAACGGGGAACGCCCCGTGCGATTTGTTTGGGAAGAGAAAAGCCGTCCGCTCCGCGTCACAACGGGGCGGCGGTTTTTTTGTGCCGCGCCGATTGATCTGGATTTAACCAAAAAAAATAAAAAATTCAACCAAAAAGGTTGACATTTGAAATTCAGTGTGCTATTATTATAGCGAAAAAAGGAGGAGTGGAATATGTTGACCGGGATTGGAAAATTCCTGCGAAAACTGCGTATCGACAACAACGAGATCCTTTTAAATATGGCAGTAAAACTGAACGTAACCGTTTCCTTTTTATCCGCTGTGGAAAACGGAAAGAAAAAGATTCCTTCCGGGTGGTATGAACGAATCTGTACGCTATATGCATTAACAGATTCGCAAGCGGAAGCATTCGCGCAGGCGATTGCCGAAACGGAAAAAAGCTATGAAATGAATTTTCAGGATATTCCCGCAAGCAATCGAATGCTTGGCGTTTCGTTCGCGCGGCGATTTTCTGAGTTGTCGGAGGAGCAGATTGCTGCAATTCGCGAGATTTTGAATAAAGGAGACAGTCAATGAGCGGTTCTTACAGAGCGCAGCCGGTTTCTCGACCGGAGATCAGGCGGTTTGTTAAAGAAATCAAGAGCTTCCTGAATCTGGAAAACGAGGCAAGATTCCCCATTGTTCGCTTTTTGGAATTAGGATTGCCACTCTACTTTTCTGATTTTGAGTTGGAAGTTGCGGATGCGCGGCAGATGTTTGTTGATCACGGGGAAACCTTTCCGGATAAACACTTTATCCGTATTCGCGAAGATGTCTATTTGCGGGCAGCGGCTGGAGAGCCTCGTGACCGTATGACGATTGCCCATGAAATCGGGCATCTGTTTCTGCATGCAGGAAATGCGGTTTCTCTTTGCAGGCTTGCGCCGGATGAAAAATTGAAAGCATATGAGGATCCCGAATGGCAGGCAAACGCATTCGGCGGTGAAATGCTGGCTCCTTCATATTTGATTAAGGGGCTGTCTGTTGAAGAAGTGATGCGCAGGTGCAATGTTTCCGAATCAGCAGCAATTAATCAACTCAAGCACCTGTAATTGTATTCGGAAAGAAAAAGGATGTGGTGCCTATGCGTGTTCTATTAAAAAAACAGTATAAAAAAGCTTCGTGAATTGCGGCAACAATTTACGAAGCGGAACGCTGGGAAGCAGGGGCTACCCTAACGGTTCAATTTATTGTAGCACCTTCTTCCCTGAATTGCAAGTGGAAAACGATGTTTTCACTTGTTTTTAGTTCAAGAAAGGAGGGGTTTTCAAAATGAGGAAATCCACGGTCAAAACTATACTTGACGACGGCAGCGTCGTTAGACAATCTAAAGAATTAAAAAAGCTACTGAACCTGAGCTATCTGCAATATGCTAACAGAACACAAAGCTGCGGGCAGAAGGATTTACCCGCTTTGTACTGCAAAGCAAATGAGTATCCTGACTTTTTAGCCTTATACTCAGAAAAATCATTATATAGAAAAACGGATCATACTGCTGTCTGTTTTTATGAGTTTGATTCTGAGTTTGATGGAATTCACGGCCTTTTTAATGCGATTTATTACGATGATGCAAAGCACCTTGCAAAGTATAAAGAGCGGTTTCAAGGCGTTCAATATGTGATTACACCGGATTATTCGGAGCTTGGCGATATTCACGTCATAGAGAACGAATATCGGCTATTCAAAGCAAGAATTGTCGGTCTTTGGTTTCTCTTTGAAATCGGTGCTAACGTGATTCCGAATATTACCTTCCCAACCGAAGAAAGCAGCGATTTCGCAATGGACGGCTTAGAGGGCTGTTCCGTAATATGTTTCAGTACAAAAGGCCATATGGAATCCGCAGAGAAAAGGGCAAGATTAAAACGGAATGTCCACTTGACCCTTGAAAAGCTTTACCCCCAAGCAATTGTTGTGTATGATGTTTGCAGAGACAACAGAGAAACGCTTCTTCTCTTCTCCGAAGCAACCGAAAAAGGGATTGAGGTCATAATCCCGTGCAATACTCTGAAATCACGAAACGAAATTGCTGTGGCAGGGAGGACGAGCGCATGAATGCATCGAATTCCGGTCTTGCCCATGGAACGAGTGGTTCTCCGCAGACAACGATTGAAAATGGTGAAGCGGAAAGAAAAGCTGTTGAAAATGTGAGTCAATGCTTTTCTATGCCAAAGTATCAACATGCAGTCACTCCGAGAGAAAAATTCATTGCATACTCTCTTAACTATTCCAATCCTAATGCAAAGGGAAAAGCTGAAGCATACGAAAGGGGGTTAGGGTATACGATTTCGAATGCAGAAGGGTTAATCTCTCAAATCCACAACTATGTTACAGAAGGAAGACCGCCCTACGAAGTTTCGCGCACACAATACGGAATCAAGTATAAATTCCGAATCCCTGTCACGGGACCGAATGGAAAAACGCGAAATGTTATTGCTGTTTATCAACTTGATAACGGTGAAACCATTCCACGGATGATAACAAATTATTTGGAGGGAAAGTAAATGCTGAGAGAAAACTGCAGAGTGAGAACGTTAATTGAAAAACAGGGCTTCCATGCCGGAACGCTTGGCGTGATTGTCAGTGTTTATAAAGCAGGTCCCGCCTGTGAAGTAGAGTTGTGGGATGAGAAAGAAAACCCTATGGACGTTGTAACGTTCATGCTTGATGAGTTAGAAGAAGTGCCTGATTCGGCAAAATACATTACAAAATTATTGGAATAATAAACAAAACCGCTCCCGTCAAGTGCTGCAAACCGTAGTCTATCTCCGGGAGCATTTATATGTATACGCTTGTTTTGTACATGATAGATTGAACTAAACTGATCGTTCCATTCCTTCTTTTTTACCTTTTGCTTTCCTCCCGTAATCCGTGTCCCCGCTGCTGCACGATGCAGCAGCTCACCAATTTCCTCTTGCAAACTTTCCAGAATCGTATTATTATATTAGTATCAACTTTTTTCTCGGAGCGTCTTATGAAGTATGCCTTGATCGGCTGCGGGCGGGTCGCGGTGAATCACCTGCACGCGGCAAAGAAAAACGGTTTTGAGCTGGTCGCCGTGTGCGACGTGGACCCTTTGCAGATCGACGATCTGTTTGACCGCGCCGGGCTTTCGGACGCGGAGCGCGGGGCCGTGCGGCGGTATGCGGACCACCGCAGTCTGCTGGCGGGGGAGACCCTCGATCTCGTCAGTATCGCCACCCCAAGCGGCCTGCACGCCGCGATCGCGCTGGACGTGATGGAGGCGGGCGTGAACGTGCTGATCGAAAAGCCGGTCGCCCTGTCCATTTCGGACGCTTCAAAGCTCATCGAGACCGCGAAGCGCAAAGGCGTCACGGCGGGGGTCTGCCACCAGAACCGCTTCAACCTCAGCGTGCAGGAGATGCGCCGCCATCTGGAGGCGGGCGACTTCGGGCGGCTCTCGAACGCCGCCGTCACCGTGCGCTGGAGCCGGGGCAGGGACTATTACGAGCAGGCTGCCTGGCGCGGCACGTGGGCCGAGGACGGCGGCTGCCTCATGAACCAGTGCATCCACGGAGTGGACCTGCTGCTGTGGATGTGCGGCGGGGACCTCGTTTCCGTCAGCGGCCGGATCCGCAACGTCCAGCACCCCTATATCGAGGGGGAGGACGTGGGCGCCGCGACGCTCACCTTCGCCAACGGCGTGATCGCCACCGTGGAGGGGACCGTGAACGTCCCCGGCGATAATTTAGAGGAGCACCTGACCCTGATCGGGGAAACGGGCGTGATGAAGCTCGGCGGCACGAGCGCGAACACCGTGGACTACAGCTATTTTGAAAACGGCGGCAGCGCGCCCCTGCTGCGCGAGGAGACCGCAAACGTCTACGGCAACGGGCACGTCTCCCTGTTCCGGGACTTCGCCGAGGCGATCCGGCAGGGCCGCGACCCCTACGTCACCCTCGAGGACGGCAAAAACGCCCTCGCTGCCATCCTGTCGATCTACCGCTCCTCGCAGACGAACGCGCCAGTGACCGCCCTGCCGGAGGATTTCGGGACGATGAGCATGAAGCCGTAAAGCCGCTTTGCGGCATAAAAGGGAGGTGTCAGCATGATCCGCGCGGTATTATTTGATTTGGACCATACGTTATTTGACCGGCATGAAACGCTGATCGCCTGCGTGCCGTATCTGCGCAGCCGCTTTTCCGTGGATCCCGGCAAGTCCGACGCCGAGATCGGGAAGATCTGGTGCTATGCGGACGACCATTTCGTTTACGACGGCTGGGAATACGTTTTTGCCTATCTGGTCGAAAACGGCGTGTTCACGTCGCCGCCCGCCTATCCCGAGTACCGCTCCTTCGTATATGAGGCATATTCCCGCGTGGCGGTGCGTTACGACTGGGTGCTGCCGATGCTGGAGACCCTGAAGCGCCGGGGCTATCTCGTCGGGCTGATCACGAACGGGACCCACGCGCTGCAATATAAAAAGCTTGCGATGACCGGCCTTTCCTACGTGTTCGACGAGGTCGTCGTCTCCGGCGACACGGATTGGGAAAAGCCCGACCGGGAGATCTTCCGCTTCGCCGCCGAGCGCCTCGGCGTGCAGCCGGATGAATGCGTCTACGTCGGCGATAACCGCAAAAACGACGTGGACGGCGCGAAGGGCGCGGGGATGTATACCGTCTGGCTGCGCTCCACGAACCCGAACCAGTCCGGGAAAACGAAGCCGGACAAGACCGTGGATACCCTGAAAAACCTGCCGGACGTCGTGAAGAAGATCAAGCTGGAAAAGTTCTATCACGTGAAAAAGACGGAATAACCGATTTCATTTGCATCCATAAAATAATACGTATCCCGACCGCAAAAAGGAGAGACTGCTATGGAAAAACTCTTGACCCGCTGGGGCAGGGCGCTGGACGCGGACTGCCCGCTGAACGACTATCCCCGCCCGCAGCTGAAGCGGGACTCCTTCCTGTGCCTGAACGGACGCTGGGACTACGCCATTCTGCCCTCGCGCGTGGAGCTTCGGGACTATCAGGGCGAGATCGTGGTCCCGTTTTCCCCGGAGACGATCCTTTCCGGCGTGGAGCGCACGGTGGAGCCGACGGACGTGCTGTATTACCGCCGCCGCTTCGAGTTCCATAGGTCCAACGACCGCCAGCTCCTGCACTTCGGCGCGGTGGACTATAAGTGCGAGGTCTGCCTCAACGGGCAAAAGGTCGGCGGGCACGTCGGCGGCTATCTGCCCTTCACCCTTGACGTGACCGACGCGATCCTGGACGGCGAAAACGAGCTGACCCTGCGCGTGACGGACCCGAGCGAGACCGGCACGCAGGCCTCCGGCAAGCAGACCTCCAAGCGCGGGCAGATCTGGTATTCCCGCACCTCCGGCATCTGGCAGACCGTGTGGCTGGAGGAGGTCCCCGAAAAGCACGTGGAAAGCCTGCGCCTGACCCCGGATATCGACGAAAACACCCTCACGGTGGAGGTGAAGGCGACCGGGACCGGCAACGCGAAGGTCATGGCCACGAAGGACGGCGCCATTCTTGCCAAGGGCGTGACCGAAAACGGCAGGGTCGTGCTGCGTTTGACCGATTACGAGCTGTGGAGCCCCGAAAATCCCTGCCTCTACGATCTGAACGTGGAATACGGGGACGACGTTGTGACCTCCTATTTCGGTATGCGCAAGTTCTCCGTCGGCAAGGACGACAAGGGCGTTTCGCGCCTGATGCTCAATAACCGCCCCTATTTCCATAACGGCCTGCTCGATCAGGGCTATTGGAGCGACGGCATGTATACCGCCGCGTCGGACGAGGCGCTGATCTATGACATTCAGACCATGAAGGACATGGGCTTCAATATGCTGCGCAAGCACATCAAGATCGAGCCGCTCAGGTGGTATTATCATTGCGACCGCCTCGGCATGCTGGTGTGGCAGGATATGGTCAACGGCGGGGGCGAGGTCAATCAGCTCACCGCGGCGATCCTGCCGGGGCTGGGGCTCGGCACCTGCACCCGCGCCGGGAATATTTCGGACGGCGAAAAGAACTATAAGCTCTTCTCCCGCGCGGACCGCTTCGGGCGCGAGGAGTATTACCGCGACGCCGCGGGTATGATCGACCTGCTGTATAACACGGTCTCCCTCGCGCTGTGGGTCCCGTTCAACGAGGGCTGGGGCCAGTTCGATTCCGTGAAGGCGTTCGAGTTCTTCCGCGAAAAGGACCCCACCCGGTCCATCGACCACGCCTCCGGCTGGCACGATCAGGGCGTGGGCGACCTCAATTCCTTCCACATCTATTTCACGCCCTTCGTCTTCCCGAAGCACCACAAGGGGGACGACCGCGTGGTGGCGCTCACCGAGTTCGGCGGCTACTCCATGCAGACCAAGGGGCACGTGTTCAACACGCAGAAGTTCTTCGGCTACCGCAAATACAGCGACCCCGAAAAGCTTTGGCGCGCCGTGCGGCACCTGTATCTGGACCGCATAAAGCCCCTGATCGCCGAAAAGGGCCTCTCCGCCCTCGTCTATACCGAGGTCTCCGACGTGGAGGACGAGACCAACGGCCTGCTCACCTTCGACCGCGAGGTTGTGAAGATCAGCGTTGAGCGCCTGCGCGAAATGAACCGGCAGATTGGCTTCTGAGCCTGTCACAGCATAAAAATTGCCCCCGGGAACGGCCCCGGGGGCGTTTTGATTTGAGGGTACGGCTCAGGGATTTACGTAAAGTCCCGTCGGGATCTCCTTCGACCAGCCGCCGGGCATGAGCTCATAGGGCGCGAGCCACAGGATCAGCTCGTCGTCCCGGATCAAGTAATGGAAATCCTCCAGCGTGAAGCTGCCGACGCTGCCGGCCTCTCTTGCGCTGCCGTTTTCGGTGAGGAAGGTCGTCAGCGCCTGCTTCAGCCGCGTCAGCAGGGCGTTGCTGTCGCCGTTCATGAACAGGGCGGCAAGATCCGGTTCCCTGCCGGTTTTGACGTCGATGCTCAGACCGTAGGTGCCGCCGTTGAATACGCCGCCCATGAACCAGGAGGAGCCCATCTCCACGCTGATCACGTCGTGCTTATGCCAGACGGAAACAAATTCTGTAGTATTCTGCAGCGTTACGTCCCGGTAGGGGCAATCCGGCTCCAGATATTCGCGAAAATAGCCTTCGCGCTCGAGTCCGTCAAGATAATCCTGAAAATCCGCGCGGAAGAAATCGTTCACGCGTTTGACCGCCGCGGCGTCGGAGCCGGAGGCGACCACAAGGTCGTAGTACGTGCTGACGGTGACGTTGTTCCCGCCGGAGATCGTGTAGTCCTGCCGTTCGGTCGTGAAGGTCAGCTCGACGGTGTTCCCGTCGGCGGACGCGGCGGAAACGGTCACGGGCTTGTCATAGTCCTCCGCCACGCGGATGGTTTCGGTGTTGATGTAGTCGAGGTAATAGGGCGCGCCGCCCACGGAGTAAACCTTGGCCGCGATGCAGAGCTGCCCCTTGTCGTTGAGATAGGGACGCGTCTCCTCGCTCACGTTTTTATCGGACAGGGAATTCGTCAGACAAGTGTTGAACGACTTGATCATGTCCGCATCCTTCCACGATTCGACGTCGGGATTTCCCTCGCGCAGCGCGGTGCCGATCGCCTGCCGGACCTTCAGCGTATACGCGTCGTCGGATAAGCCCTTGTATTTCAGGATATCGCTGCGGGAGACGTCCTTGCCGGTGGAAACGGAGACGTTATACAGCAGGTAATCCGACGAGGGGTCCAAATAATGATGGATCACAAGCAGCGAAAGGATATCGCCGTTGATCGCCCACTGATAGCTGATTTCCGGCGATGTGACCGAAGTGCCCTTTTCCAGCGCCGAAAGCCCCTCGTTGACTACGCCGTCGTAATAGGTCTTCCAGATCTCCTGATTGATCCGGTCGAAGGCGCCGCTGCCGCCCTCGATCTTCGGGATGCTCCAGCTGTAACCGAAGCCTGTCTGATCCACGCCGCTTTTTTCGTAGGCGGCAACCACCTTCACCTGCGTTGCCGACGCGGGCGCGGCCTCCTCGGTCTGCGGTTCGCTTTCTGTCGCGGCACCCGCCGAAACGTTTTCGGTGTTCACGGGGGGCACGGTGGAAGCCGTTCCGTCGTCTTCCCCCTTGAACACGCCCGTCGCGAACAGGGTGATCAGCACCCCGGCGATCACGACGGCGGCTGTGATCCCCGCGATCAGCAGGGTCTTTTTATTTCTGCCGGCGGGCTTCGCGCGGCGCGGCGCGGTCGTGATGTTCACGGGCGGGGCCAGCGTCGGGGCGTCGGGGGTCGCGTCCACGATGTTCACGGGCGGGATCACCATCGGGCCGGGGTCCTGCGGCGGCGTGGGCCGGATGGGCGTGGGCGCGTCGCAGTTCGGGCAGGCAAGCGTTTCGGGGTCGATGGGCTTCCCACAGCGGCGGCACAGGGCCAGCACGTTGTCCCGCGGGCGCAGGGCCTCGGCGGGCGCGGCGTCCCCCATCGGGCTGCCGCAGAAGGCGCACACGAGCGAAGCGTTCAGATTCGGTTTTTTGCAGTTCGGGCAGATTCTATCCATAAGGATCTCCTTCGGCATGGGGCTTGATTTGACATTCTCCCTTTATCATAGCTTTTTTTTAAGAAAAAGTCAATTGATTTTCACAAGAAAGCCGGTCAGAGCGCGTAGAGCGCTGAGCGCGCCGCCGCCGACCGTCCGTGAAAAAAGACTTGACAAATCCGAACGGGACGCATATAATGGTTGCAATAACGCAAGGATCCGGAAAAGTAGCGGCGATACGCGTCCAAAGAGAGCGTCGGCAGGTGAGAGCGGCGCGGCTGCGGCGACGTGAAGAACACCGGGGAGCGGCAAACCGAACGGCTGCGGCCCAGTAGGGGAGACGGCGGCCGCCGTTACCGGCAAAGGGAGGCAAACGCCCTTCCGAAGGGGTCCCGCACGGGACAAAATAGGTGGCACCGCGGTTCATTCCGTCCTATTGCAATGGCAACAGGGCGGATTTTTATTTTTCAGAAAAGAGGTTTTCAGTATGAAGCATACGGACATCAAGGACATTCTCTGCACCCCCGACTATATCGGCAGGGACGTGACCGTCTGCGGCTGGGTCCGCACGGCGCGCGATTCCAAGAACATGGCGTTTTTGGCGCTCAACGACGGCACCACGCTGAACCACTGCCAGATCGTGATCGACAAGAACGGCGGCGTGGAGTTGCCCGCCGAGGCCGCAAAGCTCGGCGCGGCGATCAAGGTGATCGGCACGGTCGTGGTGAACGAAAACAACGGCACGCATGAGATCAACGCGAAGGAGATCACGGTTCTGGGCGTCTGCCCCGCCGACTATCCGCTGCAGAAAAAATTCCAGAAGCTCGAGACCCTGCGCGAGATGCCGCACATCCGTGTGCGCACCAACACCTTTAACGCGGTCTTCCGCGTGCGCAGCGTCATGGCGGCGGCGATCCACCGCTTCTTTCAGGAGCGCGGCTTCGTTTACGTCAACACGCCCCTGATCACCGGCTCCGACTGCGAGGGCGCGGGCGAAATGTTCAAGGTCACAACCATCGGCTATTCCGACAAGTATAAGAACGCGGACGAGTATTACGCGGACGATTTCTTCGGCAAGCGCGCGGGGCTTTCCGTCTCCGGGCAGCTCGAGGGCGAGGTCGCCGCGATGGCGCTGGGCAAGATCTATACCTTCGGGCCCTCCTTCCGCGCCGAAAAATCCAACACCGTGCGTCACGTCGCCGAGTTCTGGCACGTGGAGCCGGAGGTCGCCTTCGCCGAGCTGCCGGACGTGATCGAGCTGGCGGAGGATATGATCAAGTATATCATCAGGGACTATATGGAGAAGTGCCCCGAGGAGCTGAAGTTCTTCGAGCAGCGCTTCCAGAAGGGGCTGACCGAAAAGCTCCTGAACGTGCTGCATAACGACTTCGAGATTGTGGATTATTCGGACGCGATCGAGCTGCTGAAAAAGGCGGACGTCGAGTTCCAGTATCCTGTGGAGTGGGGCTGCGACCTGCAGTCCGAGCACGAGCGCTATATCACCGAGCAGGTCTACAAAAAGCCCGTGTTCCTGATCAACTACCCGAAGGAGATCAAGAGCTTCTATATGAAGCAGAACCCCGACGGCAAGACCGTCGCGGCGACGGACCTGCTGGTCCCCGGCGTCGGCGAGATCATCGGCGGCAGCGAGAGGGAGGCGGACCTCGACAAGCTTCTTGCCGCCATGAAGGAGCGGAACATGAGCCTTGACGATTACGGCGACTATCTCGACCTCAGAAAGTACGGCTCCGTCCCGCACGGCGGCTTCGGCCTCGGCTTCGAGCGCGTGATCATGTACGTTACGGGCATGGAGAACATCCGCGACGTGATCTTCTATCCCAGAACGGTCGGCAACATCCGGTAATCGGGTCTGCGTCCGGCGGGTGTACGTCCCGTAAACGCAGAATGCCGGGTGCAGAATACGGAATTGCGGGACCTGCGGTCGGCATTGTAATAGGGCCGAGGGCCGGGGGCAAAGGGCCGAGGGTCGGGACCTGCGGTCGGCATTTTAAATGGGTAAGGGAGAAGCCCTTCCGAAATTTTGTATTCCTTCTTTTGCATGCAGCATTCCTTATGCATGCCGCACGTTATCTCAAAAAGGAGTCTCATCATGTCCAATCTGATTTTTCCCACGGGCTACCGGTCCGCGCTGAATCTGCGGCAGACGCAGCAGGCGATCAAGCTGACGAAGGACGCGTTCCAGAGCCGGCTCGCCACCGCTTTACATCTGGACCGCGTGACCGCCCCCGTGATCCTCACGGCGGGGTCCGGGCTGAACGACGACCTTTCCGGCGTGGAGCGCAAGGTCAGCTTTACCATGAAGAACCAGCCCGGCGAGGCCGAGGTGGTGCAAAGCCTTGCCAAATGGAAGCGCGTGGCGCTGTCGCGCTACGGCTACAGGCCCGGCGAAGGGATCTATACCGATATGAACGCCATCCGGCGCGACGACGACGTGGATAACCTCCACTCGCTGTTCGTGGACCAGTGGGACTGGGAAAAGGTCATCACGGCCGAGGAGCGGACCCTCGCGACCCTGAAAAAGACCGTGACCGCGATCGTGGGGGTGCTGGCGGACGTCAACGCCCTGATCAAGTCGGTCTATCCTGCGCTGGACGCCGAGGTGCGCCGCGACGTGACCTTCATCACAACGCAGGAGCTGCTGCGCCGTTACCCGGCGCTCTCCCCGAAGGCGCGCGAAAACGCGATCACCCGCGAAAAGGGCACCGTGTGCCTGATCGGGATCGGGGACCCGCTGTCCAACGGCGTCCCGCACGATTCCCGCGCCCCGGACTACGACGACTGGACCCTCAACTGCGATATCCTCGTCTGGGACGCGGTGCTCGAAACCGCGCTCGAGATCTCCTCCATGGGCGTGCGCGTGAACGCCGAAAGCCTCCGTCGGCAGCTCTCCGCCGCCGGCGTGCCCGAACGCGCCGCCTTCCCTTATCACAAAGCGATTTTGGAGGACCGCCTGCCCTTCACCATCGGCGGCGGCATCGGCCAGAGCCGCATCTGTATGCTCGTCCTGCAAAAAGCCCATATCGGCGAGGTGCAGGCCTCCGTCTGGCCCGAAACGATGATCCGCGACTGCGAAGCCCATGGGATCATGCTGCTGTGAGCCGCGCACCGCGCGGCGGGTACGGGCGCGCGGGGCTGCACATGATACCATATACGATGACGGGATGCTTCGGCGTCCCGTTTTTTGAAAAGAATCTGATTTTAGTTCTATTTCACGCATTCAGATACAGTTGAAACAAGCTGAAGGAATTCAAAAGGAACCGCCCGCAGCAGGGGCTTGCGGCAGGCTTGCGGGCCCGCGCGCCGGTTCAAAGGAGGCCGTGACGGTGATAATACGGGACCGTCACGGCGGACAAAAAAGGACGGCGGCGCTTGATTTTTCCGGACGGGCGTGCTATATTTAAGAAAAGAAAAGGAGTTGACAAATCATGGCTGTTATTCAAAGACTGATTGCGTTTTTCATGTCGATCATCGCGTTTTTCGCGGGGCTGTTCCAAAGCGGGAAAAAGCCCGCCGAGCCGACGCCCGCCCCGGCTGTGCGCACGTTCTATGACGTTTCTTACGGGACGGAAACCCGTCAGATGCTGGACCTTGTGCTGCCCGGCGACGCGGCGGGGGCGCGTGGGCTGATTCTGTTCATCCACGGCGGCGCGTGGATCTTCGGGAACAAGGACCAGTACCGCAGCGCGCTGCAAAGCGCGGCGGACCTCGGCTATGCCGCCGCCGCGATCAACTACCGCTACCTGTCCGATTCGGTGCATATGGACCTGCTGATGGCGGACGTGGGGACGGCGCTCACGAAGGTCGCCGCCATGGCCCGTGCCGAGGGCGTGACGCTGAAAAAGGTCCTGCTCACCGGCACCTCCGCCGGGGCGCATATGTCGCTGCTGTACGCTTACAAATACGCGGAGCTGTCGCCCATCGCGCCCGCCGCGGTGGTCAGCTACTGCGGCCCCACGGACGTCTGCCACCCGGATTTCATCGAGCGTAACCAGCTCGGCGACGAAGCCATGATGCTGGGCCTGATGAATCAGTTGACGGGGATCCCGATCACGCAGGCGGAGTACGAGAACCGTACCGGGCAGTACGCCGCGTGGGAGGCGCGCCTGCGCGATTATTCGCCGCTGTATCACGTGAACGGGTCCACGGTCCCGACCGTGCTGGGACACGGACAGCAGGATACGGTCGTCCCGTTCGAGAACGCCGCGGCGCTGGATGCGGCGCTGACCGCCGCCGGTGTGCCGCACGATTTCGTCGTCTTCCCGAACTCCGGCCACGGGCTGGACGCGGACCCCGACGCCTCCTCCCGGATGACCGCGCTGCTGCAGTCGTACGCCGAAACCTATCTCAGGTAAGGGCCGCCGCGATGGAAGACCGGATCATCGACGCGGAGCTGTCCCTGACGCCGTATTACCCGGCGCCCGAGATCACGCTTTCGTGGTATCAGGACCCGCAGCTCTGCAAGCAGGTGGATAACATCGACTTCGTCTATACACCCGAGCGCCTGAACGCGATGTATACTTATCTCAGCACGCACGGGGACTGCTATTATATCCGGTACCGCGGCGCGCTCGTCGGGGACGTCTCCCTGCGGGAAAACGCGGAGATCGCGATCGTTGTCTGCCGCGAATACCAGAACCGCGGCATCGGCCGCCGCGCCGTGCGGGAAATGCTGAAGCTGGCGAGGGAGAAGGGCATGAAAGCCGTGAAAGCGAATATTTATTCCTTCAACACGCAAAGTCAAAAAATGTTCGCGGCCGTCGGATTCCACAGGACGGACGGCGAATGGTATACGTATCAACTGAACAAAACGTCGGACTGACGGGAACGGAGGTGAACGGCATGGTAACAATGATCAAGATTTTCGTGAAGATCGTCAAGCTCGCGATCGCCGCCTTCAAGCTCAGCGGCAGGGCCAGGGAGTGGGTCGACGATATGGAGGAACGCTACGGGATCGCCTGACGAGACCGTGCGCACCGGGGCCGGCCCCGGAATCTGAAAGCCAAAGGAATGAGCGTATGACGACTGAAAAACTCAGCAAAAAGAACTGGTTCCTCATCACCCTGTTCTGCTTCATCGGCGGGATCGCGTGGAATACGGAGAATATGTATTTCAACACGTTCCTGTATAATTCCGTCTACGGCAACGCGTCCGAGGCGGCGATGGCGGGCGCGATGCCGCCGGAGCTCGCCGTGGCGAACATGGTCGCCCTGTCCGCGGTCGCGGCGGTGCTGACGTCCTTTATCATGGGGACGCTGAGCGACAAGCTGAAAAACCGCAGGCTGTTTATCTCGGTCGGTTACATCCTGTGGGGGCTTGTGACCGCCATGTTCGGGTTCATCACAAAGGAGAACACCGCGCGTCTCTTCGGCCTCAGCGACGAGGCGGCGATCCTGACCTGGACGGTCTGGATCGTGATCCTGATGGATATTCTGATGACCTTCATGGGCTCCACCAGCAACGACGCGGCGTTTCAGGCGTGGGTGACGGACGTGACGCCCGCTGGACGGCGTGCGGGCGTGGAAACGGTCCTGTCCGTGGTCGGCACGGTTTCCGCCCTTGCGGTCACAGGCGTCGGCAGCTTCGCGCAGGCCGGCACGATCTCCTATCGCGTCTTCTTCATGGGGCTGGGCTTCGCGGTCACGGTCTGCGGCGTGGCAGGGCTGTTTCTCATCAAGGACCCGCCCCGCACGGTCCGCGAAGCGGCGTCCGGCTCCGGGTATTTATCGGACCTTGTGTACGGCTTCCGCCCGTCCGTGATCAAAAACAATCCCCGCCTGTATCTCGCCCTGTCCGCCTTCGGGCTGTCGGTGGTCGGGTTCCAGGTGTTCTTCCCCTATCTGCTGGTGTATCTGCAGTACGTCGTGCTGCCGGATAACGGCGGCGTGGCGAACCTCCTGCGCCCGAGCGTGATCGTCACAGCCGTGGCCGTGATCGGCCTCATCATCACGGCGGTGCTGCTCCTGCTCAGGCACGCCTCGAAAAACAAAAAGCTGTTCCTTGCCTCCAGCGCCGTTCTGATGACGGCGGGGCTGTTCCTGCTGTCCGCGTCCACGGACATCCACGTCATTCTCATCGGCGTGCTGCCGGTCGTCGTCGGCAACGCCATCATCAACATCCTGCTCGGCGCGGCGATCAAGGACTTCATCCCGGCGGGCAAGGCGGGGCAGTTCCAGGGCATCCGCATGATTTTCGCGGTGCTGATCCCCATGGTCGTGGGGCCGTATCTCGGCGGGCTGGCCTCCGGCAACGATCCGAGGACCTATCCCAACGAGCTCGGCGTCGACACGCCGGTCCCGTCGAAAAACATGTTCCTCGTCGCCGCCGTCGTCTGCGCGCTGGTGCTGATCCCGATGTTCTTCCTGCTCAAAAAGGGCGTCGACGTCCCGTTTGAGACCGCCGCGCTTCCGGAGGCGACGGATGAATAAGTGGGACTTTTATACCGCAAAGGAGCTGCGCCCCGCCGGGTGGCTGCGGCGGCAGCTTGAGATCCAGGCAAAGGGTCTCAGCGGCAATCTGCACAAGGTCTGGCCGGACGTGCGCGACAGCGCGTGGATCGGCGGCAAGCGCGAGGGCTGGGAGCGCGTCCCCTATTGGCTGGACGGCTTCATTCCGCTCGCCTACCTGCTGCGGGACGAGGCGCTGATCGCGGACGCGAAAACATATATCGACGCGATCCTTGCCGCGCAGGCGCCGGACGGCTGGATCTGCCCCTGCAAGGAGAAGCGGCGCGCGAAATACGATACCTGGGCGGTGCAGCTCATCTCGAAAACGCTGCAGGTCTATTACGAATGCTCCGGGGACGAGCGCGTGCCGCCGGCGCTGTACCGCGTGCTGAAAAACTATTACGAGCTTTTAAAAAGCGGGCGGATCCGTCTGTTCCGCTGGGGCGAATCCCGCTGGTTCGAGACCTTCATCGCCCTGAACGCCCTGTATGCGCGCCAGCCCGAGGACTGGATGCGCGACCTCGCCGCGATCTTAAAGCGGCAGGGGTATGATTACGGACGGGCGGTGGACGCGTGGAAAAAGCCCCGCCACGTCTGGCTGCGCAAGACGCACATCGTGAACCTCGCCATGATGCTCAAAAGCGAGGCCGTTTCCTGCGACCTGCTGGGCGAGCCCTACACCGACCGGGCGGAGACGCTGCGGCAGGTGCTGGACCGCTATAACGGCACGGCGTTCGGGGGCTTCACCGGGGACGAGGTGCTGTCCGGGCTCGATCCCACGCGCGGCACGGAGCTGTGCGCGGTGGTGGAGCAGATGTATTCCTATGAGCGTCTGTTCGCCTACACCGGCGAGAACAAATGGGCGGAGCGGCTGGAAACGGTCGCCTTCAACGCCCTGCCCGCCACGCTGAGCGAGGATATGTGGACGCATCAGTACGTGCAGCAGGTCAATCAGGTCGCCTGCCAACAGACGATGCTGATGGCGCCGTTCAGCACGAACGGCCCGCGGGCGCACCTGTTCGGGCTGGAGCCGAATTTCGGCTGCTGCACCGCAAACTTCAGTCAGGGCTGGCCAAAGCTCGCGCTCACCGCGTTCCTGCATAAGGGGGATACGATCCTGTCCGCGCTTCTGCTGCCCTGTGAGCTCGAGGACCGGGGCGTAAAGCTCCGGCTCGAAACCGACTACCCGTTCAAAAACGAGGCGCGTTACGTTGTGGACGCCGACCGGGCGTTCACGCTGGAGATCCGCGTCCCGTCCTTTGCGAAAAACGTGCGGCTCAACGGCGAACCCGCCGGGGCGGAAAACGTACGGCTCCCGATCATGCCGGGGCATACGGAGCTCACACTGGCGTTTGAAACCGAACCGGCGCTGGTTTCGCGTCCGCACGGCCTTGCCATGCTGAAAATGGGCTCGCTGCTCTTCTCCGTGCCGATCGAATACGAAAAAAAGCTGCAGGAATACGTCAGGCGGGGCGTCGAGCGCAAATACCCCTATTGCGATTATCAGCTCATCCCCGCGTCCCCGTGGAACTACGCTTTCGCGTCGGCGGACTTCACGGTCCGGCGGCAGGCGGTGGGAAAGATCCCGTTCTCGCAGGCGAACCCGCCGGTGACGGTTTCGGCGCGGCTGCAAAGGATCGACTGGGGCCATAAGTTCCCCTATCGCTCGGTCTGCCGCAAAACGCCGCGCTCGCGCGCGCCGCTGGCTCCGCCCGAAACGGTGGCGCTGATCCCCTACGGCGCGGCAAAGCTGCGCATGACCGAAATGCCGCCGCCGGACCGGACCTGATCCCGCGGCGAACGAAGCATCAGCAAAAACGAAAGGGAGGCGGTCCGGATGGCGGACAGTCCCAAAAACAGCGGCGCGGTCCCCGATGCCCTGCGGCAGGCCGCGGCGCTCACGCGCGAAAAGCCCGCAGCGCGGCCGCGCCCCATGTCCAATAAAAACAAAACGGTCCCGGAAACCCTGACCGCGGAAGAATACGAAGCGGCCCGCGAACGGCTTATGATCGATAACGCGTGGTGCGCGTTCGCGCTGCTGGGCGGGCTGCTCTGCGGCGGCGTGGCGATTTTCGGCGCCGTCCGGTCGTTCAACACCCGGGTCCTCTGGGTCGCGGCCGTGTGCGTGCTGATCATCCTGTTCGGGCTGGCGGCCATCGTGCTTGCCGGGGGCTACGGCCTGATCGGGCTGCGTTATAACCGCGGGTTCCGCCGGGAGCTGGACGAGGTCTATCGGCGCTCCGGGGCCGACGTCCCGCCGGAACCGGACGCTGCGGACGTTCCGCCCGAAACGCAGGCGCAGCTTGCCCTTCTCGGCAGGCTGTATGAAAACGGCGCGCTGACGAAGGCGGAATTCGACCGCGCGGCCGAAACGCTTCTGCGGGACGCGAAAAAACGGCAGGACCCGTGAAAAGCTGCCCCTGCGGCGGCTTTTTTTTCGTGCCGGAGAACGCGTCTGTTTTCCGCGATTTGTGCCGAAGGGCTTGCTTTTCTGCCGACGGCGGGGTAAAATAGGAAGCGGACAGACTTGCTGAGGTATGGAACGAAAGGAGCGCCTTCCGTGAAGAAATCGATCATTTGCATACTTATCGCGGCGCTGCTGCTGTGTTCCCTCGTCGGCTGCGGCGGGACCGGGACGCGCCCGGCGGCGGAGACGACCCGCCCGCGCCCGGCGGACGGCACGGATTTCGGGGACGGCGCCTATACCCTGACGATCCCGGTCACGGCGCTGGTGCGGTCGGATATCTACGGCATGACCGCGACCTATACCGATTTTGTGTTGGACGCGCAGGGCAGGGTCACGGAAAAAAAGGACGGCGGCACCCGGCTCTCCTATACCTATGACGGGGCGGGGCGCGTGCTGACCGCGACCGCGACCTATACCGACGGCTCCGTCAGCACGAATACCTATACCTATAACGAGCACGGCATGTGCGAAAGCGACACCGAAGCCGGGGTCAGCGGCGACCGGCAGTTCACCTATACCTATGAATACGACGCGGCGGGACGCCCCGTCAAGCGGATCACGCATAATGCCGCCTCGCCGGAATTCGTGACCGTCAATGAGTTCCGGTACGAGGAGGGGCGGCTGGTCCGGGCTCGGGAGAGCAACTACCACGACGGGCTGTCCGCCGCTGCCAGCTCCGTGTATGAGTCGACGTTCGAGTACGACGCGGCGGGCAACGTGGTCGCCATGCACAGCCGGAACGACCGGGACGAGACCGCGACCCACCGCTTTACCTTCGGACAGATCGGCTCCTATTCCCGCGCGCCCGGCGCGGGCGAGACCCTGCGGCCGATGAAGGACTGGAAGGGCTTTTCGTGCGAGCCGCGCATCCCCATGCCCGACTCCGTGGACGGCGAGGCCGTCTTCCACGGCGACGAGCTCCGCGACGATACGCATATTTACATCTACCGCCTTCCGACGGCGGATACCCAGATCCGGGACGGCGGCTATCCCCTGAACGCGATCCTGTTGCCGAACGACGCCGCCGCGAAGCGCGTTTCCGACGCCTATCGGCAGGTGCTGACGGAGGTGCTCGGCTATGAGCTGCGGACGGACGACGCCGACATGTTCTTCGTGTGCGACGCCGGAAAAGCGATCGCCCTGCTCAAAACGGGCGTGGACGACGCGGTCGGGTGGTATCTGATGGTCGGCTTCCCGGCGCGCGGCGACGGCTGACGCGGGGAAAATCATGATTTACGAAAGGAAAAGCTTATGAAACGTGTATTCTGGAAACGCGCGGCCGCGCTGCTGCTCTGTCTGCCGCTGCTGGCGGCGGGCCTGCCCACGGCGTTTGCCGCGTCCCTGACCGAATACCAACAGATCCAGATGCTCACGGCCTACACGGGCCTGATCCGCGATTACGCCGACGGCGCGTTTGCGGACGGGGGGACCTTCGGCAGCGGGTACGTTTACGCCGATCTCGACGGCGACGGTTTTTTGGAGCTGCTGGTCCGCACCGGGGAAATGCCGGAGGACTGGAACTGGAACGTCTACGGCATGCGCGGCGACGACTGCCGGTACCTTGCGACCTTCTGGGGGAAGGTTCCTGAAGAACGGGCATGAGATCATTGCCCGCGTCTCCCTCACGGGGGATGAGATCGGCGTCGAGACCCTGTCGGACCGCACCGTTTCCGGCGGCGGGACCGCTCTGTCCGGGCTGCTGGAGGTCTCCCCGCTGTGGGAGATCCGCTTCCCCGCATCGCTGACGCCCGCGCAGCGCCGCTGCGTGAACGTAATGAACCGCATCGAGGCCGGCATGGGCTGGGGCTACCCCGACGGCTACTTCCTCTGCGATATGGACGGCGACGGCGCGCACGAGCTGGTGCTGGAAACGACTATGATCGACCCGTATTCGGATTTCAACGATTCTCAGCTATATACCGTCTATTCCCTGGCGGGGCAGTCCTATCATTACGTGGACGACGTGGAGTTTCCGCTCGGGCTCTCCGGCGTGCAGGGGCTTGCCCGCCGCGCGGACGGCGGCGCGGGCTTCCTGCGGTATGAGGCCGGTCACGCGGACCGGATCACCTTGCGAAACGGCAGCCTGACGGTCACGCCCGCCTCCTTCCCGTACGGCGAGGACCCCATGGTGTATTACCGGGGGCTCACGATCTGCCCCATGCAGGCGACGCCCATCCCGGCGCCGGATCTGATCCCCGATCCCGGCGACGTGGACTTCGATTTCTCCGTCACCGCGGCGGACGCGCGTCTCGCGCTGCGCATCGCCGTGGGGCTGGAATTCGCCGAGCCCTATTCCGGCGTGTTCCTCGCCGCGGACTATGACTGCGACGACGTCATCACCGCAGCGGACGCGCGCCTGATCCTGCGCCGTGCCGTGGGGCTGGAATGAGAGTCTGTGCCTTCCCCCGCGCGAAGGGCGGCGAAGCAAACGCGGACGGCGGCTTTTGACCGCGTTACGATGTGTTGACTCCGGAGGACGGGAGCTTCCCGCCCTCTTTTTTGGTTCCGCGCGCCGTTTTTTCCCCGATTTCCGCGATTTCGTTCGCAAGGTGTTGCATTTTGATTTTTGTCGGTTTAAAATAAAAACACCGGGCAAAAAGCCTGCGCATGGGACGAAAGGAGACTGTTTATGAAAAAAATCTCTGCGATCCTCTTGACCGTCCGTCTTCCGCTGTCCGCTTTTCGGGACTGCGCGGCGTGAAAAAGCCTTGCGCCCGGCGGCGGGATCTGGTATAGTATAAGCGGAAGACTTCGGAAGGGAGGCGGCGGCAATGGCAAACAAAGCGAAGAATGACAGCGCTTTGGATATCATCGGCGGGATCGCGGCGGGTCTGATCATGATCCGGCAGTCCAAAAAGCTCATGTGCGAAAAGCCCCCGAAGGACGACCGCTTCACCTTCAAGCCCCACGACCCGGTCCCGGATACGCTGACGCGGGAGGAATACGAGCGCCGGAAGCAAACGATCTCGCGGGAAAACGTGATCAACGGGATCATATTCGCGTGCGGGCTGTTCATCACGCCCGGCTGCTTCTTTCTGGCGTACCTGATGTTCTTTGTGAATATCCCGCTCTACCCGGAACTGACCGGCGGCTTTGTCGTGTTCGGCATCCTGTTGATTCTGGGCGGTCTGCTGGCGATCCCGGTGTTCCTGCTGCTCGGCCTCAGCGGTCTGCGCGGCAACCGGGAGGAGAGACGCAAGCTGGACGAGGTCTTTTTCCGCTGTGAATCGCAGGCCGCCTCGCCCGCCTCTTCGCCGGACAAAGCCGAGGCGCAGCCGCAGACGGCGGCGCCGGACCCCGCGTCGGAGCCGCTGCCGACGGAAGC
>CACZGD010000032.1 GCA_902780565.1 Oscillospiraceae bacterium
ACCCGCAACAGCGGTTTCGCCGTCTTCACCTTCCAGATAAGACAAAAGCGTGTAGACGGTGCCGTCCGCAGTTAAGCCGAATTCGATCGGTCGGGAACAGTTTAGCCCGAGCCGTTCGATTTTTTTAAGAAGTTCGAATTGATTTTTCTTTTTTTCGTATAAGTCGCTTTTCGACAACCGAAGGACGTATCTTTCTCCGTCGCCGTTTTCGAGTATGTATTTTTTATCTCCCGACCAACCTTTCAGAAGAGGTTTTACGGAGGCGATTTTGTATTTGTAGCATAATCTTTCAAAACCCGTAAGCATAATTCTCATAAGCAAAATCTCTCTTTTATCACCTTTGCAGCTTCGGCGGCGGAAAGCTCGGAATTGTCAATGCGGATATAATTCTCAAAGGGGATTTCGCCGGCAAAGCTCACACAGCGGTAATTCTTATCATCGTTCAAAAGACGCTGCTCGGACGTTTCCAGATCCCGTTTCGACGCTTTATGCCTCAGACGGTTTTCCGTTTTGTTGCGCTGCAAACGGATCTCCTGCGGCGCGATCAGCTCCGCATAATAATATTCGGTTCCGTACGGACGGAAAATATCCGTTACGTGTTCGATATAGTCCCAGTCCGATTGGCAGTCAAACGCCCACATATAAGTGAAGATCATGCCGTAGTTGTCGGACGCGGCGAATTCCCGGAAGATCAGCTCGCGCATTTCCCGGATCACGTTTCCGTTGAACGCGCCGAAGATCCCCAGCACCGGCTCGATCGTCATATGGTTGTGAAAAAGCCGCAGGTCGGTGATCTTCATCAGCTCCTGCCCGACGGTCATTTTACCAACCGCCGCGTCGCCGATCAAAAACAACAGTTTCATTTGCATGTCACTCCCATCCGTTGCGGAATCCCATTGTATAAAAAAACGGCTCCGTTTATACGAAGCCGAGATCGCCTGCTATATATAAATCTACCGGGCAGACAAAACGGCGTCGTATAACAGATTCATGGTTCTCGTCATTTTGTCCACCTCTCTCTCTTCTGAAATATGGTAATAGTTTACCACAGATTTCGGAATAAATCAATACAGAGATCATACTTTGTTCGATAAAATCAATCACGCTTTTGCGTCGTGATTATAAAGGCTGAAAACGCCCATTTATCAACATCTTTTTCCGTTATATTTGTAATGATAATATACTACCGTCCACATTTTGACAATGAAAACCTACGTAAAACAAGAGAAATCTCTGTCCAAAAGCGTGACAATAATTATAACGCTGTTGCTTCGCCAATAAATGCGCTGTGGCATTATCTGTTTTTATCATATAGATAGAATGGTTTTCTTTAATTCATCTGCCACAGCATTTTTTGTATTTCTTTCCGCTGCCGCAGGAACATGGATCGTTAGGATATACTTTTCCGGGCTTCCGGTTTTTCTTGTCTTTCCCCGACGCCGGAATAATCGCCGCAGCGTCAAGATCGACCTTTACGCCGAGCTTTTCAATATCCGGCTTCGCCTGTTCCATCAGCTTCGCTGCTTCGGCGGACATGGGGATAATCGTTTTCGGCAGCGACGGCTTCTTCCCGGCAAGCATTACCTTGTGAAGCGCGGAAGGGGTATAGCCGCAGTTATAGAATGTACGGGTATGATTCATTACACCCTGTAAAATAGAGGCCAACCGCTTTGATGATTCCATTGAGAAAAAAAATCCCTCGTCTGAAAAAAGACCGAAAATGTCGTCAAAATCCCCTCCGAAGGCGATCTCTTCATGCAAATCGATCAAAAGCTCGCAGATATCATCCTCGTCCAGATCCGATTCCTTTAAAAGAAATTGCTTTAGCTGTATGTAATAAGCGTTCTGCGCCGGGTAGCCGTTATCGAAGAGGGTTATCAGCTCTGCAAAGACTTCAGGTCTCCGTCCTTCGACGTTCTCCATATCTTCTCCGCGGTCAGATAATATGCATGCACACCTTCGCCGTAGTCTCCGGAGATCTCCGCACTCTCGGTGAAATAGAATCCCGGCAGATCATAGTCCGGTGTTCCGTCCCAACTCCTCGACTTTGTAATGTCAAAGGCTGTAAAGTCTTCGTCCGTTCCGTGATAAAACACCTTCGGCGTCCCGTCGTCGTTCAGAAAGATCGGATCAATTTCTTTCCCTGGGTGAAAATCTTTGTCGAATTGCTTGACTAAATCGAATAAATCTGCTACACTAATGGTGTCGGAGTACTTCTGGTGTCGGAGTACTTCGAGGATTTAAGTGACGTTTGCTCGTCCGTGGAATCGAGGTACTCCGATTCTATTTTTGTCAAATAGAATTTTTTCTTATCATCGTAGCTTTCAACTACATAGAGTTTCGCAATCCCGACGTCATTTCCCGTTTTTACAGGGCAGTAGAACAAATGCACAAACGCCGCATTCTTTCCCATTCGTTCGCTTGGTTCAACAGCAGGCATCGAATCCAGTAATACCGATTCTTTTAGCATTGTTTGAATATCAGGCAAAGAATGAAAGGATAAAGACCACTTTCCTTCCTTATTTGCTGTTTCGTCAATCCCATCTCTTGTAACTTGGATTTGCCAACCAGTATCACGATTATACGCTGCTTCTCTGCTGACGTCTTTTGCACTGATCTTTTGATCTGACAACTGAACACGGCGAAGTTCTGTTGTCTTATCATATGCCCTCCAATCCCCGAACCACGCGCGGAAAAACGGAGACTTGACGCCAATCTGCGTGTAGAATTTATACGCCCATTTCTCCGTCTCTTTTAGTTCCTCTTCAGAGAAATCATTTATGCTTTTCCTTGTCGGGAACAGGCTCCGGAGTTCCTAAAGATCGTTCCTTGTAATAGGTTTCTTATACTCTTCTGACCCAAGAATTCGCGATAACCTCCCCGCCTCCTCGGCGGCTTTTTTATTATTCGTCTCCTCCCCGTGCTCCTGCACGTACCGCAGTACGCTGTCAAAAATGCTGTACGCTTCCTGCACGTCCCGAAGATCCGCTTCCATGGCGGCCTTCACGACAAGGTCCTTCTTCGCCAACATTTCGAGTTTGCGTTTGATGTCCTCGACGATCCGCCGGAAGACCTCCTTCACCTTTTCCCACAGCCCCGGATTCTTCTTGACTTCTTCCTCGCAGAACGCCCGCTGCTGCATCGCGCCGAAATACTGCGCCGTGATCTCCTCTTCAACGTAGTCCCGGATCTCGTCCTCCCGCAGCATCCAGGTCTCGTCCCTGTACGCCTCGGCCCGCTGCGCATACAGCGCCTTGTAGCCGTCCTCGCCGAGCTGCTTTTTGAGCTTCGAGATGGCCATATCCCGCAGCCCGTCATACAGCGTCCGGTTCTCTACCTTGATCTGATGCACGGTCTCATGGTCAGCGCTCAGGAGCAGCGTGTTGTTCTCCGTCTTCCCGGTGTAGGCGTTATAAGCCGAGAGCGGCACCAGCACGCGTCCCTCTCGCAGCGCGCCTGCAAGGTCCGCGAACTCGGCCTTTTTAGAGGAGTAAAGCTCGTCCACAAACACGACGCCTCTGCCGTAGTCCTTGAAGACCTCTCCCACGACGAACATCTCGTCCACCTGCTTTTGCGTCACGTCTCCGGCGCCGATGCGCACCGCGCCGGGCTTCACCTCCCGTTCGCGCACACCGGCCTCCCACATGGTGAGCAGCACCGCCTTCGACGCGCGCAGCCGTCCTTCCTGCATCTCCCGGCGGTCAGACTGCAGCGCCCTGTCCGTCGCGGAGAAAAAACGGTTATAAAACGTCCGGAAGCTCACGTTCGTCTTGCCCGCGGCATAGGCCCGGTACCCGTCGTCCATCACGTCCACACCGTCTGCACGTCGGTCTTCAAGTCCCGTTCCCCCCATCAAATCAAAAAATCCGAACCGGCGCTCCCAGACAGGAGGCGGATTCGGATTTTGTTTTTGATATCAGGCTGAGATCTTCCTGACAGTTGATCATCATCAAACGGCAACGCTCAGGACCGTTATAAGGCTTTCTCAACGTGATCGTCATCTACGAACTTATAACCGTGTTTCGGATAAAAGGCTCTTGACTCAAAATAGGTTGTTTTGTCACCGAGATGGACCTTTATGGTCTTGCGTCCGTTTTCCCTTGCGAAATCTTCCGCGATTTCCAGCAGCGCAGAACCGATCCCCTGCCGTTTCAGGGAAAACTTTACATACAGACGATGCAAAACGGCCTCTCCGTCAGGAAGGAGATTACATCCGACACAGCCGATCACCCGATCGTTTTCATCCAGCGCGATCCAGAACGCATCGCCTTTATTGAAATAACAGCCGTCTATGTCAAGCAGATCACTGTTGATCGTGGGGATCCTTCCAAGTGCGTTCTTTGCTTCCAGCACCATAAAAATCAGATCGTCACGATATTGTCTTTTGAATGGTATGATTTTATGATATGCCTGTTTCATACGCAGATCCCTCATAATACGTAATCCGTTATGCAATCGTACCAGTGAACGTAACGTTTTCCGTTCACGGTCAGCGTCTCGTTTTCAGGATACATTTCGCTCCAGCGTTTTTTATACCGATCAAAGCACCAGTCGTCTGCATTAAAGCGCCGCCAAAGGACAGTTCTGCCGTTCCTGTCCAGGTACTGTTCGCTCACAGTTCCTTTGCCGCAATAATTATCGGGGTCCATCACGCAAACGGTATCGTATGTCCTGCCACAGATCGAAACGGTATACCGTCCAACGACGTCCAGCAGAAACGGTTTGTCTTTTGTCGTAACGGCGTTTCCTTCTCTGATGACGTCGCCCTTCGGCGCGATATGCGTTTCGTTTCCGCAGTTATCTTCACCGAATCCCCAGTTATCAAGGAACGCATCGCCGTCAAGAAAGGTATAATACCGCCTCACGCCGCCGCTTTCGTGACTCTCTGCCAGAATGCGGCAATGGGTACGGTTAAGCTGCGCCACCAGATGCCGCTCGTTGAAATTCCTGCCGTCGATCCGGTTATTCTCCATGGGCTCATATTCCTTTACAAGGATCTCAACGCCCTCGATCCCATGGACCTCCGCTCGGGCGACAGCCTCCTCAAGCATATATTCGGTGCGCTTTTTCTGCGGAAAGTCATACATCGCCCATTCCAGCTTTTCGCCGAGTCTCGGCACAATGAACCAGCCCATGATCTCTTCCCATATCACGGGGAAGGGCGGCTGATCCGACGGTGTGATCGTATACGTGGGCATTTTTTCAGGCATTTTCGTCTGCATAGTTCTTTCTCCTTTCGGCGGAAACGGATAACGCCGTTCAAAATGCTTCCGCGCGGCAAACAGCCTGCTTTTGACCGTGCCGACGGGGATGCGCAAAAGGGCTGCGATCTCCTCCAAAGGACGGTCCTCGAAATAGAACAGACGCAGGACCTCACGATCCTTTTCGCTGAGTTCATCCATCGTCAGCGATACCGGCGTATCCCAGACCAGGCCGTGCCGACTGTTGACAAGCTGCGCTTCCGCGATCTCGTCAAGCGGCAGCTCGGCGGGCCGCATTCGGTAGTAATCTGCACATTTATTTCTGGCGATCCCCACGATCCATGCTTTGAACGAAGCCGGATCCTTCAGCGTATCGTACCCGCGAAACGCGGCGAGGCGCGTTTCCTGCAAAACATCCTGCGCGTCCTGCGGATGTCGGATCTTAAAATTCACATATCGCCGCAGCGCAGGTTCCACACCCATCAGCAGTTCTTCAAACGTCATCCGTCTCACCTCCTTTACGTTTTCTGAAAGCGCTTTCGTCCATAAAGTCGGGAAAAACAGCCGAAAGGTTCACGCTCTTTCAAAAAAATCAGGAATCAGGACGGACAAAGCGTCAGATGAGATTGAGCGCCTTTCGGAAGAACGCAGTGAAGCCTGCGTCGATGCTGCTGTTGTCGCCCGGAGTTTCAGGCAGATCATAATAATACGCGCCGGTCCCGGGCTCCTTGGACAGCGCGTCCAGCGGGAAGCCCTTCACCCGTTTCGGATGCGGCGTATCCGACAGCAGAAACGGTTCGCTTGCCAGTGAAATATCTTCGCTTTTGATCATCCTGTCAGGAGAAAGGATCAGACAGATGGCGTTTCGGTATCTTGCTTTCAGCGTCCCGCCCCGACTGTGCGCGAGAGATGCATAGTACGCCGTCATTTCATCGTCTGTCAGGTCCCGTCCGTTCACTCTGCGCACGAAAGGACCGGGCTGCAGCTCAGGCGGGAAACCGTCAAAATATAATCCGCTGTCACAGGAAAACACAGGCATACCGAAAGCGTCGAAATACGCGCGCGCCTTCAGCTCGGCGTTTTGCAGAATATCCGTTCCGGTTTCCGCCGCCGCGGGAATCGGCAGGTCGAGCTCGTGAAGGCCGATCAGCTCGATTCCCAGGGGATCCGTCACTTTACGCATGGCGGCAAGCTTTGCGGGGTTCGTCGTGCCATACAGAATCTTCAAGATTATTCCTCCCATTCGCATCGCAAAACTCATCAGGATGAAAGCAAGTCCCGCATCTCCGGTTTTTGCAGGAAATCCTCTGATAAGCCGGAGTGTTTTTCTATCAGGATGCGGACCCGGACCCGCATCGGCATCTCACGAAAATCCGGCTCCTTTTCAAATGCGCGCAGCAAAAGTCCCGCATCCGGCAGCGCGTCAAACGCGGTTGCCCGCTCCAGCGCGGATCGAAACCAAAAAAGCGCCTTTTCCGGATCCCCGTTTTCATAATACAGACTGCCTAAACGCCGTTCGTTATAAATCAGATGCACCCCGTTTTTGCAGGACAGCGCATCCGGGTCCAGCAACAGCAGCATAGCGTTCCACGCTTCAGTCAGCGCAAGCTTTCTCGACACAGGAATTGCAGGATCGTAGCAGTATTCCCCGATAATCATATTTTGCAGATTGAACATCAGCTCGCGCACGGCATGATCACGCAGCTTTTCCCGCGCCTTTCCAATCTCCCGGCAGGCTTCCAAAGCAAGGATCTCTCTTGCGTCTGCCAACGAAGGGAAGGAGGCGATCAACGCTTCCGCCTGTTCACGCGCCGCCGCATCGTTGTCGCTGTCCGCTTTACGAAGCAAATGCCGGAGGAAAGCTTTCCCGGCACGGATCCGAATCGGATCCTCCTTGCAATTATCCCGGATCCTTTCATATAGCGTTCGCAGCTTCCTGCAGGTTTGGGCATAATCGGGATCACGCACACTGTCCTTTTCCTCCAGCAGCAATTCCATATAACGGACGAGAATCCGCGCGTCGGCGGGATAGTCTTTGACCGCCTGCTCATATGCGAGGAATACCGCGTGGAGGTCCTGCAGCGCCATGTTATCGTACAGGTCTACGTAACGCTGCACCTCCCGTTCACGCTTCTCACGGTCGGTTCCGAGCAGCGCATCCGTTGAGACGTCAAAACAGGCGGCCAGCACCGGCAAGAGCGTGATATCCGGATAGGTCTCTCCCCTCTCCCATTTGCTAACGGACTGCGCCGTCACCCCGATCATCAAGGCCAGATCTTCCTGCGTCAGACCGCGCATCTGCCGCAGCGCCTTCAGATTTTCGCCGAGATAAAGCGTCATATTCAAAACTCCCTTCTGATGTTCCGGATGTGTTTATCATATCGCTTCCCGCCGAAAAACGCAACAACGCTGTATTTGACCGCCGTTCAACCGATCCTTGAGAAACGGAGGACCACTTTTCTGTAACATACCACAGAAGCCGCAAAAAAGCAAGTCGGAGTTCCGTCAGAACGGAAAATCGTCATCCTGGATCCGGACCGTTTCGGAAGCCGGCGGAATATTGCGTTTTTTGATGGGACCGAAGAGCTGGCAAGCGTCCGTTAACTGCGATACGATCTCATGTGAAAAGCGATCGATCAGCTCTCGCAGGGAGAGACTCCCCTTCATGTATTCCCGCAGGATTTTCATCAGGATGACCTCACCCGACAGCTCGGTCAAGCCATCCAAATCGACCTTTTCCTTATCAAGCTCGTCTGCATACAGGGTATATCCGGGACCTTCGTACAAGGTGTATCCGGGATCATACAGCTCAAGATCGGGGACAGGCTCACAAATCAGGTCGTACTTCTGAAACGGCAGCGGGATCCGGAACGGGAAACGACGGAAGCCGCCGATCCGGAAGAAGGATCCTCGAAGCAGTTCTTCCTCCGGGAGCCAAAGTATATATTCCGGAATGACGCGGACCGGGCTTCTCTGTCGGTCAAAGGTCACGCGAATACGCTTCCCGCTCGTCAGATCCATACGGTAGAGATCCACAAAAGGGGCGTCGCCGGCTTTCAGAGCGTCGTCAAGGCAGGATTTCAGATCATAATACACCCCGCGGTGATCCACCATGACGTCAACGCTATCGAAATCCGGTTCATAATAATTATAGAGCGCTAAATTCCCGAGATCATAGAACGCAAAAAGCAACCGCGATTCCATCGCCATGTATTC
Organism: Oscillospiraceae bacterium; assembly: GCA_902780565.1. Classification (GTDB taxonomy): domain Bacteria; phylum Bacillota; class Clostridia; order Oscillospirales; family Acutalibacteraceae; genus RUG806. The sequence goes on from CACZGD010000032.1 coordinate 8,418, forward strand.
CTGCAGAAAGGCGTGCAGGCTGTCCCGCCTCGGCTCCCAATCTTCCAGGTCGATCTCCGTGTCCGGCATCGTCTCAATGATCGATCGCCACGCTTTGTGTTTATCCTGCAGCGCAGCGTTTTTGCTGCGATAAACGACCCATGCCGCCTCTAACGGAGAAAATTGATACTCCATTGCTTCGAGATGCATGCGAACGTCTTTTGAATTGAGAAAACGATAAAATTTCATACGTAAAATTCCTCCATCGAATCAAGACACAGACATCCAAGGCGGCCGCCCCAGGCGGCGGCGCAGTCGATGGCGATATGGCCGCAGCCCTGCCAGATCTTCCCTAAAAAAGCCGGATCGATCACGTTGGTGGGTGTATGTCCGGTAATAAACCGGGCGTTGTCGCCGTAGCTTTGGGTGTAATCCGGTTCGCCCCAAATGAATTCCATCAGGCTGACGTTGTGGATGTTGAGCCACGGACGGTAGTCCGGCAGGGTGTGGGAGAGGTGGAACAGCTGCTCCTCCACCGTGATCTCTTCATACACCGAAAAGCTTTCAATATACTCCACCAGTGCCGTCTGCGTTTCCTTTGGCAGCGCCCGGAACGCCGCCGCGGTGGGCTCGCCGTCGGACAGCATCCACAGGCAATACGCGCGCTTTTTGAGCAGTTTCTCTTCGGACGCGCCGTCCCGGATCAGCTTTAAGGATGACAGCGCCAGCGATTCGTGGTTCCCGATGATGGGGATCACGTTTTTTCTGCCCATCATGTCCAGCAGGATTTTGATTCCGTCCGGCCCCCGGTCGATCACGTCGCCGAGGATATACAGCGTATCGCCCTCGCCGAAGCCGATCTTCTCCAGCATTTGCAGGTATTTGTCGTAACACCCGTGCAGGTCGCTCATCACGTAGGTCAAATAACCGCCTCCTTGCAATACTAAAATACCACTTTCGATGGGGCGTTTTCGGAGCAACGGAACCGTGCCGATTACCGCCCGTAATTTTTTATCGTGTAGCAGGGGGCTACTTGGTCCAAATCCGCCGATTGTTTGCAGTTGTAGATCCTTCCGGCGGGCGATGTTTTTTTACTTTCTCTTTATACTTTCTTGACAAAAAAATAAAAGTCTGTTATAGTTTTTTGTGTAAAACACAAAAAAGGAGGCTTCCCCGATGAAAAAAGCGATTTCCGTTTTTCTTGCCGTGATGATGCTGTTGCTCATTTCGGCACCGTCCCTTGTCGCGGTCGGCCAGACCGACTATGTTTTCTGTTATACGTATTCCGACGTGCAGGTCGAAAAAACCAGTGATTATCAGACCTACAACGGCAATTCCAACAAGATCACCACCGTCAAGGACGACTGGGGCGGGCAGGACCTGCCCTATAACGACGCGTCCCGGGGCGTTCGCAACGCGAACCTGATCTACCTTGCCAAAAACGAGCGCGAGGGCTTTCAGGTGTATTTTTACGAGCAGGGACAGGGCCGCACGCTGCGGCTGGAGGTCGGTGAATTCAGGAACGCCGACGGCGTGATCCTGCCGCACGAGGTGTTCCGCGAGGAATACTTCACTCCGCTCGGCATGACGAACATCGACAGGGTTTCCCCGCTGGTGCTGGCGGACGCGCTGGTGCCCTGCGGCGACGTGACCGAGGTGCAGACTACCCCCAACGAGAACGAGACGTTTTATATCGAGGTCCGCTCCGCCGCGGACCAGCCCGCGGGCGTCTATTACGCCGACGTGAAGCTCTATGACGGCGACACGCTCCTGACCCCCACCAAAAACACTACGCGCGTGGCGGCGGTCGTGTGGGACTTTGCCCTGCCGGAGCAGCATTACGGCAGCATGATCGTGGGGCTTTATAATTCGGCCTCCGGCTACGGCGACTCCTGCTACTTCCTGAAGCAGAACGGCGTTCCGATGAACGGTCAGGGCAACGTGACCGACCCCGCGGATCAGGAGAGGGCGGACGCGATCGTGGCGGGCTGGAACGAATATCTGCTCGACCACGGCATCAGCCCCTATGAGATCCCGCGCAACCTGATCGATACCGACCCCAAGGCGGCAGAGCTTGCGATGGCGGACGTGCGGCAGAAGGCGTTTTTCGTGCCCCTGCTGAAAACCGACGCGTCGAACGGCAGCTTCAACGCGGCGACGACGGCAAGACTGAACCAGTATAAGGACCTGATCGGCGATAACGCCTATCTCACGGGCAAGGCACATCTCTACCTGATGGATGAGCCCGCCATCGGCTGGGACGGCGAACCGAACCAGCCGGTGATCAATGCGCTCAACGCCCGCGTCAGCGCCGCGAAGAACGTCTGGCCGGAGATCGACCGCGTGATCACCTATTGCGCTGCCGAGACGCTTAAAAACGACAATCACGGCTATATCACGTTCGACAAGGCGGTTACGTATCTGCATCCCGAGGAAAACACCGTCGTCGTCAACAACAGCCTGCTCGCCTCCCGCAAGGGGATCTTCGAATCCTATATGACGGACTTTGCGGGCAAATGGCGTTACCACGGCGATATTCAGAACGGCAGCGTGGAGCTCTGGTACTGGGCCAAGAGCACCAACGGCTCGCTGCGCCGTCTGTTCTTCTGGCAGCAGGACGCGATGCAGGACGATATGTTCCTGTACTGGCAAGCCGCCTATTACGGCAATACGGACGTCTGGGCGACTCACACCCTTCCGGCGGGCGGCGGCATCCAGACCGGCAACGGCAACGGCATCCTGCTCTATCCCGGCACGGGCGTCGGCCAGCCCGCCGAAACGCCCATCGGCTCCCTGCGCATCAAGCAGATCGCGTCCGGCATCGACGACGCGGACTATCTGGCGCTTGCGAAAGAGTTCCTGGGGCAGGAGGGCTATGAGACCGCCCTGCGCCGGTTCCTGCCGAACGCGCTGACCGAAAACAACGCCGATCAGATCTTCATGTGGTATCCCGATTCCGTCGGCGTGTGGGATATGGCCCCCGTCAACCGCGCCCGTATCGCGCTCGGCAACGAGCTGGAGGCCGCCGTGGGTGAGCATGCCTTCGGCGAATGGCAGACGGTCGTCGTCCCGGACGATACGCACAACGGCCTTGCGATCCGCACCTGCGCGAACTGCGGCACCGAGGAGAGCAAAAAGATCGGCCTGTGCGACGAGGGCAAACACCTCTTCGGCGCGTATACGCCCGCAGACCCCGATACCCATCAGCGGAGCTGCGAGATCTGCGGCTTCACCGAAACGGCGGCGCACACGCCCGAGAACGTGGAAGCGATCCCGGCCACCTGCACTGAGGACGGCCGCACCGCCGGCGTGATCTGCGCGGACTGCGGCTATGCCATCGCCGCTGCCGAGACCATTCCGGGCGGGCACAGGCTCGGCGAATGGACGGCGGGCGAGGAAGCCACCTGCGTGAAGGCGGGCGTTCTGGGCCACTATACTTGCGGCGTCTGCGGCAAGTTCTTTGACGCCGAGAAAAACGAGATCGCGGAAGTCGTGATCCCGAAGGATATGAATAACCATATCGGCAATCTCACCGTGGAAAACGCCGTGGCGCCCACCTGCACGACCGCGGGCTACAGCGGCGACAGCGTCTGCGCCGCCTGCGGCAACGTGAAGACCCCCGGGCAGACGATCCCGGCAACCGGGCACAGTTGGGATGCCGGCAGGGCCACGCGCACGCCCACCTGCACCGCGGCGGGTGAAATGACCTATACCTGCGGCGTCTGCGGCGAAACGCGCACCGAGCAGATTTCGGCGCTCGGGCATACCTCGCCGGACGCGAACGGCAAGTGCGCGCGCTGCGGCACGACGCTTGTCGAGGTCTGTAAATTCTGCGGCAAGACGCACACCGGCTTCCTCGGCGCGATCGTCGGGTTCTTCCACAACATCTTCTATTTCTTCAAGACGCTGTTCCGCTGACGAACGGACCGTCGGCGGACGGGGACGGGTAATCCGTCCCGTCGCCGCGCACATTCGGACCGGCCGGGCTTTTGCCCGGTCGGTTTCCGCATGCCGGGGCGCAAACGGGGGCGCCCGAACGGCGTCGAAAAACGCGGAATGCCGATTGCAATTTCTGAAAGATGTGCTATAATGGGGCAAAATAACGGAGCGCCGCGCAAAAATACCGATGACGCCGAACCGGAGGAAGGAAAACAGACAGATGAAAAGAATCAGGATCGTTACGGTGTTCCTGCTGTCGGCGCTGCTGCTCGCGTCCTGCGCCAACACGCCCGAAACGGCGACGCAGGCGCCCGGGGCAAACGCCGGGACGGGTGAAGCAACGGCGGCGGCAAACGCGTTCTCCCAAGTGAGCGGCAGATCCATTGAGGTCACTTTTTCGATATGCCGCTGCCGCGCTTCCTCCCGCAGCAGTTCGCGCCGCTTGGCTTCCGCTTCCTCTCGCTTTCTCTTTTCTTCCGCCTCTCTGTTTTTTACCTCTTCATAGGAATCCCGCAAGCGGTGTATCATGTCAATGATATCCTGCGCTGTCACAGTTCCGTTATCGATTGCTTTCTGAAGCCCGTCTAACATGGAAAGCTGCCCGTCCGTCTGTTTATTTCTGTCCCGCATCCGTTTCGCCTCTCCTTCTGTCTATATCTTATACGGAGCATTGTCCTGAAAACGGTACAAGAAAAAAACGGTTTCGCATATCCGTTTCAGGATCGTACGAAAACCGTTTGTTTGAACTAAAGAATTGATTATTTCCCGAAATATGCCCGGATTTCGCGCATTCTTTCGCTTTGCTTCACGCCGAAGGGGCAGCGCGCGTCGCAATGCCCGCAGGAAACGCAGTCCGCAGCGGTTTTTTCGAGCAACCGGTAATGCTCGGCGGCAAGCGCGTCGCCAACGCGAGCAAGATCGTAATATTTGTTGATAAGCCCGATCTCCAGACCGACGGGGCAGGGCTTGCAGTGATTGCAGTATACGCATTTCCCCACCGCGTCCCGCGGGGAATAAGAGCCGATCACGGAGTAATCCAGCTCCTCCGGCGTTTTATCATAATAAGACAGCAGCGTTTCGATCTCTTTCGCGTTTGCGGCGCCCGGCAGGACCGTCAGCACGCCAGGTTTATCAAGCGCATAACGGATGCATTGGAAGGGAGTGAGCGCGACGCCGAAGGGGGAAGTCTTTGCATCCAGCAGCTGCCCGCCGGAAAACGGCTTCATAACAGAGATCCCCACACCGTCCTTTTCACATCTGGCATACACGGCCGCCCGTTCATCCACACCGCCGAAAGCATATTCGCCCTGCTGATAATCATAGGCGGGGTTCACGGAGAACATCAGCATATCGACAAGGCCGGTATCGAGGATCTTTTGGATCACCTGCGGCGTATGGGAGGAAAGTCCGATATGTCGGACGACGTCCGCGTCCTTCATGGACCTGAGATGATCCAGCACGCCGTTCGCCTGATAGGTCTCCCAGTCGGAAAGCTCATCCTGGCAATGGATAAAACCGTAGTCGATGTAATCCGTGTGCAGCTCGCGAAGCTGCCGTTCGACAGAGCGCTTGACTGTTTCCAGATCAAGAGACCAGCCGTAGGTCCCCTTGGAATAATCCGCGCCGAAATGAATCTGGAACAAGACCTTCTCCCGCACGGCCCGCAGCGCCTCTCCATAGATCGGGAAGGCTGCGCCGTCCCCGGCGGCAAGATCGAAGAAGTTGATCCCGCCTTCCACCGCAGTCTCCAGAGCATGAACGCCTTCCTTCATACCCGCTTCAAAAAGATAGGCGGATCCGAGACCGATCTCGCTGATCCGATCGCCTGTCCGCTGATTGATACGATATAGCATACCGATCCGTCCTTTCGTTATTTCTTTTCTCCGCTCATCACCATGATGACGGTCACAAGCGTGTCCCATTGCCGAATGCCGGCGCGATACAGGGATTCCCGTTCGCTGTATTTTTCGAGGATCCGACGGCGCACCGCCGACAGACGCTCTTCTGTAAAAACGCCCGGCAGAGAGCGCTCTGCGGAAGCGACAGCATCCAACTCGCTTTTTCTGCCTTCCGCAAAAATAGCCGCAGCAAAATCATCCGGGGTCGCGGGGTCGTCCGGCGTCAGGTCGACCGTCACGTACCGCACAGATACGCTTTTGAAGCCGTATTTTTCCATGGCAAGCGGAAGCTGGGCTTCATTTAACGGGTATTTGCAAACGCCGACGTCCTGAAAAGACGTATCCCGTTCACCAACCTCCTTCCAGAAAGCACGCTCCGTTTCGTCCGGCTGCAGACACGGCGCCTTCACGACGATCGACTTTCGGGAGGACAGCACGACGCATCTGCCGCCCGGCTTCAGAACGCGGTACTGCTCTCCGAAAAACGCGGCGGTCTCCACGTGTTCGCTGACCGTATGCGAGAGCGTGACGTCAAACGTCCTCGCGTCAAAAGGAAGCCTCTCTGCGTCCCCGACGAGAAATTCCGCTTCAGGCGCCTTCTCCTTCGCAAACGCAATGAACGCGTCGTCCCGGTCAATCCCCACGATCCGCATGCCGGGATACCAGACGTGCAGGCGCTCACTCAGCGCACCGGGGCCGCAGCCGACCTCAAGCAACACGCCCGTTTCATCCGGCGTCAGGGGAATGGCCTCCCGGAAGCGCGGGCCGAACGGTTCGGAAAAACGAAGCTTTCTGGAATAATAAAGCGTATCGATCCCCTGAACGCGATCGGACCAGGCGGTATTTCGGCAATCCGGCATATGGAACACCTCCGGCAATTTTTAAATTATTATAGCACATCCGGCGCTGAAAATCAATTCTTCATTTGTTCCCGCATCTGCTCAGATGAAATGATTGAACATGGCTTTTCTTGACGCTGAAAGAATCCCTTTCTTGACAAGCTTCGACGAAACGGGTATACTGAAGCTGTTATATTTTGTTTATGGGAGACAACCGTATGGAGGAGAGCAGTAAACGCATAGAATCAATCGCCTCGATCCCGACGCTGCTGCCCGACTGGTTCCGAAAAAACGCGCGCGTTCTGCCTTGGCGGCGCGATAAGGATCCCTATCACGTATGGCTTTCGGAGATCATGCTGCAGCAGACCCGCGTGGAAGCGGTGATTTCCTATTACGAGCGCTTTTTGACCGCTGCGCCGGACATCCTCGCCCTTTCCGAACTCGAGGACGAAAAACTGATGAAGCTGTGGGAAGGGCTTGGCTATTATTCACGCGCGCGAAATCTGAAAAAAGCCGCGCAAAAGATCATGACCGAATTCGGCGGCGTGTTCCCGACGACCTATGAGAATATCCGCAGCCTGCCCGGCGTCGGTCCATATACGGCGGGCGCGATCGCCTCGATCTGCTTCGAACTGCCCTGCCCCGCCGTGGACGGCAACGTGCTGCGCGTATTCACACGCCTGACGGCGGACGGCGCCAATACGGACGAACCGCAGACAAAAAAACGGATCGAGCAGGCGCTGATCCCGATCTATCGGCAGGGGCTGTGTTCCAATCTGACGCAAGGGCTCATGGAGCTGGGCGCCTGCGTATGCGTACCGAACGGAGAACCGAAATGCGGCGTCTGCCCGTTAAACGGGACCTGCATGGCGCATGCTGCGGGGAATGAACGCGACTACCCCGTCAAAGAAAAAAAGAAGGCGCGGAAAACAGTAAACAAGCTTGTTCTGGTGCTGATCGGCGACGGCAGGATCACGCTGCGGCAAAGAGCGGCTTCGGGTCTGCTCGCCGGTCTTTGGGAATTCCCGAACCGGGATTTTCCTTCGCCGGAGGAGATCCATGAGAACGCCGCCGGTGCCTTTGCCGCCGCCCTTGGCGCAAAGCCGACGGAGCTGCAGAGAAAAACAACCTACACACACGTTTTCACGCATGTTGAATGGCGTATGACGGCATTCTGTTTTTCCTGTTCGTCACTGCCGAAGTCTCTTCCTGCCTTTACGCTGACGGACATCGAGCGGGAGCACGCGCTTCCCTCCGCTTTTCGTCCTTTTCTTGATTTTTCAAAGGATCTGCTTTAACAGAAAGAAAGGAGCTGCCGAATGGACCTGAACGCCCCCTCGATCAGAGATCTGATCCTCCGTCTCAAGGAAAACGAACAGGATCTGCTGCTCGGCGCAATCTCATCTTTTACGCCTTCCGATGTGGTTTCGCTCGCGGAGACGCTGCGCGAAAGTATCCTGATCCCGCTGCCTGGGCATGTGCTTTGTCCAGGGCCGGAGGCGTCCTTCGGAATTCTGAACACGCCGGAATCCCTTCGCGGATGGGACAGGAAGCCCGTCTGGTTCTGCGACGTGCGCCTGCTCGGAAACGAATCCTTTCCGGGCTTTCTGCAGACGCACGCGATCCGGGAGATCCTGCTGCCCTTTTCCGATTGCGCGATCGAAGGGGAATACGGCTATCGGCGTTCCTATGAAAACCTCTCGTCCCTGCGGGCTGACGGCGTTCGCTTTCATTTGACGCTGTTTACCGACGAGGCCCCGGACGCGGAGATGCTGAGAGAGAAATTCGGGTGCGAAGAGGTCATTTCCTTTTCGCCGGGCGAAGCCGTATCGATCCAGACGGAAAAACTGGCTGACGAAGCCGAACAGTTCTCCGTGCTGACCTCGATCTGCGAGAAATACGTCTGGCAGCGAACCGCCATCTTTTTTACAACACGCCGTCAGGCCGAACGTTTTGCCGCAGGACTGCGTGCGCGCTTTACCCCCTTTTCCCTTGTGCACGGCGGCTTATCCGGTTCACAGAACATGGACGCGCTGCGGCGTTATGACCGCGGCGACACAAACGTGCTGCTTGCTTCCAAAACGCTGCTTTGCGCAGCGCCATTTGTGCGCGCGGACAAGCTGCTGTTCTGCGGACTTCCCTATTCCGAATCTCACGCAAAAAGGCTTTGCGCGATCGGGAACGAAGCGGAACTGATCTGCATGTATACGGACGAAGACGTCGCCCTGAACCGGAAACTGATCGACAATACGCCCGCGGAGATGACGTACGATCACACAGGGACGATTCTGGACCGCAGCGCGGCGTTCGAGCATTTTCTGCATACGCGCTGTATCTGAACGGAGGGCAATTCATGGATACAAAGATCCACGTCGCGTACGGCTTTCACGTCAACTGCTATCACTCCTACCGCGGGGATACGCCGGATGAGAAGGGCTTCGGCTCTGATCTTCGGATCATACGCAAAATAATCGGTACGTTGGACGCGCTGAACGCCGAGGGGATCCCCGTGAAGGGAACCTGGGATACAGAGAACTTCTTTTCCCTCGAAAAGATCCTGCCCGAGCACGCGCCGGATATCATAGACGGACTGCGGCGAAGAACGCGGGAGAACGGCGACGAGCACCTGATCATGGGGTATACGAACGGCGCGCTCGGCGCGATGACGCCGGAGGAGCTCGCCGCGTCCATAGATCTTTCCGTCACGAACGAAGCAGGGTCCGGTCTGCAGGATCTGTTCGGCGCGTGTGAGCGCATCGTACGCCCGCAGGAGGTCATGTTTTCCCCGCCGCAGGTCCCGCTCTACAATAAGCTCGGCGTGAAAGCCCTTTGTCTCTATTATTCCTGCGTCCCGTTTGACGCATTTCAGACGCTTATTCCGCCGCTTGGGGACGAATACGCCTTCAATCCCCTTACGTTTACGTATCAGGAACAGGGGCTGACCGTGATCCCGACGATCTCAAACGCAGACGTTTGCGACGCAGGCTGCCTGCGCGCGCTGGTCCGTGAGCTGCGCAGGAAACAGGAATCAGGAGAGATCCTGCACGACCTTTTCATCTTTATCAACATGGACGCGGACGCGATCTTCTGGGAAAGCCTCGGGCTTCCGTTGATCGGGAACCGCCTTGCGAATACGGACGGGATCAACGGCCTGGTCCGGGAGGTCGCGGATCTGGATTACGTCGTATTCGACACGCCGGGCGGCTACCTGAAAAAGCATTCTCCCATCAAAGAAATCTCCTTCGGGCAGGATACCGCCGACGGCAATTTCACCGGCTATGCCTCATGGTCCGAAAAACCCTATAACCGTACGCTGTGGACCGTGATCGAACGGGCAAGACTGTTTGAAAAGCTCCGTCCCGACGAGGAAGCCTTCCGACAGCGGCTGCAGCTTTTATCCACAACGCATTTCGGGCTGGCAACGCCGGTACTGAATATCTCGCGGGAGAAAAAAGCGAACGAGCTTGCATCTGCGCTGACCGAACGCCTGACCGACAGAAACGGACCGCTCACAGTCCACACGCCGAACGGAGAAACCGTCATCGGCGTTCAGCTTACCGTATCCGGAGCCGCGCCGGAGGAAGTCAGTCTCTCCGGCGACGATCTTATCGGGGCGACGCTCCTCCCGGCAGCAGACGGAGAAAGCCTTTTCGCCGTACTGCGGTTCAGCGGCAATGCCAGGCGCCGCGTTCTGAACGTCACTCGCAAAGACGCGGAAGCGCTCCCTTCGCAGCGTTACCGTCTGTGCTCCGGAGATACTGAAATTTGCTTTTCCGTACTCGGGACGATCGACAGTCTGACTTGCGATGGGATTCCTGTCGGCGGCAAGGACCTGCTGCGCTCCTATCTGACCTATGACGGAAAGCGCTTTGACTTCCGTCCAACCGGCATCTCCATGGCGCCCGTTTCGGGCGGGGTCGGGATCCGTCTGCAGGGGAAGATCGAGCTGCCGCACGCAATCCGACAGGGAGATTATACATTTGAATTATTTACGTCTGCCTATACGCAAGGGATCTTCGTAAAAACAGAGATCCGATATCCCTTGACGCCGGAGCGCGACGCCATCTCCACCGAGAACTCGACCCTCGGCAGATTTACGGACGCGAAGTGGGAGGAGGTCGTTCCCTTCTCTCTGACGCCGATCCAAAAAAATCCCGTGCGGGTCCTCAAACGGAATTTCATGCCCGCAAGGTCTTCGTTTTCCGTTTCCTCCTTCGGGAAGGCAAACCCCGCGAACCGATCGCTTGACAGCTTTAACAATCATTTGACCGCCGGTCTTGTCGGCGTAACAGACGGGAATACGGGGCTGCTGCTCGGCAACGTGCGCAGCGTGCTTTCCGCCATGGCATATTGCCCCATGCGACTGCAAAACGATGGCGCGACCGTGATGAATCCGTTCGGGACCTTTTATGGACGGCTGCGCACGCACCGCAGTCGCTCGAACGGACGGATCCCGCAGACCTATACGCTGATCGCCCCGCAAGGCAAAAGCCTTGCGCCTGCTTATAACGGCGCGTCGGAGCGCGCGTTTTTCCGGCTGCTGCCCTTCCTCGGGAAGGAACCTGATGAGCGCTCGCTTTCGGAGCTGCTCAGCTTTGCGGACGGCGCCGCCGTCACGGGGGAATCCGGCGGCGTTTCGGCGTTCACCGGGACAAATGCCGTCGTCAATAAGGCCTCGGCTGAATCCGGCACCAAAATGCGCTCGCCGCTGATGACAGGCATTCGGGGGAATCTCGGGAAATACGTCGTCCGGGGCGTCAGGGCGATCGCTTACATCGCCCGCCGTCAGCATGCGGCAAAAGACTGATCATTCGTTTCGGGGAGGCGATCCGATGCAAGAAAAGCGCAGCGTCAACGCTGATCTCCTGCGCCTGTTGGCGGCGTTTATGGTCAACGCCGTTCATTTTTTGTTAAATAACGGATTTTATTATACGCCGGTGGAGGGCGTAAGGATGACCGTAATGGTCGGGATGCGCTCCTTTTTCATCGTCTGCGTTCCCCTGTTTCTGCTTTTGACGGGATACCTGATGAAAAACAAACGGCTGACAAAATCCTATTACAAAGGGATCTTGCACACAGCTGTGATCTATTTGCTTGCAAGCGCCGCCTGCGCCGTTTACACTATTCTTTTCATTGAAGTGAAACCTGTATCGCAGCTTTTGCTCGGAACCCTGAATTTCACGACCGCGCCCTACGGCTGGTATGTGGAAATGTATATCGGGCTCTATCTGCTGATCCCGTTTTTGAATCTGATTTACGATAATCTGCCCTCAAAAAAGAGCCGCGGGATCCTGCTGCTCACGCTTTTCGTTTTGTCGAGTCTCCCGGCGCTCCTGAACGTGTATCGTTTTGAGGACGCCGCCTGGTGGACCGCCCCCTACACGAATATGGGCTTTGAGCCGCTGCTGCCGAAATTCTGGCTCGGGCTCTATCCGTTCCTCTATTACTATCTCGGCGCGTATCTGCGGGATTATCCGCTTCGTCTGCGGCAATGGATGAAATGGCGGCTGATCGCGGGCATCACAGGGTTGTCGACCGCATATAATCTTTGGCGCAGCGCGCCGGGCATATTCATATGGGGCGCTTGGAACGACTGGGCTTCTCCCTTTAACGTCGCCATCGCCGTTCTGCTGTTCAGTTCTGTCATGCAGATCAATACGGAGCGTACGCCGAAAACGGTCCGAAAAACGCTTTCCGTACTGTCCCGCCTCACGCTCGGCGCTTATTTGGTGTCGTTTGTTTTCGATCACCTGTATTATTATCTATTGCAGCTGAAGGTCCCGGTCGTTACGGAAAGACTGAAATACTTCCCCGTGATTGTACCAGCGGTCTTCGTCTCCTCCATGCTTCTTTCGGGACTGCTGGAGCTGCTGTATAAAAGCGTATCCGTTCCGTATCAGCGGCGACGCCGAAGAAAAGCGGAAGCGATCTCTTTGGAACCGGAAGAAACGAATAACCCATAGAAAGAGAGATGTATCATGAAACACAAAAAGCGATTGTCCCTTTTCCTTGTCCTCCTCTCCTTGAGTCTGCTCTTTACCTCCTGCGCAGTCCCGGCAGAGACGCCCGACCTTTCTGTCATTGACGCATCGGTCACGGACCGCGCCCAGGCAACCGTACGCGACAGCACTGCCCCGGACGACGCAGCCGACACGGAAACGGCAGGCGAACCCGCAGAGCAAACGTCCGCCCCGGACGCGGCAGCAGACCCTGCAGTGCAGACGGAAACGCAGGCGCCGACGGCAAAACAGACCGAAGCAACGAGCGAAGCGCCGACAACTGCAGTTCTTGACGAAAACGGGAGCTATACCTCGAAGGAGGACGTCGCGCTGTATATCCATCTTTACGGCAGGCTGCCGCAGAATTTCATCACGAAAAAGGAAGCGGAAGCGCTCGGCTGGTCAGGCGGCAGTCTTGAGAAATACGCGCCGGGCAAGTGCATCGGCGGGAATCGCTTCGGCAATTACGAGGAACTGCTGCCCGTTAAGAAAGGCCGCGTATATACAGAATGCGATATCGATACGCTCGGCGCGAAAAGCCGCGGCGCGAAACGGATCGTATTCTCCAACGACGGCCTGATCTATTACACGGACGATCACTATGAGAGCTTTACGCTGCTTTACGGGGAGGAATGAGTATGAAGGTCGTATTTCTTGACGGCGAGAAGATTGCTTCCATGGACGCGCTTCACGCGGTGTTCGCCGCCGCGCTGGACCTGCCGGATATGCCCGACGAAGTCGGTGTGATCGCGGTAAATGTCGAGGCGCTTGCTTCCCACCTCGGGCGCAGATGGAAGGGATTCCTGCGGCTGATGAGAGAACTGCCGGAGGAAAAACCGAACTTCCGTTTTCTTCTCGACCCGTTCACAGCATAAGAAAAAAACGCAGGGAAGGAGCACTCCGGACCTGCGTTTTGTTGTTGAAGAAGGATTTCTTATTTCTCGTATTCCCTGATGATCCTGCCGATCCGTTCCATGCCGACCGGCATCTGTTCCTTGGATACGGCCGTAAAATTCAGACGCATCGTGGAGCGCGGCATGGAGATATCCGTCATAAACGCGTAGCCCGGCACATAGGCGACCTTTTCCGCAAGGCAGCGATTGATCATTTCGTTTGTATCGATATCGCGCTTCAGATCGCACCAGATGAACAGTCCGCCCTTTGGGCGCGTATAATAGATTTCTTTGGGGAAATAGCGGTCGATGCACTCCAGCATCAGATCGCATTTTTCCTTATAGGCCTCCTGCAGCCGCCGGATATGCGCCTGCACGTCATAGGTATGCAGATACCCGTCGCACATCAATTGCGGCAGCAGCGCCGTCTGCAGATCGGAGGACTGCTTGGCCATCGACAGCGCGTCGATCAGCGCGGCGTCCGCGCAAACGTAACCGATCCGAAGGCCCGGCGCAAGAATCTTGGAAAAAGTGCCGATATACATCACCAGATTCTCGGTATCCATACTCTTGATGGTGGTGGGATGGATCCCGTCAAAGCAAAGCTCACCGTAAGCGTCGTCCTCCAGAACAGGGACCCTGTATTTTTTGATCAGCTCATAAAACGCGCGGCGCTTCTCCTCGCTCATGGTCGTGCCCATCGGGTTTGAGGAGGTGGGGATCGTGTAGATAAAGCTGTTTTTGCCCTGATGTGATTTCAGCACGGCTTCCAGATACTCAACGTTCATGCCGTCGTCCTCCAGCGGAACACCGATCAGGTTTGCGCCGTAAGAACGGAAGGCATTCAGAGAGCCGATGAAGCTGGGCTCCTCCACGATCACCGTGTCGCCTTCATTGATCAGGAGCTTGGAAACGATATCCATCGCCTGCTGCGCGCCGGTCGTGACAAGGAGCTCATCCACCGTACAGCGGATCTTCTGCACGTCCAAAAGGCGCTGACGCAGCGTTTCGATAAAAGGACCGTAGCCATTCGTTTTGCCGTATTGCAACGACTGAACCGGCTTCTGCTCCAGAACGCCCGCAGCGATCGCGGCAAGCTCACGGTTAGGGAACAGCGACGCATCCGGGTTCCCGCATGCAAAGGAAATGATCTCAGGGTCCACGCCGTAGGCAAACATATCCTTCAGCGGACGGGGGTCGATATGTTTCATTCTGTCAGAAATATTAAAATCCATGATTTTTCGGAACCTTCCCGCAATAATGCATTGTTTAAATACCATATTATTTTATCACAGTAATCGACTTATGTCAACTAAGATATACCTTCTTTTCGGACACGCGATCAATACGGCAAGGTTCTTTCGTCGGAATAAGAGATCTGAGAGCGCATTTTTTCAGGACATCCGGCGCTCACACCGGGCGTATCGCACAGCTATCACCCGCATTCGGTCAAAAAAATATGAATATAGGGGTCTGTCAAACGCGTCCGCCGTATGCGCCGCCACATAAGGCTGTCCGTCGATCAGATCCGTCACAAGCAGACTGTGATAAAACCCCGTTTCGTCGCCGAGCTGGATCACATCTCCGACTTGTGTTTCCCCGATCCCGATCTCACGTCCGAACGGACCGACGCCGCGGTTTCCGACGATAAACCGATAAAAAAACTCCACGCCGGTCCATGCGGCTGCGCGGTCTTCCAGGCTCCGATAGTACCATCCGACATCCCTTGTCAGATTCATAGCAGCGCCAGCGGCGTGGATGCACTGCGAAATAAAATTGGTACAGTCGCCGCCCATCCCGTCAAAATCCGCATAAGCGGGATTACGTCCAAAAGCCCAGATCTCCGCGTAACGGACGGCTGCCGTCGCGTCCAGTCGAATCACCTCAAGCATACAAAAACCTCCTTTTTGCTGTAATAAAGTATATTCAGACGTATGCGTATTGATTTTTCCCCGTTCTGAAGCTATAATATGATCGGGAGGAGGTTGAACCATGACAGCACTCCGCGAACGGATGATCCGCATCTTTTACCCGAATCGCTGTGTGATCTGCGACCGCGCGCTGCCGCCCGGTCCCGTCGTGTGCGAGGACTGCACACCGAAGCTGCTCACATATCCCAAAGGGCGCAAAGCCGTCTGCCCGATCTGCGGCTTCAAGGAAAAGGACTGCACCTGCGGGAAATGGCGCTACTACGACAGATCCGTCTTCCCTGTCTATTTCGAAGGGGATATGCGCCGCTCGGTGCACGCGTTCAAGTTCAACGGCAGACTCGATAAAGCGAAACCGCTTGCCGCGCTGATCATTGACGTGCTGCACCAGCGAGATATGCTGCCGGGGATCGATTGCATCACCTACGTCCCGATGGGTAAAAACCGATTACGGAAACGCGGCTATAATCAGGCGCAGCAGCTTGCCCATGCGATCGGGAAAGAGACCGGTCTGCCTGTGGATGATTTGTTATATAAATGTCAGGATACGCCTTCTCAGCACGATCAGAATGCCATCCGCAGGCAGGGCAACCTGCTCGGCGTATACGAACCGTATCCCGATAAGCTCGACGCCATCAACGGCAAACGGATCCTGCTGACGGACGATATCATCACCACGGGCGCCACACTCAACGAAGCCGCGAAAACGCTGCTGATCTTCGGCGCGAAAACCGTTTACGTCTGCGCCGCGGCAGGCAGACGGCGGCAAATACAAAACCCAAAAGCCTCTTCCTAACAAAGAAGCCCCTCAGACCGCATCCGTCGCGTTGAGGGACTTTCCTTTTATCATACGACGCATGCGATTGCAGTGCCGCAAAAAACTGTTGGCACGCAAAGAAAAATGATTGACTATCCTTTGCCGTTATGCTAAAATTGAGCTGTTTTGATTTTGCAGACGAGGTGACAATATGCGAGACGTTTACAGGAATCCCTTATGTGAAAGATACGCCAGCGCTGAAATGAAGCGTATTTTCAGCGACGATAACAAGTTTTCCACCTGGCGCAGGCTTTGGGTCGCGCTGGCAAAAGCGGAGAAGGCGCTCGGGATCGCGATCACCGACGAGCAGATCGCCGAAATGGAAGCGCACCTGACCGATATCGACTATGAAAAGGCGCGGGAATATGAGTTCGTGCGGCGGCACGACGTAATGGCGCACGTGCTGACCTTCGGCGACCTGTGCCCGCACGCGAAGCCGATCATTCACCTCGGCGCAACGTCCTGCTATGTCGGCGACAACACAGACGTGATCGTCATGCGGCAGGGTCTTCGTCAGATCAAACGTCTGCTTGTAAACGCGATCAAAGCGCTTGCGGACTTCGCCGAAAAATGGAAGGACACGCCTACGCTCGCCTATACGCATTTTCAGGCGGCGCAGCCCACAACCGTCGGCAAACGCGCAACGCTGTGGATGCAGGATCTGATCATGGATCTGGAGGCGCTGGACTTTCAGCTTGCCTCCCTGAAACTGCTCGGCTGCAAAGGCACCACCGGTACAGGCGCGAGCTTTATGGAGCTGTTCGAGGGCGACCATGAAAAGGTCAAGCAGTTGGAAAAGCTGATCGCACAGGACATGGACTTCGACGGCTGCGTTGCCGTTTCCGGGCAGACCTATACCAGAAAAGTCGATTATAATATCGTATCCGTTCTCAGCGGCATCGCGCAGAGCGCCGCGAAATTCTCCAACGATATCCGGCTGCTCTCCCATCTCAAGGAGTTCGACGAGCCCTTTGAAGCCGGGCAGATCGGTTCCTCCGCAATGGCGTATAAACGCAACCCCATGCGCAGCGAGCGCATCGCGTCCCTTGCGCGCTACGTGATGGCGGACGTGATCAATCCGGCGTTTACCGCCGCCACACAGTGGTTTGAGCGCACGCTGGACGACTCCGCGAACAAGCGCATCAGCATTCCAGAGACGTTTCTTGCGGCAGACGCGATCCTTTCGCTGTATATCAACGTCATCTCGAACGGGACCGTGTATCCGAAGATGATGGAGCGTCACCTGAAGGAGGAGCTTCCCTTCATCGCGACGGAAAACATCCTGATGGACTGCGCCAAGCGCGGTGCCGACAGGCAGGAAATGCACGAGGCAATCCGGCAGTACAGTGTGGACGTGGCAAAGAGAATCAAGCTGAACGGCGAGGACAACAACCTGCTGGACCTGATGCTTCACGACGATCGATTTATGCTCACAGAGGCGGATCTGGAACGGATCCTGGACGTCCGCAAGTTTGTGGGCAGAGCGCCGGAACAGACTGCGGAATTCCTTCAGGAGGTCGCGCTGCCCGTTCTGGAGCAGAATCACGACCTGCTTGGGGTGGACGTGAAGATCAGCGTATAAAGGCCGAAAACAATTCTTTTCATATAGCGAGGTAATCACCATGTTAACAGCAATCGTAGGCATCAACTGGGGGGACGAGGGGAAAGGCCGCATGGTCGACCTCCTCTCCGAGGAATACGACGTTGTCTGCCGCTATCAGGGCGGCAACAATGCCGGGCACACCGTGATCAACAATAAGGGGAAGTTTATTCTCAATCTGCTCCCCTCCGGCATCCTGAGTGAAACGACAGTCAACGTTATGGGCGTCGGCATGGTCGTCGATCTGCAGCATCTGAGCGAGGAAGTCGCGCGGCTGCGCGAGGGCGGCATCCGGATAAGCCCCGATAATCTGAAAATCAGCGATAAGGCGACGATCTGCATGCCCTATCATAAGCTCCTGGACGAACTGGAAGAAGACCGCCTTGCGGACAAAAAGTTCGGCTCCACCAGACGCGGGATCGCGCCCGTATATGCCGATAAGTATTATAAAAAGACCGTCCGCATGGGCGATCTGCTGTACCCGGAAGTTCTGCAGGAAAAGCTGGAGGGTATTGTGGAATGGAAGAACCTGACTGTCGCGAACGGCTACGGTCACACGCCTGTCAGCGCCTCGGAAATGCTTGACTGGCTTCTGAAATACGGGAACGAGTTCAGGGACTATATCTGCGATGTTTCCGATTTCCTGTACGAAGCCGACGATCAGGGCAAAAAGATCCTGTTTGAGGCCCAGCTCGGCGCGCTGCGCGATATTGATTACGGAATCTTCCCCTATACCTCCTCATCCTCCAGCATCGCCGCATACGCGCCCATCGGCGCGGGCGTGCCCGGTCTGCAGCTCACGCAGACGGTCGGTATCATCAAGGCCTATTCCAGCTGCGTGGGAGAAGGCCCCTTCACCTGCGAGCTGTTCGGCGAGGACGGCGACAGGCTTCGTGAGGCAGGCGGCGAATACGGCGCCGCGACCGGCAGACCGAGAAGAGTCGGCGGATTCGACGTGCTGGCGTCGAAATACGGCGTTTCCGTGCAGGGCGCGACTTCCCTTGCGCTGACCAAGCTGGACGTGCTCTCTTATCTCGAAAAGATCCCGGTCTGCACCGGCTATGAATATAACGGTGAAAAGCTCGACCGCTTCCCCATGGGCGTAAAGCTGCGCGACGCAAAGCCCGTTTACGAGTACTTTGACGGCTGGCATTGCGATATTTCCGGCTGCCGCAAATACGAGGATCTGCCCGAGGCCGCGCGCAATTACGTGGAATTCATTGAGGACGCTGTGGGCTGTCCCGTTCAGTATGTGTCCGTCGGCGCGGAACGCGACGCTTATATCAAGCTCTTCTGATCAATTGCATATCCGGATATGAAGAAGGCCGCGGTCTGTCCGCGGCCTTCTTGCTGTATTCAGGAGATTTTCTTCATCTTCAGACGAAGACGGTCCGCGATCATGGCAATGAATTCCGAATTCGTCGGCTTTCCGCGGGAGGTCTGGATCGTATACCCGAAATACGCGCTCAGAACGTCAATATCTCCCCGATCCCACGCGACCTCGATCGCATGGCGGATCGCGCGTTCCACGCGGGAAGCCGTGGTATCGTATTTCTTCGCGATCGACGGGTACAGGATCTTCGTCACGGAGGACATCATATCGGGGGATCGCACGGTCGAAATGATCGCGTCGCGCAGATAATGATAGCCCTTGATATGCGCGGGCACGCCGAGCTCATGCATGATCTCGGAAACGGTGATCTCCAGATCCTCCGTCCCTGTGGTCGGGACGGCCGCAGCGCCCCTCTCACTGCGCGTTGGCGTCCACCCGGCGAAGGTCAGGATCCGCTCGCACATCGCGTCAACATCCACCGGCCGCAGAAAAAAATAGTCCGCGCCGGCGCTGACCGCCTGCTGCTCAAAGGCGGCGTTTGAAACGCCCGAGATCAGAATAAATAATGGTCTGCGTCTGAGCTCCAGCGACGGCAGCAGCTTGAGGACTGACAGCGCGTCATAATGTGAAAGAAAAGTCTCGCTGATCACGATATCCGGCTCATAGGCAGGCAGCAGGCGCAGCAGCTCCGCGCCGTCCCGCCCCGTGCTTCGGCATTCCAGCCCCGCACCGCGCAGCTTCGCCGTCAGATCCCGCAGGAAGTCTCCGTTATCCATTACGATCAATACTTTTTTGCTTAACTTCATCATGATTTCTCCTTTTGGTCTGTTTCTTTTGCCCGCTCTCTCTTTTCAGCCACATATTACCATATTTGGAATTAAAATGCAATACCTTTTCTGAAATTATTTCCATTTTTTGGCAAAAAAAATAAAAGCAGCCGGAAATTCCGACTGCATCCGCTGATTTACCGATACGAGGTCCAGAAATAATCGAGGACCGAAAACTTCATCTGCATACAATTCTGCAGATAGATCTGCGTCAAGCGATTCAGGATCTCAAGCGACTGTCCGCTTAACGTGAAGGCAAAAAGCTGATCGAACGACGCGTAAACGATATGCCGCATGGCGGATACCACTGCGGATGGGATCTCCGGCAGCGCGTGCGCATCGCCGCAATCCGCACAGAACAGCTCGCCGCTTTCACAGTCAAAGTACATCTTATCCGTCAGAAACGTCCCGCATACGGCGCAGGCATGGACCGGCGGCGCATAACCCGCGATCACCGCAAGACGCAGCTCGAACACGGACTTCAGCAGCAGAAGATCCTTTTTCCCCTGATTGAGATAGTATACGCTTCTCAGCATGAGCTGATAAAACGTCGACTCGTCGGTCTCCTCCGTTACGGTTTTCAGGATAACCTCGCAGAAATACTGCCCCAGCGACAGACGGCTGAGATCCGTCCGCAGATCGAAAAAGCTTTCCTTGAGATCGGCGTCCGACACGTGATAGACGTCGTTTTTCTCATACAGACCGTAGGACGCGTAGGAGAACAGCGAAGTCGCGGCATGAAGCTTGCTTTTCATGCTTCTTGCGCCCTTTGCAAACGCGCGCACGATCCCTTTTTTTTCGGTGAGCAGAAACACGATCAGATCGGATTCGCCTGTCACCTTCGTTTTCAACACGAGCGCGTCAGTTACGAATTTCTGCATCAGTCCAGACCGAAATTATGGATCAGCGCTTCCCTGTTGCGCCAGTCCTCCTTGACCTTGACCCAACACTTCAGATTGACCTTGATCTCAAAAAAGCGTTCGAGATCGATCCTGGCGCCGGTCGAAATCTTTTTCAGCATCTCGCCGTTCTTGCCGATGATGATCCCCTTGTGACTCTCCTTTTCGCAATAGATCGTGGCGTCGATATCGAGGATATCCGCGTCGTCCCGCTCCCGGAAGCGTTCGATGGAAACGGCGGTCCCGTGCGGGATCTCCTTATCAAGGTACCGGAGGATCTTTTCACGGATATATTCCGCCGCGAGGACCTTTTCCGGCTGATCGGTCAGCGTATCGTCCGGGAAGAAATGCGGAGAAGGCATACTGAGCTTGGAAAGCTCCTCCAGCAGGTCGTTCATGCCGCTGCCGTTTTTTGCGGAGATCGGCACGATGGCATCAAAATCATGAAGCTGAGAAAATTCCATGATCCGGGCGAGCAGCTTTTCTTTGTTCGCCAGCAGATCGATCTTGTTGATGGCAAGGATCGCGGGGATCTCTTCCTTTTTGATCTTCTTGAGGAGAGTACGTTCCGCGTCGCGGATCTCCCCCTCCGGCTCCACGACCAGGAGGCAGGCATCCACGTCATGGATGCCGCTGCCGACGGCGCGGACCATTTTTTCGCCGAGCTTGGTCTGCGGCTTATGATAGCCGGGCGTGTCGGTGAACACAAGCTGCACGTCCCCGTGCGTGTAAACGCCGAGGATCTTGAAGCGCGTGGTCTGGGGCTTCGGAGAAACGATCGCGATCTTTTCGCCCAGCATTTTATTCAGGATCGAGGATTTGCCGACGTTCGGGCAGCCGACGATCGCAATAAAGGCGGTTTTCTGTTCACTCATCGTTTATTCCTCTGTCATATAATAATTGCCGTTGCGCTGCAGCTCCAGCTCCGAAAGGACCTGCTCCTCCTTTTCGCGCATCCGCACGGCTTCAAGCCCGCCGTTGACGTGATCGTATCCCAACAGATGCAGCATAGAGTGAACCGTCAGGAAACCGATCTCCCGCTTCAAGGTGTGACCGTATTCCTCCGCCTGCTCCATCGCCTTCTGGACGGAAATCACGATGTCGCCGAGCATATACGCGCCGGTGTCGGGATTCAGGTCATATACGCCGTCCTCGCCAAGCGGAAAGGACAGCACGTCCGTTTCCCTGTCGATCCCCCGGTGCTGTGCGTTCAGCTCCCGGATCATTTCATTGTCCACAAATCTGACGCTGATCTCTGCGGAGCCCTTGAACTGTTCCATCTCAAGCACCGCGTGGCAGCAGCGACGGATCAGCAGCCGGATCCCGGACGGAACCTTGACCGTATGCTGGTCGTCAGAAATGATTACCTTGATTTTGTCTGACATATCGTTACCTCTCTAAGGGAATAATTCATTATGCGGAGAAAAGCATTATTTTTTCTCCTGCGCGCGTTCGCCTGCCCGTTCATAGGCGCGGATAATATCCTGCACGAGCTTATGCCGCACAACGTCCTTTTCCGTGAACCGGACGATTTTGATATCGTCTACGTTTTTTAAGATCCGGATCGCGTCCTTGAGCCCGGAGCGCTTGCCGTCCGGCAGGTCGATTTGCGTGATATCGCCCGTCACGACGATCTTGGAATGGAAACCGAGGCGCGTCAGGAACATTTTCATCTGCTCCGGCGTTGTATTCTGCGCCTCATCCAGAATAATAAAGCTGTCGTCCAGCGTTCTGCCGCGCATATACGCCAGCGGCGCGACCTCAATGCTGCCCTTCTCATGATATTTCTGGAAATTGTCCGCGCCGAGCATCTCGAACAGCGCGTCATACAGCGGGCGAAGATACGGATCGACCTTCTGCTGCAGATCGCCGGGCAGGAAGCCGAGCTTTTCACCGGCTTCCACGGCGGGGCGCGTCAGGATGATGCGGCTGACCTCCTTTGCGCGGAAGGCCTTGACCGCCATGGCGACGGCAAGATAGGTCTTACCGGTACCGGCGGGGCCGACGCCGAACACGATCGTATTTTTGGAGATATCCTCCACGTAGGTTTTCTGCCCGAGCGTTTTCGGCTTGACGGGCTTGCCGCTCATCGTGATGCAGATGCAGTCCGTAGAAAGCGCGGGCAGCTTGTCGTCGTTGCCCTCGTTCACCAGGGCGATACAGTAACGGACGTTCTGTTCGGTCAGCGCTTCGCCTTTGTTGACGAGCATCAGAAGCCCCTCCAGCGCCTTCGTAGCCTTCGAGACCTGCTCCGGTTCGCCTGTGACCTTGATCGCGGAACCGCGGTTCACAACGGAAACGCCGTATTCCTTTTCCAGAAGCTTTGTATTCTCATCAAAGCTGCCGAACAGGCTGACCGCCTGTTCCATGCGTTCGATATTGATGACCTGTTCGTACATAAGTCAACTTCCTTATAACTGTAAAGATTCGATCACGCCGCTGTAAAGTCTGTGCGGATCGGTGGAAAATGCCTCGGCGATCGCGTTTGCCTGCAGGCTGTCCGCCGCATAAAGCACGGTTTGCAGCATGACCGTGTCACCGTCGCGGATCGTAAGGGTCACGTGATAGCCCTGTTCCAGACGCGTCAGCTCAGCGCTGGTCCCATAGCGGACCCGCTGGCGAGAAAGCAGCTCCATGGCGGCGGCAACGGCGTTTTCCCTGACCCGGCGCGGCAGATCCGTCTCCAGACGCTCCGCGATAACGCGCCCGCTCTCGGTGAGTTGATAATAATCGTCGTCCGACTGCCGCGTCAGCTCCACAAGACCGCCCTCATTCAGCGCGGCAAGCGCGTCGTTGACCTCAAAAAAGTTCGCAAGCGCCGTCGTTTGCAGGACCTCGTTGAGAAGCGCCTTGGAAAAGGGCGCGTTCAGACTTTTCAGAATATAACACAGCAGGATCCGCACGTCGTTTTTCGTGCGCATGCCGCCGAGGGCAACCCCCTCGGTAAAGGCGTCGTATTGAGTATCCATGCAGGCGTTCCCCCATCAGTTGATTCGGATATAGGAATAAGGCGGAATCGTAATGCTGTTCACGTTCACGGAATAATTGTTATAATTGACGTAGACCAGCGTGCCGCCGGAATAGCCGGTACGGTAAAGACCGTCCTGAACCTTCTCGTGCGATTCGATCGCGGCGCCGCTGAGATCTCCGAGGGTTTTTCCGGCTTCGGCGCAAAAATCCGCGATGTCGGACATCGTTTCCTCATAAAAATACGGAGATCCTTCCGCGAAAACAAACAGCGCCTGCGGGATCGCGCCGTATTCCACACATTTCAGCAGCGAGAGCAGATAGGTCCCGTCTCCGTTCACGATCTCACCGGCGAACGGGAGCGCGCCGTGCAGGACCGCAGGAAAGAACGGGACGGTCCGGTAATCCGCAGCTTCCGGAACCGCCGTTGTCAAAGGGAAGTCCGATAAAAAGTCAGCGTACTGCAAAAGCGCAGTCCCGGTATGCGACAGCATGAGGCTGTTTTCCGCGCGCAGCGAGAGCAGGCTCTCACGTAAGGACGAAAGGAACTGCGGATCCGGATAAACGGATGGGTGCAGGTCCGTCACGGCGCAGCCGGCGTGTTTATAAGCGGACAGCCCGGAAAGAAGCCGAAGCACCTGCGCCTGAAGCAAATCGGACGACTGCACGGTTTTCTGTTCCCCCACGCCGAAGAACGGCGCTCCCGGCAACTGCGTAGGAACGGAACATTTTGAACCGTCAGACAGATACAGCGGTTCCGTATGCTTCCCGGCAAGCGTCAGATTCGCGCCGAAGTACAACGGTACGTTCATTTCCTGCAGGGCATCGCAAAGCGACGTCAGATCCTTTTTGCCGCCGAGCGGCCGCTGCGCCCGGATCCCGGCGTCCGCGTCCTGCATAACGCCGCCGTCGAACGCGCCGTAGAGCCGAAGGACCAGATCGCTGATCCCCTTTCCTTTCAACACGGCGCAAAGGTCCTCGACCTGCTGATAGGCCGTCAGTTGATCCTTTCCATCAGCGGACGCAAGGACTGAAACCAGCAGCGGGAACGTATCCCCGGCGGGCTGCACGGCAGGCAGCACCTGACTGCGGATCATATCTTCCCTGCATGCGGAGGCCATATCGACGTAGGAGCAGACCGGCGCGCTGAGGAAACGATAATGCACGGAGATCCCATCCGTCGGCAGATCTCTGAAATAACCGCGGTCGTCGCGAAAAACCGTCTGGGACGGCGTGAAGGTCGCATACGCAAGATTGACGCGGTCGGAATTGGACACGCTTTTTTGTGCGCGGATCGCGCTGTAAGGCGCGCCGCCGTAAATCATGGCGACAAAGCCCGCGCGCGTCTTCCCCATACCGAACACGGACGCGGACGCCGGCAGGAGATCCTCCCCCACGGTCTCCGCACTTGCGGAAAAGGTACGGTCAAAGGGCGAGGACGGGGCCGTTTCCGTCAGGACCAGTCCGCCGGGGCCGTCCGGCACGAGCAAAAAATCCCCGGGGTCGCCCGTCGCGGCATAGGACGCGCCGAAATAAGGCAGCAGGTCGATCCGGTCGAGGATCACGTCAGACGGGACGAAAACCTGCGTATAGTCGATCGAAACGGCAAGCCTGCCGTCTGAAAGCCGGTATTCCACGGGAATACTGATAAACGCCGCGTCCGCAGGCACGGAAGCCGCGGCCGCCTGCGCGACGGTCGCCATGTCCGAAAGGCGATACACCACGCGCAGACCGTCCGTAAGGGATTCCGAGGTAAAGCTGCCGAAGGCGACGGCGTTATCCTGCGAATTCAGGTAATATCTGCCGCCAGAGGAGACCAGCGTAACGGACAGCACGGAGGAAAAGCGATTCTCGAATGCCGGCAGCGCGTGCCAGTAGACGTCTGCGGAGGCGTCGTAAACGCTGACGCCCGCCGTGACGGGATCATACAGGAGCTTCAGATCCCCGGAGGACGCAACCTCCTGCAGACGGGACGCATCCGTCCGATGCAGCTCGGGAGAGATCGCAGCGTTGCCGCGCACCTCGTTGCCGACGACCAGCCAACGCGTTTGAATATCCGGCTTCGCGCAGGAGGAAGCCAACTGCAGCAGCAAACAAATCAGCAGAACGACGATCACAAAACGGTTTTTCGCGCAGCGCAAACGATACACCCCCCTTTCGCTATTACAGTTTCTTAATGTTAACATAAAATAATAAAAAAGGCAAGCTCTTTTTATTCGAATCTCCATGGAATCAGGATTTCAAATAAAAACAGTCCGAAGAAACGGACAGGAAAAAGCTTCCTTGAAAAAAATCGACAAAAAAGGATTGCATTTTTCTATGCGCTATGCTACAATACTGGCATGAAACATTTGTTCGCATCTCGATCGGAGGTCATCGCGTATGCAGCAAAAAATCTATATCGCTATCGACCTGAAATCCTTTTACGCCTCGGCGGAGTGCGCGGCGCTGGGGCTGGACCCGCTGGGCGTCAATCTGGTCGTCGCGGACGCGTCGCGCACGGAAAAAACCATCTGTCTGGCGGTCTCCCCTTCCCTCAAGGCGCTCGGCGTTCCGGGGCGTCCGCGTCTGTTCGAGGTGGTCGAAAAGGTGCGGGAGATCAACGCCGAGCGGTTAAAAAAGGCGCCGGGCGGCGTTTTCACAGGCGCGTCCTATATCGCCTCGGAGCTGGAGGAGGACCCCTCCCTTAAGCTGGAATTCATTGCGGCAAAGCCGCGCATGCAGCATTATATGGATGTGAGCACGCAGGTGTTTTCGATCTACAGCCGGTTCGTCTCGCCGGAGGATATCCACGTCTATTCCGTGGACGAGGTGTTCATCGACGCCACAAGCTACCTGAAGATCTACTCGCTCACCCCCCGCGCGTTCGCGCTGAAAATGATCCGGCAGGTGCTGAAGGAGACCGGCGTGACCGCCACAGCCGGGATCGGCACGAATCTGTACCTTGCGAAGGTGGCCATGGACATCATGGCGAAGCGCTGCCCGCCCGACCGGGACGGCGTGCGGCTGGCGGAGCTGGACGAGCTGCGCTACCGGCAGGAGCTGTGGGACCATCAACCCATCACCGACTTCTGGCGGGTCGGCAGAGGCTACAAAAAACGACTGGCGGACAAGGGGCTGTTCACCATGGGGGATGTTGCGCGCTGCTCGCTGGGGAAGGCGGACAGCTATTATAACGAGGACCTGCTGTATAAGATGTTCGGCGTGAACGCCGAGCTGCTGATCGACCACGCGTGGGGCGCGGAATCCTGCACCCTTGCGGATATCAAGGCGTATAAGCCCGTCAGCAGCTCCCTGTCCAACGGTCAGGTCCTGCCCTGCCCCTACACGGCGGAACAGGGGAAGCTGATCCTCAAGGAAATGACCGATCAGCTCTCTCTGGCGCTGGCAGGCAAACGGCTGGTCACGGACCAGATCGTGCTGACCGTGTGCTATGATATCGTGAGCGCAAAGGATTACGCGGGTGAGATCCGCCTCGATCACTATGGGCGGGCGGTCCCGCGAGAGGCGCACGGCAGCGAGAATCTGGACGGTCCGACGAATTCCACGCGGGAGCTGCTGGCTGCCGCGACGCGGCTGTATGAGCGGATCGTGAACCCCGCGCTGATGGTGCGCCGCCTTTACGTGGTGGCCAACCACACGCAGGACGAGCTGCAGGCGCGTATACAGGCCCCGCCCGAACAGCTCAGCCTGTTCACGGATTACGAGGCGCTGGCCAAGGAGCGGGAATCGCAGGAGCAGGCGCGGAAAAAAGAAAAGAGCATGCAGGGCGCGATCCTCGATATCAAGGAGCGCTACGGCAAAAACGCCATCCTGCGCGGCATGAATCTGGAGGAGGGCGCAACGGCGAAGGACCGCAATAAAATGGTGGGAGGTCATATGGCATGACGAGCAGCGAGGAAAAATACGCGGATATCATGAACGTAAAATATACGCCGTCTGACCGGCGGGCGCATATGCGGCGGATCGACCGCGCCGCGCAGTTCGCGCCGTTTGCGGCGCTGACGGGCTTTGAGGATCAACTGGACGAATCCGCGCGGCTGACGGACGCAAGAACGCTGCCCTCCGCCGAGGTGACTGAGGCGCTCAACGACGCGCTGCGGATGCTGGACCGCCGCATTCTGTCGCAGCCCTTCGTGCACGTCGTCTATTTCAAGGCGGACGCGCGCAAATCCGGCGGGCGCTACGTGGAAAAGCGCGGACGGCTGAAAAAGATTGACACCGTCGCGGCGACGCTGCTGTTCACGGACGGCGCCGAGATCCCCATGGAGGACCTGCGGGTTCTGGAAACCTGACAAGCAAAAATCGGACCCGATCACAGGTCCGATTCTTTTTTATTTTACAGAATTATCCCGCAGGCGCTGCTGCAGGTCATAAACGCGCTTTCGCCGCGCGGCTTCTTCTTCGGGATCCGATATCAGCAGCCCGCCGCAGGTCCGCAGGCAGGAGCCGTCTCGCACGTCGGGCGGCAGGGACGACGCGGAAAAATACAGCAGCGCGCCGCTCTCATCCTCCAGCCGGGCGATCCCGTCGGAAATTCCGTCCACC
This sequence comes from Oscillospiraceae bacterium, assembly GCA_902780565.1. Taxonomy (GTDB): domain Bacteria; phylum Bacillota; class Clostridia; order Oscillospirales; family Acutalibacteraceae; genus RUG806. The sequence goes on from CACZGD010000032.1 coordinate 36,884, forward strand.
CGATACGTCATCGCACCATCCTCCGCACAAACAAATCCTTCCCGTCGCTGAACAGAATGACGCTGCCGTCCGTGTCCGTCCGGTAAATAGAGATCCCGGCGTCCTCCAGGCGCTGCAGAACTTCCCTGTGCGGATGCCCGTAGGCGTTGCCGGTCCCGCAGGAGATCACCGCTGCAGCGGGATCCACGGCGGACAGGAAGGCCTCCGTCGTGGAGGAGGAGCTGCCGTGATGCGCGACTTTAAGCACGTCGGACCGCAGAGAAAAACCGGCGTCCAGCATCGCCTGCTCGCTTCCGGCTTCCGTGTCGCCCGTAAACAGGAAGGAGACGTCGCCGTAGGTCAGCCGGACGACAATGGACATATCGTTATGATTCGTGCTCTCCGTCACAGGCGCAAAGATCTGCAGATGCAGCTCGCCGATATCATATTCCTCCCCGGCGGCAACGAAACGGACCTCGCAGCCGGGCTCGTTCGCGGCGGCCGTCAACAGATCCTCATAGGCGGAGACCGTGGGTGTGTTCAGCTCGCTGAACGCCGTGGTCCACATGGACTGCACGTCAAACGCGGCGAAGACCGCCGCTGCCGCGCCGATATGATCGACGTGCGGATGCGAGGCGATATAGCACGAGACCGTGCTGACGCCGACGTTTTTCAGATAGGAGACGAACGGACCGCCGACGTCCGGCTCGCCGCCGTCGATCACAATCACGCTGTCGCCGCAGCGGATCAGAATGCCGTCCCCCTGCCCCACGTCCACGAAATCCACACGCAGCGGATAGTCCGCGGAAACGGCGTCGCTGACGTTCACGTCGCGTTCGCGCCCGGAGCCGGACACGGCAAGCAACACCGCAACGCCGATCCCGACCGCGATCAGGATCAGCGCAAGCGGCAGCAGATATTTTTGCAGTTTTGTCTTTTTGATTTCCATCGTTTTATGTATTCAGACGCTTGCTTCCCGGAAGGACCGCCTCGGGGAAGGGCGCTCAGTTTCCGCCGCCCGGTGCGGACAGATCGTCAAAATCCTGCAGGTCGGAGTCTGTGACCTCGGCGGACATGGCGTTCATCTCATACCACTGCGCCTTCGTGATCAGTACTTTTCTGGGCTTGCTGCCCTCCGTGGGACCGACGATACCCTTCTCCTCCAGCGTATCCATCAGGCGGCCGGCCTTCGCAAAGCCGAGGCTGAGATGGCGCTGCAGAGCGGAGATCGAGGCTTTTTCGGGCGCGCTGACAAACAGCTCGATCGCACGGTTGACAAGGTCGTCGTCTTTGCTTGCGCCGCCGGGCACGATCTCCTCAACGGAAGCGCCTTTCTTCTTGTCGGCAGCCGCCTGCCGTTCGATCTCCTGCTGCACAACGTCGTCATACTGCGACGCGCCGTTGGATTTCAGGAAGGAGACGATCCGTTCGATCTCCTCCGTTTTCAGATAGGCGCCCTGCACGCGCACGGGCTTCGGCACGCCGACGGGATAAAACAGCATATCGCCGTAGCCCATCAGCTTTTCCGCACCCGCCTGATCGATCATGGTGCGGGAGTCGATCTGCGACTTGACCGTCAGCGCGATACGCGAAGGAATGTTCGCCTTGATAACGCCCGTGATGACGTCCACGCTGGGCCGCTGGGTGGCAAGCACAAGATGCATACCGGCGGCGCGGCCCATCTGCGCGATGCGCTGGATGCTGTCCTCCACCTCGGCGGGGGCGACGCTCATCAGATCGGCAAGCTCGTCGATGAAGATCACGATCTGCGGCATGCGCTGCAGCTCGGGGTTGCCCTCGCACAGGCTGTTATAGGAGCCGATATCACGCACGCCGTTGGCGTTCAGGGTCTTATAGCGGCTGAGCATCTCCGTAACAGCCCAGCCGAGCGCGCCGGACGCCTTGCGCGGGTCGGACACAACGGGGACGAGCAGATGCGGGATGCCGTTATACATGCCGAATTCCACCTGTTTGGGGTCCACAAGCAGGATGCGGACCTCGTCCGGCGTCGCGTGATAAAGCAGGCTCACGATCATGGTGTTCATGCACACAGACTTACCGGAGCCGGTGGTACCGGCGACCAGCAGATGCGGCATTTTGGCGATATCGGCATAGATCACGTCGCCCGCGATATCCTTGCCGAGCGCAGTCAGAAGACGACTCTTGGCGTTCATGAATTTATCGTTATCGATGATCTCACGGAAAGAGATGGAAGCGCGGTTGCGGTTCGGGATCTCGATGCCGATCGCGGATTTATTGGGGATTGGCGCTTCGATTCGCAGCCCCGCCGGCGCAGCCATATGCAGAGCAAGATCGTCCGAAAGCCCGGTGAACTTGTTGATTTTCACTCCCTTGGCGGGGACCAGCTCATACCGCGTCACGGTGGGGCCGGGCACCACCTCGGAGATCGTTGCCGAGACGTTAAAGGAAGCCAGCGCCTCGATCAGCTTTTCGCCGTTGGCCTGCAGCTCCTTGAGATCGTAATTGCGGTTCTCGCCGTTCGGCAGATCCAGCAGATCCAGCGTGGGCTTTTCATAGACCTTTACCGGCTCGGCGTCCAGCGCATCCTGCAGCTCGGCGTTTACGGCCTCCGATTCCGCAGCGGTCAGGGGATCGACCTTCTTCGGCTTTTCTCCCCCCGCAGCGGCCTCTGCGGACAGCATGGGATCTGCTTCAGAAGGCGCGTCGTCCCCTGCGGAAATGTTCAGGGAAACGTGCTGCACAGCCGCGTTTTCGGCAGAAGCCTTTTCTCTTGCCGCCGCATCCTTGTCGTTTAAAACGTCAAAGATCGAGAAGATCTCGGAGCTTGTGAGTTCCTTTTCCGCCTTGTCCTGTTTTTCCTGCGTTTTTTCCGCAGGAACAGCGGGCTTTCTGCGGGCGGGCTTATCAAAGCCCGCATCCTTCACATGGTTATCCGAATAAAAATCGTTGACGACCCGGGTCGCTTCGGTCTGCCGCAAAGCGCTTTTGCGGCGGGCTCGTTCCTCGCTTGCCAGCTCCCGCCGGGCGCGCACGTCCTCCTTCACGGTTTCCAGCTTCTGTTCCGTCATTCTGCCGACTTTTTTCGCAGGTTCCTCCATACGGGTGAAAACCTTATAAAGCGTGATCCCGAACAGGAACATCAGATCCGCAAGGATCAGCAGCAGCAGGATCACACAGGCAAGCGTACCGTTTTTCCCGAGCGCGAAGAAACAGCCGCCGAGCAGGGCGCCGAAAAAGCCGCCGCTGCCGATCGGTCCGATCTTATCCGCCATCATGCCGGAGAAATGCACCGTGATCCCCTTGCCAAAGCTCCATGCGGCGCCGTCCCCGAGCTCCTTCTCCACGTACGGAACGCCGCTGAATACGTACAGAATGCCGCCGATCAGGAAGAAAAGCAGCAGGACCTCAATACTCTTGATCAGGAACCCGCGGGATTCCTTATTGAGCACGCGCAGCACGCCGAAGAACAGCAGCAGCGGCGGCAGGACCGCGCCGGCAAGTCCGAGCACGGAATAATAAAAGGTCTGCAGCGTTTGCCACAGCCCGCCCGCGCCGAAGGGAACCGCAAGCAGCAGCGCGACGATCCCGCCAACAAAAGTCATGGTTGCCTTGAATTCTTTGGAGCGCACCAGATGCTCCAGCGGCGTTTCCGCAGGCTGTTTCGAGCGTGCGCCGGAGGACTTTGCGCGGGATGAGGTCGTCTTTTTCGTCCCGCTCCCGCTCTTTGCGCCGGATCTTGTATTCGTTCTGGAATTTGTATTTGCCAATGTACACAACGTCCTTTATGTAAAAGTCAATATTTATCTGATTATAATTATAGCATAGTCTTCTTCGGATTGCAAGGGGAAATCGCGCGCCGCGGTTCGCATACGGCGCGCAGACGAAGTGTGACAGATCGGATCGTTTTACATCCCGATCAGGGCTTCGATCGCGTCGCCGAGATGCCCGACTGCGCCGATCAGCCCTTCCTTTACCGCCGCCTCCCCGCGCAGAATGGTGCCGAGGTCCGTGACGAGCATGCCCGGGGAGAGCATCAGCTCCCGGAAGCGGTCGGGCAGGATCCCGGAGTGGCTGCAGACAAAATCCACGATGCGCTCCTGGATATCCCGGAAGTAATCCATCGTCTGCGGCACGCCGAGCACGGTGCCGTTCATGCGCACCGGGTGCAGCGTCATGGTTGCCGTAGGGACGATAAAACTCCGTTTTGCCGCAACGGCAAGCGGAACACCGATGGAATGTCCGCCGCCCAGCACAAGCGAGACCGTAGGCTTGCGCATGCCCGCGATCAGCTCCGACAAAGCAAGCCCGGCCTCAATATCCCCGCCGACAGTATTCAGCAACAGCAGCAGCCCTGCAATGTTTTTATCCTGCTCAATCTGGACCAGCTTCGGGATCACGTGCTCGTATTTTGTCGTCTTCACACCGCCGCCGAGCGAAACGTGCCCCTCGATCTGCCCCACCACGGTCAGCGCGCAATAGAGCTTTTCCCCGGCTTCAAAGCCCACGACGATCGTCTCGCCCTGCTTTTCCTCCGCGCTTCCCGCGTCCGGCTCCTGCGCGATCTGCGGCGCGTCGAAATTCAGCATACCCGATCTCATGATCGTTCCTCCTCACCCGTGCAAATGATTCTCTTTTAGTCTGTCCCACTCGCGACGGATTAACCGAATCGGAAAAAATTTTTACAGGGCGCCTTTTTGATATTGACTTGCGAAAACAAATCCTATAAAATAAGAAACGGTGATGAAATGAAAGACCTGAAGGATATATCAGCCTCCGTGATCGGGAGGCTGCCGAGATATTACCGTTTTTTATGCGAGCTGTCGCAGGCAGGAACCGTGCGCATCAGCTCCGGCGAGCTTTCGCAGCGTATGGGGCTGACCGCATCTCAGATCCGGCAGGATTTCAACTGCTTCGGCGGCTTCGGCCAGCAGGGCTACGGCTATAACGTTGAGCAGCTGAAAAAGGAAATGGCTTCCATTCTGGGGCTGGACGACCTGACCCCAGCGATCCTGATGGGCGCCGGCAACCTCGGCAGAGCGGTCGCCAGCCAGATGCGTTTCGAGGAGATGGGCTTTTCCCTGGTCGGGATCTTCGATATCGATCCCACCTACAGAGGGATGAAGCTCGGCGGCGTGCCGATCCTGCAGAATGACGCGCTTCCGGCGTTCTGCCTCGAAAAGAGACCGAAAATGGCGATCCTTTGTGTACCGCTGGATCAGGCGGCGGCGCTTGTGGACGAGCTGATCCTGTTGGGGCTCGACAGCTTCTGGAATTTCTCGCACTTTGATATCCATGCGAAATACCCGCAGGCGAACGTGACGAACGTGCACCTGAGCGATTCGCTGATGACGCTTTCCTACAGCATCAAAAACAGCAACGGAGGGAGCCGCAATGCTTAAAATCGTCAGCCTTGACATCGTAGACCTGCTTCCCTTCCCCTCCGGCATTTTCTTTGTTCTGAAGGAACCGCTGGAGAACGGCAGCATTAAGGTCTCTTTTTATTCGTTTGATATTGCAACTAAATCCATCGCGACCGTGACCAAGAACGCCTATCTGCTCACTAAATACGGCGCCGCCTTCGCGCCCATCGCGAAACAGCTCGGGGATTACGTCTCCTGTGATACGGGCAAGCTTTGGAACGGGCACACTTTTATCATTTATTCCACGGGCGAAATGGGCGTTTTCGACGAAAACGGTCAGCTCGTGCGCACCGGCGACCTGCTGTATAACGGCGCGGCGGCAAGGGACGTGGCCATCGACAACAACTATATCTGGTCGGTCGTGCCATCGAAGAATATGATCGTCAAATACTCCCTGCTGCAGAACCGCGTGGTCATGCGCATCGGCGGAGACAACGCCACCACGTTTACGAATCCTGTTTCCATCGAGGAATATGACGGCTATCTCTATGTCTGCTGCAAGGATTCCAGAAAGATCCGCCGCGTGCGGCTGTCCGACTTCAGCGTGGAGGATTTCAAGAGCTTCGACGAACCCGTTTACAAGTATCTGCGCGTGGCGGGGGAAGAATTCGCGGCGCTGGAATCCGGCGTGTATATGCTGTAACGAAAAGAAATGATCAAAAAATAAGCGAACATTTCGACGGCGTTTTGTTCAAATTCACAAAATCCGATTTCTTTTGAATTTCCGCTTGCCTTTTTTGGCAGACTGTGCTAATATGACAGGGATGGATCTTTAAGGATGGGTACAGAGAGACCCGCAAGATTGCCGTTATTATTCGTATGGTATCATTGCGTGATCCCGTCCTTTCCGGACGGGATTTTTTATTCGGAGGTCGGCTATGACGTTCAAGGCAAAGCTCATGGATGAAGCGGGCGTGCACCGCGCGCTCAGGCGCATCTCCTTTGAGATCGTGGAAAAGAACCACGGAACGGACAATATCGTGCTGGTCGGCATCCGCCGCCGCGGCGTGTGCGTCGCGAAAGAGATCCGGGACAATATCCTTGCGGCGGAAAACGTGTTACTTCCCCTCGGGGAGCTGGACGTCACCTTCTACCGCGACGACGTGACGAAGAAAACGCCGTCGCCCACGATCGGCGAAAAGGACATCCCCTTCAGCGTGACGGATAAAACCGTGGTGCTGACGGACGACGTGATCTTCACGGGCAGAACGGTCCGCGCGGCCATTGACGCGATCTTCACGCTCGGACGCCCGCGCGCCATCCGCTTCGCGGCGCTGATCGACCGCGGGCACCGGGAGCTGCCGATCAAGGCGGACTACGTGGGCAAAAACGTGCCGACTTCCCTTTCCGAAGTCGTGCGCGTGAGCTTTCCGGCGTTCGACGACGCGCCGATCTCGGTGGATCTGTATTCGGTAAATTAAAGCGAAAGCTTTAAAAATAATCGGAGGTAATGTTATGAATCTTGTTTACGGCGTCAAAGACAGGCCCAAATTCGGGAAGCTGATCGTGTTTGCTCTGCAGCAGGTGTTGGCGATCCTTGCCGCCACCATTGCGGTGCCCTCAATCATCGGTCACGATATGTCCCAGTCCGCCGCCTTGTTCGGCGCGGGCGTCGGCACCATCGTCTATCTGCTCTTCACCAAATTCAAGAGCCCCGTTTTCCTCGGCTCGTCCTTCGCCTTCATCGGTTCCATGTTTGCCGCTTTCGCGGGCGCCGCGTCCGCGCAGGCCGGTTATGCAGGTCTGATCATCGGCGCTGTCTGCGCCGGTCTCGTTTACGTGATAATCGCCGTTGTCGTCAAATTCGCGGGCGTAAAATGGATCGACAAGCTCATGCCCGCCGTCGTCATCGGACCCACGGTCTCCATCATCGGTCTCTCCCTTGCGGGCAACGCCGTCGGCGATCTGTTCAACGGTAAGGTTGGTTTCATTACCGAAAAGATCGTTACAATCGCCGGAGAAGAAGTTGCCGCGCTTTCTGACCATAATTTCTTCGTATCCACCGCCAATCAATACGTCGCAATCATCTGCGGCCTGATCACGCTGTTCACTGTGATCCTTTGCTCCGTTTACGGCAAGAAGATGATGAAACTCATTCCCTTCATCATCGGTATCGTCGCAGGCTACATCGCCGCTGCGATTTTCACCGTGATTGGTATCATGACCGGCAACGTGAGTCTGCAACTGATCGACTTCTCCGCGTTCAGCGGTATGAAGATTTTTGCGGTGCCTGATTTCACCTTCCTGACCGCCTTCAAGGGCCTGAAGGAGATCACCCCCTCCGCATATCGCGGACCACAAGAACCTGTCCACCGTCATCGGCAGCGAGCTGCTTGAGGATCCGGGTCTGCACCGGACCCTGCTCGGCGACGGCGTCGGTTCCATGGCGGGCGCGTTCTTCGGCGGCTGCCCCAATACCACCTACGGCGAATCCGTCGGCTGCGTCGCCATCACCGGCAACGCCTCTGTGCTAACGATCCTTGTCACCGCCTGCATGGCTATCCTGATCTCCTTCTTCGGCCCGTTCGTCACCTTCCTGTCCTCTATCCCGAACTGCGTCATGGGCGGCGTATGCATCACGCTTTACGGTTTCATCGCCGTGTCCGGTCTTAAGATGATCCAGAAAGTCGATCTGAACGAAAACCGCAACCTGTTCGTCGTCGCCGTGATCCTCATCTGCGGCATCGGCGGTCTTGTCCTGAAGTTCGGGAACATTGAGCTGACCGAAGTCGCCGTCGCGCTGATCCTCGGCATCATTGTCAACCTCATCACCCCGAATAAGAGCGCAAAGAAAGCGAAATAATTCTGTTTCATCTGTCGGGAGCCGCCGCGCGCGGCTCCTTTTTTCGTGCTTGACGAAAGATCCCGGCGCGGGTATAATATCAATGAGGTGGTTTGCTATGAAAAAGCTGCTTGTCAGCGCCTGCCTGCTCGGCTGCGAATGCCGGTACGACGGCAAATCGCAACCGAATGAAGCAGTTCTGCGGCTCCGGGATACATATGACCTGATCCCGGTCTGCCCGGAACAGATGGGCGGGATGCCGACGCCGCGCGTACCGTCCGAGCGCGTGGGAGACCGGGTTCTGACAAAAGACGGCACGGACGTGACGGACCGGTTCCTGCGCGGCGCCGAAACCGCGCTGCACCTTGCGAAAACGCTCGGCACGACGGCGGCGGTGCTCAAAGCCCGCTCCCCCTCCTGCGGGTGCGGAGAGATCTACGACGGCAGCTTTACAGGCAGGCTGATCCAGGAAGACGGCGTAACGGCTTCGCTGCTGCTGCGAAACGGCATTTTCGTCACAACAGAAGAAACGCTCGACGCGCTGCCGAAATTTGAAAAAGAATATTGACTTCACGCCGGGAATACTATATAATGAAGACAGAAACCAAAAAGGAGAACGTACAGATGGATGAATTTGGTCCCGATATCATTTCCGTTCTGGACGACGACGGCAAAGAGCAGGAGTTCGAGGTGCTGGACCGCATCGATACGGACGACAAAAGCTACGTCGCGCTGATCCCGCACTATGAAAACGAAGCGGATCTGCTGCAGGACGATGGGGAGCTGATTATCCTGCGCGTCTCTCCTGACGACGATATGCTGCTGGAGCCGATCGAGGACGAGGATGAATTCGACGAGATCGGGCGGCAGTTTGAAGAGCGTCTTTCGGAGCTCTATGATTTCGAGGACGACGGGGAGTAATCCCGCTTCCATATGTTTAAAAGCCTTTCTGCGTTGTGCGATAACGGGTGCCAATATTAACCCAACAGACATTATAAGGGAGTCCTGATACTCCGTCCGCGGATTGCAGACCTCCCGGCTTTCAGCCGGACGAAGGGAGCGTGAACCGGATGGGAGGACACCCACCTGCTTAGAGGCAGGTTATTATCGTCACCCGCCGGCAATGCGGAAAGGTTTTATTTTTATTTCCGAAAAACGAAGGAGTACCGATTATGGGAAAACTCAAAAGCATCGACGACAAAGCGGCAGCTAAGGGCAAAGGTCTGGAAACCGTTTGGCAATTCATCAAGTTTATTTTCGTGAGTCTGCTCGCGATGATCGTGCAGTTCACGCTGCTAAATACCCTGAAGTACATCCCGCCGATCCACAAAATGTTTGACGACGCGCAGACCAGCGCCCAGATCATCGTGTCCGAAAAGGACTATAAGATCAAGGACGTCGACGGCATGAGCGGTCTGAAGGTCGGCGTTCAGGCCTCGTTTGCCGAAATTCTGGATGCGACAAACGAAAAGGCAGACTACGTTACCTTCGAGTCCGGCGAAGCGGCGCTGGAAGCCATGAAGAAGGGCGACGTCAAATGCGTGATCGTCGATTACGACTCCTCCACTGCGTTTTTGAAGGATAAAGAGAACAAAAAGGTCTACACAAAGAGCCAGATCCCGAGCGAAAAGGATTTCCGCTGGCTGTCCATTTTCTTCTGCGCGGCGGAGATCGGCGGTCTTGCGTATTTTATCATCAACAATACGGCGAACATCATCGCGCAGATCGTGTCGTTCTTTGTCAACCGAGAAAAGACCTTCAATTCCGGCGCAAATATTGCGGTCACGCTGCCGATCTATATCGTGTTCACCATTGCGCTGATCGCATTCTCCGCATGGCTGAACCCAACGCTGAAAAGTGTGTTTACGGATTGGAACTGGAGCGACGATTTTTCGGCAAACGCCGCCACCATGGTCTGCTCCGCCATTCAGTTCTTCCTCTACTTCCCCGTAGATAAGATCCTGTTCCGCAAGAAGAAGGAAGAAAAAACCGAAGACTCACCTGTTGAGGCCAAAGCGCAATAAAGCGATCCGGCACCGCCCGACGCGGTGCCTTTCTTGATTTTAAAACGAATTGTTTATCAGACAGGAGGACATTATATGGCAAGCATCCGCGGCAAACTCTTTTCCGCCGTCGCACGGGCGGCGGGCAACGTAAATCCCATGATCGTCGAGAAAAAGCACAAGAACGTGGTCAAGGACCTGAGGAGCATGGAGCCCCTTTTCCGTCACTTCATCGCCCCCATCGGCTACCGGTTCCAAAAAGCGGAGGCGGACGGTGTCCCTGTGGAGGTCTTCTCCAAAAAGAAGGACGGGTCCGATAACGTGGTGCTCGTGATCCACGGCGGCGCGTATATCTCGCGCATGATGTTCTATTACCGGCTGCTGAACAAGCGCTATTCCAAGGCGTCCGGCGGCGGCACGGTGGTGCATTTCGACTATCGCTGCGCGCCGGAGGCGATCTATCCCGCCGCGCTGGAGGATATCATGAAGGTCTGGCGCTGGCTGCTGGATAACGGCGTGAAGCCCGAAAACGTGCTCACGGTCGGCGATTCCGCGGGCGGGCACCTGAGCGTGAACCTGATGATGAAGCTGCACGACCTCGGCATGGCCCAGCCGCGCGCGGCGATCCTGATGTCCCCGTGGCTCGATATGACCGCGTCCGGGCACACCTACGTTGAGAATTACAAGGTCGACCCCGTGTTCGGCATCAAGGGGCAGACGCCCTCGCCGGATGAGGTCCGTAATATGCTCATGACAAGCGACCTGTATATGTGGCTCGGCGACAACGACCGCAAGGACCCCTATATTTCCCCGGTCTACGCGGAGTTCGACAATACCTATCCCCCGATGCTCGTCACCGCGGGCGGCAACGAGATGCTGCTCTCCGATTCCGAAACGCTGGTCGAAAAGCTGCGCGCCGTCGGCGTGAACGCAAGGCTCTACGTCGCAGAAGGTATGTTCCACGTATTCAACATCTATCAGCTCTTCCCGGAATCCAGACGCGCCCTGAAGGAAATGAGCCGGTTCATCCGCGAAAGCTTCGGCTACCTTGCATAAGCAATTGCCTCCCCCTGCCGGGAGGCTTTTTTCGTCGTTTCCGATTGACAACGAGCTGAAAAAAAGGTATAATAAAGTATCTTTTCAAAAAGGAGCGTGAGGACATGGACATAGGCGACGGCAGCACAAACCCGGGCGAACGAAGTAGGTGCTGCGACAAAGACGACGTGCCTTTATGCAGACCTCACGCTGTTACGCCGTAACGGCGTCTGCTCACGTTTTGTGTTTCCTCTCCTAACGAGGCGCATCAGCGCCGCACCCGGCGAAAGCCGTTTCAGAAAAGGGGGTTACACACAGTGGAAGAAAAAGAAAACGTCCGCCTGATAACGGACGAGGAGCAGGAGGAGCTGGACGAGCTCGACCTGGAGGAACGAATCCAGGAGCAGCAGGACAGGCTGATCGAGCGCGCGCTCTCCCTTCTTGACAACAAACAATACGCGGCGCTGCGGGAGCTTCTGAGCGAGGCGGAGCCTGCGGATATCAGTGAATTCTTCGACGAGCTGACCGAAAAGCAGACGCTGGTGATCTACCGGCTGCTGCCGAAGGAGCTGGCAGCCGAGGTCTTCATCGAGTTGGATCCGGACCAGCAGGAATATCTGATCCGTGTGCTCTCGGAATCGGAGCTGAAGGAAACGCTGGACGAGCTGTATTACGACGATACCGCGGACGTCATTGAGGAGATGCCCGCCTCCGTCGTCAAGCGCATTCTGGCGGCGGCATCCCCGGAGCAGCGGCGCGTGATCAACGAGCTGCTGAAATACCCGGAGGATTCAGCCGGTTCCATCATGACCACCGAGTTCGTGCGGCTCAAGAAGGACTATACCGTTATGGAGAGTCTGGAGTTCATCCGCAAGGTCGGTATCGACAAGGAGACGATCTATACCTGTTACGTCACAGACCCGCAGAACCACCTGATCGGTATCGTGACGGCAAAGGAGCTGCTGATCTCCCCCCTCGATAAAAGAATCGAAGACATCATGACGGAAAACGTCATTTACGTCAAAACGCTGGACGATCAGGAGCAGATCGCCTTCATGTTCTCCCGTTACGACTTCCTGGCCCTGCCGGTCGTGGACAACGAGGACAGGCTTGTCGGCATCATTACCGTTGACGACGCGATCGACGTTCTGCAGGAAGAAACGGAAGAAGACTTCGCAAAAATGGCGGCTATTACGCCGAACGACACAGAGTATCTGAAAACCCCTGTCATCAAGGTCTGGGCGTCCAGAATCCCCTGGCTGCTGCTGCTGATGGTCTCCGCAACCTTCACCGGACTCATCATTTCCAGCTTTGAAAACGCGCTGGCGGCGGTGCCGATTCTGACGGCATTCATTCCGATGCTGATGGACACCGGCGGAAACTCCGGCAGTCAGGCCAGCGTTACGGTCATCCGCGGCATTTCACTGGGACAGGTCGAATTCAAAGACTTTTTCAAGGTCGTGTGGAAAGAGATCCGCGTTTCCGTGCTGTGCGGCGTGACGCTGGGCGCGGCTGCGCTGATCAAGGTCATGCTGGTGGACCATCTGCTGATGAAAAACGACGACGTGGACTGGAACGTGGCGATCGTGGTATCGCTGACGTTGCTTGCCACTATCATCTGCGCCAAGTTCATTGGCTGTTCCCTGCCGCTGCTGGCAAAAAAGATCGGCTTCGACCCGGCGGTCATGGCGTCCCCCTTCATCACCACGATCGTGGACGCGGTCTCGCTGCTCGTTTACTTTGCCGTCGCGAAGCAGTTCATCCCGCAGATGATGAGTTAGCGTCAAATCTGAATACAAACATACAAAGAGCGTTCCCGTACGCTCTTTTTGTTTTGCCGCACAATTGTTACATCCGTTTGACGAAAAACCGGAGCCGTTATTTCATTGTTCATAATTATTTTTGCTTTTCCTAAAAAACGCAAGCAGGGCCGTTATATTTTTGTAAACCCATCCAATTTACAATAATCCGGATTTTTGGTATACTGTATCTGTAAAATCCATACGAAACCGGAGGTTTTTATGGCGAACAAAACCGAATACCTGACGATTCAACGAAAAATGGTGGCAGAGATGACCTCGAAATCCTGGCAGGAGATCCCGCACGTCTCGTTCAACTATGAGCCGGACATCACGGATATCTACAAGCTCTATCAGGATGAAATCAAACCGCTGGGACTCTCTTTCAACACGCTGATTCTTAGAATTATTGTGGAAGGCCTGAAGGAAGCCAAGGCCATGAACGCAGAGATCATATATAACTATAAACTCGCGGGCGGTAAGGTGATTACAAAGGATGAGATCTCCATCTCCATGCCCATGATCCTGCCCAGCGGCGAAATGATGACCGTGACGCTGAAGAACGTCAACGATCTGTCCATGACCGGGCTTCGCAATATGATCATCGACCTCAGACGCCGCTCCTTTTCCACGAACCTGAACGAGGTCATGTACGATATCGCCAAGGGCAAGCTGATCGAACGCATGCTGCACGGGCAGGTCCTCTCGCAGGGGATCAAGATCCTGCTCAATCAGTTCGGAAAGGGCAAGGCGCGCCATTTTTGCGGCAAGGAAAAACGCGATTATGAGAGCATCCCCGCAACGGACCGGCTCATGAAGGACGATCTCAACCCCGGCACCATCACGGTGTCAAACGTCGGTTCCCTCTACCCCGGTCTGCGCGGCAGCTTCTCGCTTCTGGAGATCCTGCCCGGGCAGGTGGTCGCCATCGGCCTCGGCGCCGTGCAGGACCGCGCCACCGTGGTGCGCGACAAGGAGGGCAACAAGGACCTCGCCGCGCGCAAGATCTTCCCCATGTGCATCGCCTTCGATCACCGCGCCCTCGATTTCAACGAGATCGTGCCCTTTATCAAAAAACTGGACGAGATCTTTGCGAACCCCAGAGTCGTTTTGGACTGGATCGCGTGACGCATTCCTCGGGCTCCCGCTATACGGCGGCAGCCTTTTATGTTTTTTGAAAACTTTTCGACATAATTGCGTACACTGTCGCAAATAGAAAACGGAAAATATTGCAGAATTGTGATATTTTTTTGTACGATATTGACAAGCCCATCTGAATTGTGATAAAATTTTGCTATAAATTTATAAGGAGATGTGAATATGCTGCCTCCTGTCAACAACGATAACTGTTACGAATACCTCAAGCGCTGCACGAGCATCTATCCCGACGTGTGGATGATGCAGCACTTCGGCGTCCGCTATCGCAAGAGCGAGATCTTCAGGGATATTGATGGGCTGTCCGCCTATTTCCAGAACGAGCTGGGCCTCAAGCGCGGCGACGTGTATACCGTATTCATGACGACCACGGTGCAGGGCATTATCGCGTTCTACGCGCTGAACCAGATCGGCGTGATCGCAAATATCGTGCATCCGCTGATGAGCACCGCCTTCCTGAAAGAAACGCTGGAAGACGTGAATGCCAAGGGTGTGATGATCCTGGATCTGCTGAGCAAGGACCACGTGGAGACCATCAACGATTCCGGGCTTCCCTGCATCGTCTGCTCCTCCTCCGACTATTCCTCCGGCGTCAAGAAGCTCGGTACCCGCGCGGGCGAAGGGATTCTGAAGGCCGCGTTCCCGAAATTCCGGAACGCCGTGCGCTATCGCGACGCGATCCGTAAATATACGAGCTTCACGCCCGCCCGCAACAACGCGGACGATATCGCCGTCTACCTCAACGGCGGCGGCACCACGGGCAAGAGCAAGACCATCAAGCTGACCTCCCGCTCCACAAACGAGCTGGTGCAGCGCATCTCCGACCTTGACGAGATTCATATCCCCGGCGAGGAGGCCGAGATCATCGTACTGCCGATGTTCCACTGCTTCGGGCTCACGGTCGCGATCCATATGGCTTTGTGTAATTCCGCCAGAATTATCCCGATGATGCAGTTTGACGCAAAGATCTTTAACCGGCTCGCGAAAAAGAATCTTGTTGTCGGCTACGGCGGTATCCCGCTGATGTTCCAGAAGCTGATGCGCGAAAAGCATTTCGACGGTCCGTGGCTGAAAAACGTGCGCCTGATGTTCTGCGGCGGCGACGACGCGTCTGACGCGTTTCTGGAGGAATTCAACGGTTACTTCGAGAAATGGGGCGCCGTTGGCAGACTGCGTCAGGGCTACGGTCTGACTGAGATCGGCTCCGTGTGCACCACGAACTCCAACGTTGATTTCCGTCCCGGCTCCATCGGCAAGGCAGTGCGCGGCGTGGAGGTGCAGATCTGGGACGACGACCACCACGAGCTGCCGAACGGCGAGATCGGCGAGATCGTCATTGCCGGTCCCACCATCATGGCGGGCTATTACACCAAGGACGGTCCCGAGGATCTGGGGCTTTACACCGACGAGAACGGTAAGAAGTGGGTCCTGTCCGGCGACCTCGGCTACCGGGACGACGACGGCTATTACTTCTTCTCCGGCAGAAAGAAGAGGGTCATCATCATCGCGGGCTACAACGTCTATCCGAACGACCTCGAAAAGAAGGTCTCGGAGCTCGATTACATCAAGGACGTCTGCGCGGTGCAGGGCTGGCACGGCGACCGCAGCATGGTGCGGCTGTACGTTTCCACAAAGCGTGAGGTCAACGAGGACGAGGTCAGAGAAGAGATCTGCCGCATTGCGGAGGAGAATTTCTCCAAGTTCTACGTGCCGCGTGAGATCGTGTTCCTGAAGGAGCTGCCGCAGACCCCGCTGATGAAGGTCGACTTCATGAAGCTGACCCAGAAGAAGCCCGGCGACCCGCTCTATGAGCCGCCCGTCGGAGAAAAGAAGAGCCTGCTGCCCATCTGACGAAGGATACCTTCTGCGGGAACGAGCACTACTACCTGTCAAAACAAGATGCGGGATGCAAATATGCGTCCCGTTTTCTTATTATATATGCTTCCTAAATAAACTTGTTCGACTGGAATTGATGCGTTGACTGGATTAACAGTGGCAGCGCAGTGAAGAAAACGCCTGCCGCAATCGGGATCGCGGCAGGCTGATTTTATCAGATCGTTATATGAACGGAGCAAGACCCGTCAGACGGGAAGCAGGCTCTTCTTCTCGCCGACAGGCGGGGTATAGATCGGCTCGTCGGGGCTGTTTTGGGTCAGCTTCATGAAGTCTACCTTCATGAGCGGCGTTTCGGGGAGCTTGTCCAGCTCGACGACGTCCTTCGGCACGCTGAACTTGGAGAAATTCTGCTCGATGCACTCCAGCATCCGGCGCTTATAGATCTCGCGGTCGCCCTCCTTATCGTTATAGGAGACAAACAGACGGATGATCGGCTTGCCCTCCTTGCTGAAGCCCTTGACGCAGCAGGACTCCTTCACGAAGGGGAATTCGGAGAGCTTCTTCTCGATATCGGACGGATAGACGTTATACCCGGAAATGATGATCACGCGCTTTTTGCGGCCGGAGAAGAAATAATAGCCGTCCTCGTCACGGTAGCCGAGGTCGCCGGAGCGGACCCACTGCACGCCGTTTTTGTCTGTATAAAGGCCTTCGCCGTCGTGCCCGTCCTCGGTATAATAGCCCTGCATGATGGTCGGACCGGCGATCACAAGCTCGCCGATCTCGCCGACCGGCACGGGATTGCAGTCGTCGTCCCACACGTCCATGATCACGCCTTCGATCGGGCGGCCAATCGAATTGGGCTTATAGTCCCAGTTCGTGCAGGTGCAGCACACGGAGCCGACCTCGGTCAGGCCGTACCCCTGACGCAGACGTCCCACAGCGCCGTACTTTTCAAGATAGGAATTGAATTCGTCCAGCAGGGGCTGCGGTGCGTCGTCGCCGCCGCAGAAGGACATGCGAAGGTTCTTGAGGCACTTGTTATCGAAATGCTTTTCCTTCATCAGCTTCTGGAACATCACCGGGATGCCGAGGATGCCGACCACGCAGTTCTTGCGCATCAGCTTATTGAAGAGCTTGGCGTCAAACTGCATCATGGGGATCAGGCGCGCGCCGTTGCACATGGCCATATGCATAGCGACCGAAAGCCCGAAGCAATGGAAGAGCGGCAGCACGATGACCTCCGCCTCCTCGCCGGGACGGTGGATGCGGTCCAGCTTCGACATGCGATAAACGATCTCGTTGATGGCGCGGGAGGTCAGCTTGATGGTTTTGCTCTTGCCCGTGGTGCCGCCGCCGTTCAGATACACGGCGGTCTTGTCGCAGTCGCAGTGGTCCTTGACGTTCGCCTTCATGAAGCGCTTGACCGCAGCGCGGTATTCCTCACGGTTGTTGATCTCCGGAAACGCCTTTTTCAGGATCTTCTCGCCGAGACCGATGCCGACCTCCGCAAAAATATTCGCGTAATCGGAGGAATGACAGACCAGAACCGGCAGACCGAGGTCGTTGAGCATATCCGTATACTTCTTCGACAGCACGTCCAGGATCATCACGCCCTTGGAGTGGAGCGAGGTGATGGTCTCCTTGACCACGTCCGGCGGCAGCAGCGGATGGATAAAGTTCACGATCACACCGACCTTGTTCAGCGCGTAAAACGCCACGATGCTCTGCACCGTCGTCGGCATAAACACGGAGTATACGTCGCCGGGCTGCAAGCCCAGTTCGATGCGCATATACGCCGCAAGCGCGTCCATATCCGCAATGATCTCGGTGTTCGAGAACCACTTGTTGAAATGCTGCTGACAGTAATACTCGCCGTATTCATCCGTACAGGCCTTATAATATGCGTAACAGCTCATATTTTTCGGTTCAACCATTTTACAAACCTCCGTCATATTTTTCGGGTGGAGTTTACGATTCGTTCATAAAAAAATCGTATTTATAAAACATTATAAAATTTTTTGAACAAAATACATCCCCCATATTCAGCGAATTTCGGACTATTCACGAGTTGTCTATATTTAAATGTGAACGGACTATTGATTTTTTCGCCGCATCATGATATAATTCGAAAGAATAACAAGGTACTTTATTATCTGTAGTTTCGAGGCGAACCGAATGGAAGATCAAGCTTTTCCCGTCCGCTCTCCCCTGCTGCTGGAAAATGATCCGCTCGTGCTCACCACCGGTCTCTTTGAACCGGGCATGGCAAAGGCCTTTTGCGAGCGAATAACGGATGCAAACCGTCGTCTGCTCTCGCTGGCGGAGCTTGCCTATTTCCGGGGAGAAGCAAAGGAAGCGCACGCCATGTTCCGCCGTCTTGCGGAAGATACGAACGAAGACAATCTGCCTGCAGCGATTCTCGGAACGATCATGACGAGCCTTGCGGGCGGCGAGATCCGCGATGTACTGCGGGTCTATGAATCAGCGCGGCAGCTCTGCATGTCCGCGGACAGATCCAGTGAGCTTTCTCGCGTCGGCAACGCGCTCCTGTTGTATTTCAACATGCTGGTGTATAACCATGCGGCGATCCGATTCCCCTCGATCGGTCCCGACGCGTTTTCCGTACCGCGTTCCATCCGACCTATGGCGATCTACGTTTACGCGGGATATCTGCTCGGCACCGGCGACGTGAGCCGCGCCACGGGACTGGCCGAAGGCGCCCTTGTTTTCATGGACAGGCCCTGCCCGGTCTCCGAGATCTATCTTGCGCTGATCATCTCGCGCGGGTACATGCTGCAGAAGGTCTGGGACAAGGCGGAGTATTACTTCAAATACGCATGGGAACACGCAAAACCGGACGGACTGTATATGCCCTTCGCGGAGCACCGCGGCATGCTGTTCGGCATGCTTGAGAAATGCCTGCGCTATGAAGAACCGCAGGCGTATAAAAAAATACTCGAGCTCTCCGGCGCGTACCACAAGCGCTGGGCTTACATCCACAATAAACTGACCGGGGAACAGATCTCGGACGCGCTGACCGCCATCGAGTATAACGTGGCGTCGATGGCCGCCAAGGGGCTTTCCAACGGTGAGATCGCGGAGCTCACCGGTATCACGGTCAACTCCGTGCGCGCGCACCTGCGAAACATTTTCAACAAGCTCGGCATCGGCCACCGCAAGGATCTCGGCCGGTTTGTCATATAAGCAACAAGCATTTCACCGGTCCCAACGGACCGTACAGGAGGTTTTATACGTGGTCAAGATCAACATTGAGTTGTGCAAGGACTGCCGTTACTGCGTCAAGTTCTGCCCTAAGCAGATCCTTAAGACCGGCACCGTGCGCAACAGCCGCGGGCATTTTTATCCCGCGATGACGGACGCAGACAAATGCATCACCTGCGCCATCTGCGCCACCATGTGCCCCGAAGGCGCAATCGAGGTTATGAAAGGAGATGAGGCCGTATGAGTGAGAAACGCTTTATGAAGGGCAACGAAGCGATCGCCGAGGCTGCCGTGCGCGGCGGCTGCCGGTTCTTCGCAGGCTATCCCATCACGCCACAGAACGAAATCCCCGAGTATCTGTCCTGGCGTCTGCCGGAGGTCGGCGGCGCGTTCGTGCAGGGAGAAAGCGAGATCGCGAGCGTGAACATGGTCTACGGCGCCGCCGCTATGGGCACACGCGCCATGACCTCCTCCTCCGGCCCCGGCATCAGCCTGAAGGCGGAAGGAATCTCTTATCTTGCGGCGGCGGGTCTGCCTGCGCTCATCGTCAACATCAGCCGCGGCGGTCCCGGACTCGGTTCCATCCAGCCCGCGCAGAGCGACTATCTGCAGGCGACCAAAGCGCTGGGGCACGGGGGCTTCCACGCAATGGTCTTTGCCCCGAACTCCGCGCAGGAAGCTGTGGATATCATTTACGACGCGTGGGAATACGCCGAACGCGACCGTAACCCCGTCATGGTCCTGATGGACGGGTGCCTCGGCAACATCATGGAAGAGGTCGAGCTGCCCCCCATGAAGGAGCTGAACGATGAGGATGTCCCCTATTGGAGCCTGTCCCGCAGAAACGGCAGAGACTTCCAGGGCAACATCACCCCGATCTATACCGAAGCGATCCTCGAGGGCGTGAATATCATGGCCGGCGAAATGTATAAGGACTGGCAGGAAAACGACGTGAAGGTTGAAGAGTTCATGGTGGACGACGCCGAATACGTGATCGTCGCCTACGGCATCGCCTCCCGCGTTTCCAAGGAAGCGGTCCTCACACTGCGCAGCGAGGGCTTCAAGGTCGGTCTGATCCGGCCTATCACCCTGTTCCCCTTCCCAAAAAAGAGCATCCGTAATCTGGATTATAATCGCGTCAAGGGGATCATCGACGTGGAAATGACCATTCCCGCGCAGATGCGCGAAGATATTGAGCTGCAGGTCATGGAGCGCTGCCCCGTGTATGAATACGGGCGCTCCGGCGGCGTGCTGCTGGACGACGACGGCGTACTCGAAGCCGTGAGAGATTTTATGACGGGAGGGACGGACAATGCCTGAATACAAACGCTCGAACATGATCGCGGATAAGCCCTCCGGCTATTGCCCCGGCTGTCTGCACTCCCTTGCCACGCGCCTCATTTCCGACGTGATCTGTGAGCTCGGTCAGGAAGATAACTCCCTGAACGTCATCTCCGTCGGCTGCTCTGCGCTGAACATCCTGTATTGGGGCGGCGATTTCCTCAGCGTAGCTCACGGGCGCGCCCCCGCGGCCGCCACCGGCGTGAAGCGTACGAATCCTGAGCGTCTTGTTTTCGCCTATCAGGGCGACGGCGACCTTGCCGCCATCGGCCTTGCGGAGATCATGAGCGCCGCGAACCGCGGAGAAAACTTCACCGTTATTTTCGCCAACAATCAGACCTACGGCATGACCGGCGGTCAGATGGCGCCGACGACCCTCATCGGGCAGAAGACGACCACCACCGTTTACGGGCGCGATCCCGCTACCACCGGCTATCCGCTGAAAATGTGCGAGCTGATCTCCCAGCTCGAGGCGCCCCGCTTTGTGGCGCGCTATGCACTGAACACCCCCAAGGGCGTACGGGAAGCCAGAGCCGGCATCAAAAAGGCGTTCGAGACGCAAATGAAGGGCGAAGGCTTTACCTTTGTCGAGCTGCTGACCAACTGCCCCACGAACTGGAAGCTCTCCCCGCTTGATACCCTCGAATATATGAACACCAACACGATCCCCTATTTCAAGCCCGGCGTCTATAAAGACGTAACGACAAAGGAGGCGGAGTAAGCTATGAAGACTTCATTTGTGTTTTCCGGCTCCGGCGGACAGGGCATCATGAGCGCGGGCATCACGCTGGCGCACACCGCGATCGACATGGGCAAGCACGCCACGTTCCTGCCCGAATACGGTCCCGAGCAGCGCGGCGGCAGCGCGAAATGCACCGTCGTAGTGGACGACGATCCCATCGTCTCCCCTCTGCCCAGAGTCTGCGATAACCTGATCCTGCTCAACGAGCAGGCTTATAAGAAGTTTGTGTGGGACGTGAAGGAGGGCGGCATCATGCTGCTCAACGCGAACCGCATCACCCTGCCGGTGGAGATCGACGGCGACCCCGTGGAGCGCGACGACGTGCGCATCATTTCCGCGCCAGTGGACGATATCGCGCTGGAGCTCGGCAGTCCCAAGGTCGCAAATATCGTACTGCTCGGCATCCTGATCGGCGCGACCGGTATTGTTTCGCGCGATACGCTGGCGGCGTCCCTCGAGGACAAATTCAAGGATAAAAAGCCCGGCGTGCTGGACATGAACATGAAGGCGATCGACAAGGGAATCGAGATCGGCGCCCAGTACAGGGTTTGATCAAACGCAATCCAATATAACAGGGAGGAAAGAATTATGGCAAAAATCGGCATCGGCTCCTGGGCCGGTAAAATCAACGTTCGTCTTGCGAGAGGCGAAGTGAAGTTCAACATCTCCGAGGGAGAAAACGGCGATTATAAGATCGACGTTGCGCTGCCCGGCGCGCTGAAGACCGCGAAAATCAAATTCATGGACATCAAGGAAGAACCTGACGGCAAGACCCTGTCCGGCTCCGGCACCATTTCCGTGCTGCCCGGCAGAAAGCTGGAAGGCGCTTTTACCTTTGAAGAGGATACCTTCGTCGGCGAGATCAAAGCGCCCGTCGTCGGCAAGATCCGTATCACGGAAGGCCATCGCGTATAAAAATCCGCGCAAGCAGAGTCAGCCGCCCCCGAAGGGCGGCTGTTTTTTCTGAAAAAGGACGGACGCGTCGGGAAGGCGCGTCCGTTGTTTGTTATTCTATCTGTCTTCTCGGAAATACGGAAGACCAAGGCTTGCGGGAGGCAGATTTTCCTTCTTTTTCCTCACGGAGGTCAGAATAAGGACGATGATCGTCACAAGATACGGGAACACCTTGAAGATTTCCTGCGAGGATCTGGGAAGGTTCGGAATGAAGGAATACAGGATGTACAGGCCGCCGAACAGGATGGAGCCGGGAATCGCGAGCTTTGGACGCCAGATCGCGAAGATGACAAGCGCAACGGCAAGCCAGCCGCGATCATCAAATCCGCCGTTGGACCAGGAACCGCCGATAAAGTCCATCACGTAGTACAGACCGCCGAGACCTGCGATCGCGCCGCCGATCACCGTGCCGGCGTATTTATAGCGGATCACGTTGATGCCTGCCGCATCCGCAGTTGCGGGGCTTTCGCCGACAGCCCGGAGGTTCAGACCGACGCGCGTCTTTTGCAGGACGAACGACGCCGTGATCGCAATGACGATTGCAAGCAGCGTAAGGAACCCAAAGGATACAAACACGCTTCCGAACAGCTTGATATCGACCCAGAACAGCTTTTTATAGGCCGCGCTGGTCGCGTTCAGACTGATCGTGGTGTCCGTGCCCAGCAGTCCGGCAAGCGCGCTGCCGAGATAACTGCCGAGACCGAGCCCGAAGGTCGTCAGCACAAGACCTGTCACGTTCTGATTCGCACGAAGCGTGATGGTCAGGAATGCATACACAAAAGCCATCAGCGCGGAACCTGCCAGTGCGCTGAGCAGCGAGCAGAGGATACACATGACCGTGTTGTTCGGGTTGCCGTAGGTTTCCCAAAAGTAACCGCCGATAATACCGGAAATACCGCCGACATACATAATGCCGGGAATACCGAGGTTCAGATGACCGACCTTTTCGGTCAGGATCTCACCGACAGCGCCGTAAAGAAGCGGGACGCCGAACATAACGGCCTGCACAAAGAATTCAGAGATACGGGTAAGATTCATGCCGCCTCGCCTCCTTTGTCCTCTTTATGGCGTTTTCTGAAGTTGATCTTGTAATTGATGAAGAACTCCGAACCGATGATGCAGAACAGCACGATACCGGTCAGGATACTGGCGAAGCTTTGCGAGAGCTCGCTGGAGATCTCGCCTGCGCCTCTTTCAAAGAAAACAAGAATAAACGAGGTCAGGATCATTTCGATCGGATTGAACTTGGCAAGCCAGGATACCATGATGGCGGTAAAGCCGCGCCCGCCCGCCGTCGCGGTCGAGATCGTCTGGCTGCTGGTACCCGCGACAAGCAGAAGGCCCGCGATCCCGCAGATCGCACCGGAGAGAAGCATAGTCCGGAGAATGACCTTTTTCACGTTAATGCCGATATAGCGCGCCGTGTTTTCGCTTTCGCCGACGACGCTGATCTCATATCCGTGCTTTGAGTATTTCAGATAAACGAACATTGCGATCGTGATGGCAAGCACAACGGCAATACTGATAAAGCTCTTCTGCCCGAACACCGCTGGGAACCAGTCCCCGTCGCCGTAGGGATTGTTGATCGTACCGACGACGTTCGACCCCTTCGGCTTTTCCCAGAACACGATCAGATACGCCACAAGCTGGGTCGCGACGTAATTCATCATCAAGGTGAACAGCGTCTCGTTTGTATTATACAGCGCTTTGAAGATCGCCGGGATCACAGCCCAGATCATCCCGCACACAACGGCTGTGACAACCATCAGCGGATAAACGACAGCCGCGGGCAGCTTGCCGCCGCAGTAGATCATAACAGCAGCGGTTCCAAGCGCACCGGCAAGGACCTGGCCCTCGGCCCCGATATTCCAGAATCGCATTTTGAACGCGGGGGTGACAGCAACAGATACGATCAGAAGCATGGCAAGGCTTTGCAGCATGTTCCAGAATTTTCTGCTTGTACCGAAGCTGCCGGAAAACATCATGCGGTAGACTTCGATCGGATTGGAGCCTGTCAGAATCAGAATGATGACGGCACAGAACAGAACGGCGAACAGGAAGGCGCCGAGACGGATCGCCCATGCCTTCCAGACGGGCAGCGCCGTTTTCTTGGAGAGTCGGATCAACGGCTCATTGTGATGGAGTTTCGTGTTATTGCTCATCTTCTTCACTTCCTCCGTGTTTTGTCATCAACAGACCGATTTCATCCTTGGTGGCGGATCTTGCGTCAACAAGGCCTGAAACCTTGCCGTCTGCCAGCACTACGATCCTGTCGCAAAGCGCAAGCAGAACGTCAAGATCCTCACCGACGAAAATAACGCAGGTCCCGTTTCTCTTCTGCTCGTTCAGCAGACCGTAGATCATGTAGGAGGAGTTGATATCCAGTCCGCGAACGGGGTACGCGACCATCAGCACCTTCGGCGCGGAGGCGATCTCCCGTCCGACAAGAACCTTTTGTACGTTGCCGCCGGACAGTCTGCGCACCGGCGTCTTTGCGTCGGGGGTCACGACCTCCAGCTCTTCTATGATACGCTCCGCAAGCGTCTTCGGCGGTTTTCTCTGCAGGAAGACGCCCTTGCCCTTCCGGTAGCTGCGAAGCATCATGTTGTCGATGATATCCATGTTCCCGACCAGCCCCATGCCGAGGCGGTCCTCCGGAACAAAGGAGAGCCTGACGCCGAGGTTGCGGATCTGCATCGGCGTTTTATTGCGCAGATTTTCCGTTTGTCCGTTGGACGGATTCGTATACAAGATCTCGCCCGCATGGATCTTCTGCAGGCCCGCGATGGACTCCAGCAGCTCCCGCTGTCCGCTGCCCGCAATCCCGGCGATGCCGAGGATCTCGCCGCTTTTGGCTGTGAAGCTGACGTTGTCGACGACCTTGAAGCCTTCGGGATTCAGGCAGGTCAGATCCTTGACAAACAGCCGATCCACACTGTTGTTCGGCGCAGGACGCTCAATATTCAGAATGACCTGCTTGCCGACCATCATCTGCGTGAGCGCATTCATGTCGGTCTCGGCCGTTTCAACGGATCCGACAGACTCCCCCTTCCGAAGGACGGCGACACGGTCGGAGATTTCCATGACTTCATTGAGCTTATGCGTGATGATCACGACACATTTTCCGTCGGCTTTCATTGCCCGCAGAACAGAAAACAGCTTCTTGGTCTCCTGCGGCGTCAGCACGGCCGTCGGCTCGTCCAGAATCAGGATCTCCGCTCCTTTATAAAGAGCCTTGACAATCTCAACAGTTTGTTTTTCGGAAACAGACATTTCATAGATCTTTTTGCTCAGGTCGATCGAAAAGCCGAATTTTTCACAGATCGAACGGATGCGCACGGTCTCGGATTTCAGGTCAAAGCGACCGTCCGCGTCCACACCCAGAACGATGTTCTCCGCGGCGGAAAAGATCTCCACGAGCTTATAATGCTGGTGGATCATCCCGATCCCGAGCTCGTAAGCGTCCTTCGGAGATCGGATGCTGACTTCCCTGCCGTCCACAAAGACTTCGCCTTCATCGGGGAAGTAAATGCCGGAGATCATGTTCATCAGCGTCGTTTTGCCGCTGCCATTTTCACCGAGAACGGCAAGGATCTCCCCGCGGTACATGGACATATTGACGTTATTGTTTGCAACGATCCTGCCGAAACGTTTACAAACCCCTTTTAATTCTACTGCAGGAACTCTTTCTTCCATGCCTGCCTCCCTTTTCCTTTAGAAAAATCCGCGGGCGGAGAAGCGCAAATTCTCCGCCCGGTTTTATAACTGATTGGCTTAGTTCTGAGGAACCGTGATGCCGTCGATGATGATATCGAAATACGGCGCGGATCTGTATTCAGACTCATGGAAGTAACCGTCCGCGATCGCTTCGGTCTCGGGCTTATAGTCGCCTTCATCCTTGACGTCCGCCAGATAGGAGGTCAGCTGCTTGCCGTCAACGGTCCAGGTGGAGGTATCGAAAACCTTCAGCTCGCCGGATTCAAGCTTCGCGATGACTTCGTCGATCTTTTCCTGCGTACCGGCAGCGGCAACGTCAGCGTTGAGCTCAGTCAGCTTCACGGAACCGGTCGCAAAGGTGCCGGTCCAGTCGGTCTCGAGGGTCTCGCCCTTGACAA
>CACZGD010000033.1 GCA_902780565.1 Oscillospiraceae bacterium
GACGGCTGTTTGGCTTAAGGAGGAAGCCATGAAAAAGAAGACGACAGACGTGAACTATCATATGAGTTTATCCGATCGGATCACGATCGAACAGGGGTTCTCTTCATAAAACAACTGAATTGCTTCGTATTTCTGTTCGTTTCGCATCTTCCCAAGCGTCACCCTCTTTCCAGTTCCTTCACTTTTTTTAACAGCTCATTCAACATCTCCTGTTCTTTTAATTGCCTCTTTAACCGCAGATTCTCCCGCCGAAGCCGTTCCAGCTCGTCTAATTCTTCATCCGGCTTTCGCCTGCCGCGCCGATCTTCCAGCCCTTCTTCTCCGTTTGCTTTGTAGCTTCTTACCCAAGCGTAGACCTGGCTGTACGATACGTCGTATTTCGCTGCTGTGTTTTTGTAATCACAGTCATGTTCTATACAATATTTCACGATTTCTATGCGTTCTTCCTTTGTTGTTTTCCTCTTTGCTTCTGCCATATAGACCTCCCGTTTCGGTTCATAATCCTTGAGTTCCATATTGGCATTATACACCTTTATCCATCTCCTGACTACGCTTCTATCTGAAATATTGTATTTCGCGACTACGTCTTCTGCGCTTTCCTCTCCTTGCAATACTTTCTCCACACACGCTCGCTTGAATTGTTTTGTGTACGTCGCATTCTTTGTTCTTCCTTCCAGCCCCATTATCCCTTGTTCTTTGTATTTCCGCGTCCATGTTTTCAGCGTTGAATATCCTACCCCATTCCTTCTTGCTATTATTTCATATCCTCCTTTCCCTTCCAAATACTCTTGTACTATCTTTTCTTTTTCTTCTGCACTGTATTTTGATCTTGACATGAAAAATCCCCCTAAAGTAGTTTTTGGGTTTTTCCCTTGTCTACTTTAGGGGGATTATATCACCTCTCCCATTCTGAACAATATCGATATCATACATAATACCACTTTTGGCAATAAAGAAAAAGAGCCGTCCAATATCGGCGGCCCTAAGCTACGCTGTTTGCGTATCTGAAATCATCTCTGTTTCGTCTGACTGATCCCATTCATCTTTCATATTCGGTTTTCCACGCGGAGACAAGGCGCTTGAACGCGCGCATATCCTTGTTGTCGGGTTCCACGGACAGGACGTACCGGATGCGTCCCAGAAGCCCGGACAGGTAGGCCGCCGCCGTGCCCTCGGCGCCGATCTTTGCGATATGGGATTCCACCCCGTATTTCCGGCAGTAATACACCTCCTGCCGGAGCTTTCTTTTATAGTCGGAAGGGACCCCGGGGCGGGCGTTGACGACGATCCCGGTGACCTGCTGCCGCTGCCCCTGCCGGACGGCTGCCGTCTTTTCGCGGTTCAGGAAAAACCCCATTTTCCGTAATTCCTCCTTTACGAAGGCCGTTACCGGAACGGGATCGAAAGCCCCGGAAAAAGTCATATCGTCGCAATAACGGGTATAGGCGATCCTTCGCGCGGCGCACCACCGCCCCACGGTATCGTCAAAATCCTTCATGACGATATTGGAGATCGCCGGAGAGGTCGGGGCGCCCTGCGGGAGCGCGTCCTTGTACACGCAAAGGATGGACAACAAGATCCGGTTGGCTTCCGAATATCTTGCCGCGGGGAACGCCTTGGCCTTTACCATTGGGTAGGTGATGCTGTCAAAAAAGCGCCGGATATCCAACTTCAGGAGGATCTGCTTGCCGACGTGCGGCGCGGCGTTGATTTTCGTGCTTCCGCCCGGGCGGTACGCCGTGGCGTAGGGGGAGATCGCCTCCAGCGGCAGCAGTCTTTCGGCGATCCGGGACTGGATCGTCTTCAGAAGGTCGTCTGGAATATGCAGTTCCCTTGCGCCGCCGCTGCGCTTCGGGATCGACGCCGCGTGATAATGCTTCGTGACGCTGTTGCTGACGCCGTACAGCGTTTTGCCCGAAAAGCCGAGATCCTCGGAAAGAGAGGAAAACTCCCTGTAAACGATCATATTCTGTTTCCCTCTCCTTCCGGGCGCGGAACATAACAAGAAGCATATCGATGATGCGGAGCTGTATTTCAGCCCGTGAAGCGGGCCCTTGATACAGCGGAGTCAGCTTCGATTGAGCGAAGCGAATCCTTCAGGGTCATGCGTACCGGCAGCGACTCGCCGTCGGCTCCGTAAAAACGGGACTGCGCTTATGTTCCGCCGTTTTTTGTCTGAAAAGCCTGCTTTCCCGGCAGCCTTCCCGGGTTTTATTATACAGTCGCGGGGAACCGATGTCAAGTGGCGGCTGTCCCTTCTATCGGTCTTTGCGGGCAAGGACGCGCGGAGCCATGAAAGAGACGGACGTCTGGGATCCATTTTCCGGCAGCGGGGACCGGATAACCGGAATACGATGGAGCCGCCCACCTTTTTCAGCGCCATCCCCGGCAGAAGCCGCATCCCGAATTGCCGCTGAGTTTCCGTTTCCCGACTGCCGCATTTTTCGATCCGCACGTCGATAAAGCCTTTATCCGTCTTCCGGTAAGCATACGCGCCCCTTTACCAGTCAAAGCAAGCCGCCCTGACCTCGACCAGATCGTCAAGCTGCAGGGTGAGGCCCGTATCCAGTCTGACGGCGCGTGAAAGCGCGTCAAAGCCGACGATCCTGCCGACGGCCGTTTCATACGCGCCGCCGGTCTTTTTGTCGTCCCGCACGAAGTACGTGAGCTCAGCCTGCGGCGCGGACGCCATGCGCAGAAGCGCGTCCACGCGTCTGCCGAGCGCCTCCTTCCTGCTGTCGTCCAGCTCGATCCGTTCGCTCGTCTGCCGCGCCGCCTCGCCGATCAGATCCCCATAGCCGGTCAGCGCGGCAAAGGGGGAAAACTGCGCCGCGCGATTGCTCCGGGACATCCGCGGACGGTTCGGGTCCGCGTAATGCTCGCGGTCTATGATATCCCCGTAGACCTCTCTTGCGTTTTTCTTATCCGTTTCCATACGCATCGGCTGTCTTTATTTCAGGACCGGGTTCACGTCATAATAGATCAGCGCGCCGTCGGGGACGACCAGCGCGTCCGCCCGCCGCAGCGTCAGGCCCCGCTTTTGCAGCTCCGCCTTCAGAAAGCCGCCCGCCGCGCCGATGCTCGCCCCGCAGGGGATCACGGCGTACACGTAAGAGGCGTTTTCCACCCGCAGGCGGCGGACGAGCTGAAGCACCGGATCGCTGACGGTATAAAAATACACCGGAAACACGAACCCGAGCTTTTCGTTTTCCCGCAGGACGTAATAAAAGATCATTAACCTTGCTCCTCTCATTTTTTATGGCCGCCGATCGTGCCGCTGCGCTCGATCGCCGTTGCGCCCTCCTGCATGTTGAGGCCCTTTACGACCGCGTTTTTCCCGAAGCGGTCCCGGATGCTGATCAACGCCTCCTGCATTTTTCGTTCTTTTTCCAGCGCCGCGTCTTCCTTCTGCTTCGCCGCCTCCTCGGCGGCGTAATCGCGGAACAGGCTGAGCTGCTCCGGCGCGGCGTTTTCGGCCTCCGCTTTGACCTCCTGCGGCGTGAGCAGCCGGTTGACGGTCACGTTGAACCGGCGGACCGTGAGGCTCTTATCCACAACGGCGTCATAGATCTCCCCCACCGCGTCCATGAGCCTGTGACCTGAGGACAGGTACCGCCCGAGGTTTCTGGAGCCGTGGACGCGCTGCGGCACGTTTCTCCCGTACCGGTCCGCCTTGATCGCCCCGTGATAGGCCGCTGCCCGGTCCGGGTCCGTCAGATTGGAGACGTCATAGCCGACGTCCAGCACGACCTGATCGGTCATCAGCCCCTTGCGCACCAGCTCGATCGACAGCAGATCCGCCATCTCCCGCACCACGACCCTGCCCTCGTCAAACGCGTACGGCCGGGGCAGCACCTGCCCGGAGCTGAGGCTTTTCGATTCCGGCGTGTAGGCCTTGCAGTCCGCGATCTCAACGGGCTCCCAGCCCCAGGCGTGGTCGATCAGCAGCTCGGCGTTGACCCCGAAGAGCCGATACAGCAGGTCCGCGTTATAATAGCCGTTCGGCGGTCCGACGGAGCAGCGGGCCACGTCGCCCATGGTGTGCATGCCGTTTTCCTCCAGCTTTTTTGCGATTCCGGGGCCGACCCGCCAGAAGGACGTGAGCGGCGTGTGAAGCCACAGCTTTTCCCGGTAGCGCATTTCGTCAAGCTCCGCGATCCGCACGCCGTCGGGATCGGCGGGCATTTTCTTCGCCACGATATCCATGGCGATCTTCGCAAGATACATATTCGTGCCGATCCCCGCGGTCGCGGTGATGCCGGTTTCCCGCAGCACCTCCCGGATCAGCTTCATGGCGAACGCGTGCGCCGTCAGGCGGTAGGTGTCGAGATAGGGCGTGGCGTCGATGAACACCTCGTCGATGGAATACACCAGCAGGTCGTCCATGGAAACGTGGCGCAGATAGATCTCCACAATGCTGCGGCTGTAATCCATATAATACGCCATCCGCGGCCCCGCGATCACGAAATCGAGCTCCAGCGACGGATCCGCCGCAAGCGCGGACGCGGACACGGATTTCCCGGTAAAGCGTCCGCCCGGCGCTTTCGCCTTCCGCGCCCGGTTGACGCGTTCGACCTGCTGCCTGACCTCAAACAGTCTCGGGCGGCCGGGAATGCCGAGCGCCTTCAGGGACGGAGAAACGGCGAGGCAGATCGTTTTGTCGGTCCGGCTCTCGTCCGCCACGACCAGATTCACGTCAAGCGGATCGTATCCGCGCTCAGCGGCCTCCACGGAGGCGTAAAACGACTTCAGATCGATCGCGATATATTGCTTTTCCCGCGCCACCCCGCGTCACCGTCCTCTCTGCGGCAGGCTGTTACAGAATGATTATACCATCGGCTTCGCGAAAAAGCAATGCTTTCAAAGGGACCGGACGCCGGAACGGCGCCCCCGCCCCCCCCGCCGCAGGGCAGTTTTTTTGAAAAAATGCGGCGCAATCAACATCTTTCCTTGTATCTGCCGGGATTCTGTGATATAATGCCCTCGGAAAGACAGACTTCGGGCTCATGAAATGAGCACAGGGAGGGCGGACAACTTGAAAATCGGAAAGAAACTCGTCATTGCGATGCTGGCGCTGACGCTCGGCGCGCTGCTGCTCGTTGAGCTGGGGCTGTTTGCGGTGATCCGTGAGCTGGAAAAGACCACGGAACAGATGTACGGCGACATGAAAACAAACGCGGGACAGATGATCGAAAACGGGCTGTACGCGATGGATTCCGATTCGCTCGGGCTGATCGCCGATATGCAGACCGAGGTGACGGATTCGCGCCTGCGCATCGTGAAGGACGCGGTGGAGCAGTCGGCGGAATTCGCCGAAAGGCTGTACGCCTCGCCTGCCGCGCACATGGATTCCCCCTACGCGCCGGAGCCGCTGGAGGAGGCGGACGAAGACCTGACCGCGCGCTATATGTTCTGCGCGGGGATCGTGGAGAGCGACGCGCTTTATGAGGAATTGCGGCTGATCTCCAACATGGAGGAGATCTTCGCGCCGATCATGCGCTATAACAGCCGGTTCTTCGACAACCTTTACGTCGGCACCGCCAGCGGGATCTTTTATCAGTACACCACCAACAACGTCTACCCGGAAAACTACGTGGCGACGGGGCGGCACTGGTACGTCAACGCCGTCGCCTCGCAGGGCGAGGTCGTATGGAAGGAGACGGAGATCGACTCCTACGGCAGACCGTGCATCACGGCATCCATGGCGGTCAGGGGACCGGACGGCGACGTGCTGGCGGTCGTGGCAGCAGACGTGAATCTGGAGCAGATGACCTCGAACGTCATCGGCAGCGGGCTGGGCGCAACGGGCACGACCTTCATCCTCGGCGGGACGAAGGACCTGCTGGCCTACAGCACGTTCCAGGCGGATATCGACGCGCACGGCGGGGAGCTCTATAACGCGTTCGCGGATCATTTTTCCGACCCGGTGAGCGCCGGCAGGCAGATCGACGACTGCGCCTCCGACAAAAGCGGCGCGTTCCACGCCGTGCTGGACGGCAGAGAGATCTATATGACCGCCCGCAGGATCCCCTGCACCGGCTGGCTGCTTTGCACCGCGATCAACGCGGAGGAAATCACCGAGCCCATTGCGCACATCAGGGAGCAGTCGGACCTCACATTTGAAGACGCGCAGGACAAAATGGACGGCATCATCCGAACGCTGATCATCGTCACCGCCGTGTTCATCGCGCTGCTGGCGCTGGCCGCCGCGGTGATCGTCCGTTTCCTTTCGCGCTCGATCTCGAAGCCCATCATCAGACTGACGGACACGGTCAAGAACATCGGCGAGGGCGACTTCGACACCAAATCGGATATCGATACCCGCGACGAGGTCGGGGAGCTGGCGCGGGTCTTCAACAAGATGCAGGACGACCTGAAGCTCTATACCGAGGACCTGAAGACCGTCACCGCCGAAAAGGAGCGCATCGGCGCGGAGCTGAACGTGGCGACGCAGATCCAGGCGGATATGCTGCCCAGGATCTTCCCGCCCTTCCCGCAGAAAAAGGAGATGGACCTGTTCGCCTCCATGGACCCCGCGAAGGAGGTCGGCGGCGACTTTTACGACTTTTTCCTGATCGACGACGATCACCTTGCGCTGGTGATCGCGGACGTTTCCGGCAAGGGCGTGCCCGCGGCGCTGTTCATGGTGATCTCCAAAACGCTGATCAAAAACCGCGTCATGCAGGGCGGCACCCCCGCCGAGATTCTGGCGGACGTGAACAACCAGCTTTGCGAGGGCAACGACGCGGATATGTTCGTCACCTGCTGGCTTGGGATCTGCGAGCTTTCCACCGGCGTGATCACCGCCGCCAGCGCCGGGCACGAGTTCCCCGCCGTCTGCGGGCCGGACCGGAAATTCGAGCTGTTCCGGGATAAGCACGGCTTCGTGCTGGCAGGCATGGAAGGCGCGCGCTACCGCGATTATGAGATCCGCCTTGCCCCCGGCGGCAGCATCTTCGTCTACACGGACGGCGTGCCGGAGGCCACGAACGCGGACGGCGGCATGTTCGGCGCCGAGCGGATGCTGGAGGCCCTGAACAGCGTTTCGGACGGGAACCCCGAAGCGTTCGTCCACGCGGTCGGAAACGCGGTGAAGGCCTTCACGGGCGACGCGCCGCAGTTCGACGACGTGACCATGGTCGGCATGACGTGGCACGGCAAGAACGGCTGAACATACACATGACAAAAAAAGCCCTCCCGGTTCAAAGGGAGGGTATTTTTTATGTCTTTATGCCTTCACACTTGCGCGGCTGACCGGGAAGGTGAAATACGTCTCGGGGTAGGGCTCGTTTTCGAGCGTGAAGTGCCACCACTCCTCCGGCAGGGGCTTGAAGCCGTGGGAGAGCATCCCCTCGCGCAGGAGCATGCGGTTGGCGTACTGCGCCTCGGTGATCTCCCGGTAATCCGGGTGGCTGATCTCGCCGAAGAAATCGAACACGCCGCCCATGTCCAGCTCCTTGCCGGTCTGCATATCCACGAGCGTGAGGTCCACGGTGCTGCCGCGGCTGTGCCCGGAATGCGCCGCGATATACCCCTGCGGGAACAGCACGTCCTTGGTCAGATCCGGGTAGAAATACGCCTTCATGCGGGTATCCGCCGTATCCTCCGCCCAGCGCACGAAGTGGCTCACCGCCATTTGCGGACGGTAGGCGTCATAGATCTTCAGGCGATAGCCCTTTGCGATAAAATCGTCAGAGGCGGCCTTCAGCGCGGCGGCGGCTTCCTTTGTGAGCAGGGCGACGGGCTCCTCGTAGCCGTCGATGCGGTCGCCCACGAAGTTATAGGTGGAATAGTAGCGGATCTCCAAAATCACGTCCGGCACGGCGTCTGTGAGCAGCACGAAGCCAGACGCGTCGTTCGACAGGACCACGCCGTCCTCGCCGACCCGGGTGGTCGGCTCCTCCGCCGCCTCCTCCGCCGTTTTGCCGCAGCCTGCCAGCCCGACCGCCGCCGCAAGGCACAGCGCGGCGAGCGAGGGGATCAGCCTCTTGTATATCCGTTTCATTGTCAACACTCCTTCTCATTTGCTTTTATTTACACAGCAAATAGATTTTACCACAGACGTCCGCGCTGTGCAAGCGGAAAAATACCGCGCGCCGGAAGGGGCTCACGCGCTCCCGGCTCAGGCGATCCACCAGAGGAAGATCCGTTTCAGGATAAACAGCAGGTGATGGGCAAGCTCGGTCCACCAGCCCGCGACCGTTGCGCCGTCGTGCTTTTCGCCGCACCAGGGGCAGGGACCGTCCGTTTCCGGCGCGGGCGGGCGTTCTCAGAGCCTGCAGCCGACCTGATAGCCCTCATAGACCGCGTTCGGGATCACGCCGCCGCCGTTCGCGTCGCCGATCAGATACACCTCGCCGAAGTCGTCGGCGACCGACCGGTACAGCCCGTCCTCCGGCGCGTCGCCGATCGCAGCCACCACGGTGTCCGCGGGCAGCAGGCGCGCGCCGTCCGGCGTGCGGCACCACACGCCGCGCGCGTCGATGCGCACCGCGCGGCAGCCGGTGAGGAGCGTGACGCCCCGCGCCTTCAGATGCCCGAGCAGGATGGTCTGCGCGGTCTTGCCGGTGTTCCCGGCAACCGTATCGCCGAGCTCCGCCACCGTGACCCGTTTACCCTGCTTCGCCAGCAGCTCGGCGGTCTCGCAGCCGACGGACCCGCCGCCGATCACGACCACGCGCCTGCCGGTCGGTTCGCCCTCCAATATCCGCTTCGCGTGCACGGCGCGGTCAAAGCCCGGGATCGGCAGCGCCCGCGGCTTCACGCCCGTGGCGCACACCACGGCGTCCGGCCGCAGGGCGAGCAGCTTTTCCCGCGTCATCTCCTCCCCGAGGCGGACCTTCACCCCGGTCAGGTCAAGCTGGCGTTCCAGCCACGGCCGCAGCAGCCCCAGGTGCTGCTTGAACGGCGGCGCGGCGGCCACGTTCATCTGCCCGCCGATTCCGGCGGCGCGGTCATACAGATACACGTCGTGCCCGCGCTTCGCGGCGATGCGGGCTGCCTCCACGCCGGCTACGCCCGCGCCGACGACGACCACGCGTTTTTTGACCGCCGCGGGCGGAAGGGCATAGTCGTTGTCGCCCCGCGCCAGCACCGCGTTGCCGGAGCAGACGGCCCTGCCGCCGTGCTGGAGCTGATGGTCGATGCAGTGCCCGCAGCCGATGCAGGGACGGACCTCGTCCTCCCTGCCTTCCCCGATCAGGTTCACAAGGTCCGGCTGCACCAGCAGGCCGTGCCCGATGAAGATCATGTCGCACGTGCCCTTTGCCAGCGCCTTTTCCGCCTGAACGGGGTTCTGCGCGCGCCCGCCGCCGATCAGGGGGATCTGCGGCTTTTTGCCGGTGAGCAGGCGCAGCCCCGCCTGTACGAGCCCGCACAGCGGCACCGCCATGCAGTCCGGATAGGCGGATTCCGGCTTTTCGTTTTTGCCTGCCTGCCCCGACCACTTGCCGGCAAGGATCTCCAGCGCGGCGGCGCCGGATTCCTGCAGGCGTTTGCAGAAATAGATCCCGTCCGGCAGGGAGATGCCGCCGTCCGGCCCCATTTCGATCACGGAGATCTTCACGATGACCGGGAAGTCCGCGCCGCACAACGCCCGGATACGGGCGAGGATATTCAGCAGGAAGCGGACGCGGTTTTCGCGGCTGCCGCCGTATTCGTCCGTGCGCCGGTTGGCGGTCGAGGACAGGAACTGCTGCCCGAGGTAATAGCCGACGGCGTGGAGCTCCACCCCGTCGAAGCCCGCCTTTTTCGCGCGCAGCGCGGCTTCGGCGTATTTTTCCTCAATCGCGCGGATCTCCTCCACGGTCAGCGCGCGCGGGGTCTCGTTGCCGAGCCCCATCATGAAGGAATAGGGCATCGCCACCGCCGAGGGGCCGACGGGCTGCGCGCCGATGATGGAGCGCCTTGCGCCCCGCCCGGTGTGCGAAAGCTGCAGAAACGCCTTCGCGCCGCCCTTGTGGATCGCGGCGGCAAGCTCCGCCATGCCCGGGATATATTTGTCGTCGTCGATCACGAGCATGCCCTTCGTGTTCAGCCCGAGGGGCGTATCCACGCAGGTGACCTCCACCACCACCGCGCCGACGCCCCCGTTTGCGCGCGCAGCGTAGTGATTCACGACGGCGCGGTTGACGAAGCCGCCGTCCGACTGGCTCATGCCCATGGCCGCCATGACCACGCGGTTCCTGAGCGTAACGTTCCCGATCTGCACCGGGGAAAACAAATGCGGATATTTTTCATGCGCCATACGGCTGCCTCCCGTCCGCCCCGGTCTTCGCGCCGGGGCCTTTCGGTTTCAGTATAACGGAACCATACGGATTTTTCAACAGAAAATTCACAAATTAACGGTGGAATATGCCGTCCTGCCATGATAGAATGAATAAAAATGCGAACGCGGGAGGACGACGGTATGTTTGTGACGGTAAACGGCGTGCGGCTCTATTACGAAAAGACCGGGACGGGGCGGCCGCTGGTCATGGCGCACTGCAACAGCATGGACCACAAAATCTTCGGCAAAGCCGCGAAGGCGCTTTCGTCCCGCTTCACGGTCTATTGCCCCGACACGCGCGACCACGGCAAAAGCCAGCGGGTGAAGACCCTGCACTACGATGACATGGCGGAGGATATGCGCGCCTTCATTACGGCGCTGGGGCTGGAAAAGCCCGTGTTTTACGGCTTTTCGGACGGCGGCGTGACCGGGCTGCTGCTGGCCGCCCGCTGCCCGGACCTGCTTTCCGCCCTGATCGTGAGCGGCGCGAGCCTGCGCCCGGACAGCACCAAGGACCTGCCGCTGCGCTTTTTCCGCCTGTGGAGCCACGTGGACCGCAGCGACAAGATGCGCATCATGCTGCGGGAGCCCGATATCACGGACGAAACGCTGCGTTCCATCACCGTGCCCACCTTCGTGACGGCAGGGCAGCGGGATCTGATCCGGGAGGACCACACGCGGCACATCGCCGAAACGATCCCGGGCGCGCGGCTCAGGATCTTTCCGGGCGTCGGGCACACCGGCTACATCGTACGCAGCCGGAAGATCGCGGACTATATCCTCTCCGTGATCCCGGAATGACGGGCGGGAAATAATTTACAGTTTCGCCATGAAAAACCCCCGGCGCCATGCTATAATAGGCTTATCTGTATCCATCTGAAAGGGGCGACATCCATGAAACTGACCTGGTATGGGACCGCGACCGTGGGGCTGGACGACGGCGAGACCAAGCTCCTGTTCGATCCCTTTGTGCGCATGAACCGGCGGCTGGAGACCACGCCGGTGGAGGGCTTTGCGGGCTTCGACGCGGTGCTCGTGACGCACGGGCATCTGGACCACATTTACAGCATCCCGGACCTTCTGCGCGTTGACCCGGACGTGCCGGTCTTCTGCACCGAAACGCCGAAAAGAACGCTCGTTTCGCGCGGCGCGCCCGAGGACCGGCTCCGGCTCATCCGCCCCGGGGACACGCTCACCTTCGGCGCGTTCACGGTCCGGGTCTGGCAGTTCCGCCACATCGTGTTCGACCCCATCTATATCCTCACCGTGGTGCCGAAATGCGCGGTAATGCTGCCGCAGCTCTTCCGGCAGGCGTACCTGAACCATAAAATGCCGGAAAACGGCGAGATCGTGGCGTTTGAGATCACGCACGGGGAAAAGCGGATCTTTCTGACCGGCTCGTTCCGCGACACGCCGGAGATCAACTATCCGAAGGACGTGGACCTGCTCGTCCTCGCGAACGGCGGCAGCGTGTTCGTGCCGGAGAAGACCAAAGGCTTCCTCAGGAAGTATACGCCCAAGGCGATTCTCGTGGACCATTTCGACGACGCCTTTCCGCCCGTGACCCGGAACGTGAGCGTCAAACGGCTGCGGCGGACCGTGAAAAAGAACCACCCGGAGATCCGGTTCATCGTGCCGGAGATCGGCAAGGAAATCGAGATCTGAACGCAAAAAAGATCCTGTCAGAGCGGCAGGATCTTTTCGTTTCTTCGGGTTGTGTTATTCCGCCACGTAGGAATAATGCGTCGTGAAGCGGTAGGTGATGCTGAAGCCGTCGTCGGTCGCCAGGTATTCCGCAGGGTCCCCGGCTTCGCCGTCCGCTTTCATCCACAGCACGGGCTCGCCGAGGCTGTTCACGCCGGTCGTCCACGTGCCGGTATTGCCGTTCGCCCCGTCGTAATCGCGCAGAAAGGAGCCGTCCGCATGCAGCGTGATGGCCTCAACGCCGTCCTGACTGACGTATTTGCCGTAGTGCAGGGTAAAGCCGCCCACCGTGAAGGTTCCGCCGTCCGCAGCGGGCGCGGTCCCGGTGGGGGCGGAGGTTCCCGCGTCCGGCGCGTAGCGGAAGGTCATGGTCGCCATGAAGGCGGTATCGAAGCCGTCGTCGCCGACCGGCCAATAGAGCTTTTCCTCGCCGGAGCCGTCCGTCAGCGCGATCGACTCCGCATCCACGTCCGCCGGGCGCACGCGCCACGCGCCGCTCTGCACGCTCCCGTCCGCGAATGTCAAGCGATAGGTCCAGTCCGCGTTCAGCTCGCAGACCGTAACGCCGTCGTCGCCGAGGTATCTGCCGTAATGCAGGGTGTAACCGTCCACCGTGAAGGTCGCGTCCGCAAGGGCAGAGGGCTCTGCCGTCGTGCTCTCAGCCGGAGCGGACGTCGTGGGCGCTGCGCTTGTCTCC
The DNA here is from genome assembly GCA_902780565.1 of Oscillospiraceae bacterium. Classification (GTDB taxonomy): domain Bacteria; phylum Bacillota; class Clostridia; order Oscillospirales; family Acutalibacteraceae; genus RUG806. The sequence continues at coordinate 12,669 of CACZGD010000033.1, forward strand.
TCCGGTACGTACGCTTCGCCGGAAAACAGGGACCAGCTCTCCGTATCGAAGCGGAAGGGCTTCTCCGCCAGCACGCCCTCGGTGACGAGGACCCGCCCGTCCGCCGTGATCGCGGCAAGGTAGCTGGGCCCGCCGAACAGCCGGAGCACGTTCGTCCAGTTCGCGGCGGGCGCCAGACGGTTATCGTCGTTTTTCAGACTGATGGGAGACGTGATCTCCACGGTCCCGTCGCCGTGCAGCACGGCGGCGCGCTCCCCGGCGCGCACGACCTGACGCACGTCCGTCTTGTTTTCCAGCTCGGAAAAGCCCGCAAGGGCAGCTTCCTTCCCGTCTTCGACGCGCGCGACCCCGAGAGTGCCGTCCTTTTTCAGCAGGATGTAAGCGTAGCTGCCGGCGTCGGCAACGACCTCAGCCACGTCCGTTTTGCCCCCGAGCCGGGGCAGCAGCGTTTCGCGCCCCGCGGCGAACAGCGCGCCGTCGGTGGAAACGCCGAGCGAAAGCCCGTCCGGCGCATAGACGGACGCGATATCGCGCCAGCCTGCCACGTCGGCTTCGCCCTCCCTGCAGGTCCCGGCGGCGATCACGGTCCCGTCGTTTTTCAGCCCGAGCAGCCTGCCCTCGGCGACCGCGATGGCCTTGATATCCGTCCACTCGGCAGGCGCGAAGCCCTTATGCGTCAATTTGCCGGTCTCGCTGTCGGTCGAGTCCGCGGAGGAGATCCCGGCGCACACCACTGTGCCGTCGGTCTTCAGCGCGGCCGTGACCGCGCCCTTCGCCGTGTCGCTGTAGGCAAACGCCGCAAGGGACGTGATATTGTTCCACTCGTCCGCGGGATAGTCGAAGGTCTTTTTCAGATCCAGCACGTACAGTCCGCCGTCCTTTCGGATACCGAAGACCGTGCGCCCGGTCGTGACCACGCGCGCAACGTCCGTCCACGTGGTCAGCGGGGAAAGCGCCTGTGCCGTCTGCTCGGACGTGGAGTCAAACAGGACCTGCCCGCCCTCGGTCACGGCGATCAGGGTATTCGAGGCATAGCCTGTCAGCGCGGAAAGCGGATCATACGCGTTCACCAGCCCCGCCTCGGCGGACGCATCAGTCCCCTGTTCGGGCAGGCTGCCGTCGGCGACGTCCGCGGGTGTGTTTTTCATGCAGGCGCAAAGCAGCACCAGCACCGCGGCAAGAAGGATCGGGATCGCTTTTTTCATGGTAGAAACTCCTTTTGCGTTCGATTTTTGCATCTATTATAATCGCCCGCGCGCCGCATTTCAAGAGAGAAAAAAGAAAAAGACAGGGAAACCGTCCCCTGATTGCTCTTATGTGATTGCTCTTATGTACACTTACAGGAATAGCAATAAATCAAAAATCCATCCAGAAATATAATGGATAGATTTTTGTCGTATACGTTAAGGAAATTAGCAAATACCATTGAATATAAGAGGCTAATTCTTTTGTATTTACATAGAATACCGATTCGGATGACAAATTATCATTATAAAACAGAAGTAACAGTATTTCAACCTTTTTTCAAAACTGCTCGGATTTACCACAAAACTGCACGTTTTCAACGGAGATGAACGTTTGACCGCAGCAGGATCTCATGGTATAATATAATTGGTTTTATGCGCTTTCAGAATAGGAGGTATTGGTATGAACGTTGTGATCTGCGACGACGATCACGTTTTTGCATCAGAGCTGAAAGCTTGCGTTGAACGGATCTTTTCAACGCTGCACATTTCCTCTGCGCTGAAAGTGTATACGGACAGTCTTGCGTGCAAAAATGCCAAGGAACCGGCGGATATTGCCTTTTTGGATATTCAGATGGCTCCCGTTTCAGGTATAGAACTGGCAAAACAGATCAAAGCGCTGAACGGCGGCGTGATCATATTCTTTATTACGTCTTACGAGCAATATTTGGACGACGCCATGGATCTGAACGCGTTTCGGTATATCAAAAAACCGCTTGACGCCAAACGGCTGGAAGCGGGGCTGAAAAAGGCGCTGGCGCATTTTGACGCTTCCGTGATTACATTTACCGTAAAAAACACCAAGAGCACAAAAACGATCTCCGTGGGCGATATCGTATATATCGAGATCATCGGGCGCGATACCAAAGTGGTTACGCGGGAGGACGCCTTCCTTACCGAGCTTACCATAAGGGAGTGGAGAGACCGGCTCTCCGTGCCGACGTTTCAAACGGTACACAAAAGCTTTATTGTAAACATCAAATACGTTACGGATTAACCTACATCTTTTATTCGAGAACCTCCAAACAGATCGACGACCTGTTCCATTCACAGTGTGAACTGGAACGCGTGAAAACGGATATCGCATATTACGCGCTGCTGGATCGGCAGAACGAGGTATTGAAACAACTGACGCACGACGAGAAGAACCACCTTTCCACGATCAAGGCTTTGGCAAACGACCCGAACGTGGACGCGTATATCGACAGCATCTACGGCGAAATCAGCTACCACTCCATGTTGGTAATACCGATAATAAGTACCTCGATCTTGTGCTGAACAAATATCAGGCGATCTGCAGCGAAACAGGAATCACCTTTACCATTTCCGTTAAAACGGCAAATCTTTCGTTTATCGAACCGGCGGATCTGATCACACTGCTGAGCAATATCCTTGATAACGCCGTGGAGGCGGCAAAGGATTCCAAGGAGAGAACGATCGAGTTTTCCGTCAACCGCAGAAACGGGTTCGACGTTCTCACCTGCGCCAATTCGTGCGATTCTCCGCCGCTTTCTGAAGGAAAAAGGCTGTTTACCACAAAAAAAAGCGCCGGATTCCACGGCCTCGGCGTAAAGAGCATAGAAAAAACTGCGACAAAATACAGGGGGGAATTCGATTGGGTATACGACGGCACTGAAAAGCAATTCATCGTCAATATCGCATTCTTTCATCAAATATGAATAATAAAAAGTGAGGTTAATTATGAAACAGAAAGAAATCCGCCCGATCTCCAGAAAAGATGCACAGTCTTTTGCCAAAGAAATGCTTGAAACTACATATAACGCAACCGTTACCGGCATTAAATATATCGGCGGCGGTTCTTTTGGCTTTGTTTTCAAAGCAGATATCGATAAGGAACCGTTCTGCGTTATTATGAAAGCGTGCAGAACGCAGGGTGTGTGTGAACGGGAAGCAAGTGAATTAACTTTGCTCGGTTCAAACAGCCTTATCAAGATTCCGAAGGTATATTTCACCTTTCTTGCCACCGATGCGATACCGATCGACTTTATCGGCATGGAATTTGTTGAAGGCACAGACTGTTTTACTGATTTTATTAAACTGTTGAATACCAAGAAAAACAAAGAGCGCTTTGCAGATGAAATCACTGCAATTATCCACCATTGGCACGAGCAGACAAACGATAAATTTGGCTTGATCGGTAACGCCGTTTATGATGAGTGGCTTGACTTTTATCAGCCGTTTGCTGCTGATATTCTTGATTGCGCAAGGGAATTGACAAACAACGGTAAACTTGAAAAGAAAGTGCTTTCCGCAATGGAGCGCGCTTGGGCTGCCTTTGATTATATTTTCAGCGATAAGGTTGAAACGGCAAGTTTGATACACGGCGACATGAATGTGATGAATATAATGAGCGATAAGCATTTGCATCCAACAGCGATTATTGACCCGCTTGAAAGCAAGTGGGCCGACAAGGAATACGAACTTTTCCAATTGCGCAATCTGACGGGCGAGAGGTTCGGCTTATATGAAACGTATAAAGCAAAGTATCCCGTTTCAGAAAAGTGCGATATCAAAACCGCTTTTTATGCTTTATATCACGAGGTTTACGCCTATATCAGTTCCGGAACAAAGGTAAACTTCATTCTTATGCCATTGGTAAAACGGATGAATCAGGAGTTAGATAAATGCAATCTTTAAGCGGAAAAATAGTCAGCAGTATTCTTTGCGCAGTCTTTCATTCACCACTGGTCAATAATTCCGAGTTTTCAAACAATGCCGGTAAGAAAGCGAAGAAGTATAAATCTCATTATAAACCGTCAAAGGAATTCGATTATACCATTTATCAGTTAAGTGGTGTGAATTACGAAATCCTTGAACCTAAGCAGAAGAGGACCAACAAGGTGGTACTGTTGCTTCACGGCGGAAGCTATAAAGTGAGATTGATTGATATGTACCGCCGCCTTGCCGAAAAGATAAGCAGGACACTGAATTACTGCACTGTTTACAATCTGGATTACAGAGTCTTTCCTGAATACAAATACCCTGCCCAGATAGAAGATACCGTTGCAATGTTTCAGGAGATACAACGGATCGGAATAAAAGCAGAGAACGTCGTTTTTATCGGTGACAGCGCAGGCGCCAATCTCGCACTAACCTCAACGCTGTATATGCGCGATAAAGGAATGACATTGCCATCGGCAATTATTTGTTTTTCATTATGGGGAGATATGACAAATTCGGGAAAATCCATAGTTGAAAACTGTTATCGAGACCCATTCGGTGGTATTGCAAGGCGCAAGAAACCGGAAGATAATTGGGGGTATCTGCACCGTATTTCCGCTTTTGCAAAAGAGCTTGACAGAAGCAGCCCATATGTGTCGCCGAGCTTTGCCGATTATGCGGGCTTTCCCCCTGTGACATTGATATGCGGTGAAGCTGAAATGGACAGAAGCTCCAACGAGATGGCATATGAGAATATGAGAAAAGCAGATGTGGATGCCGAGCTTCATATGTTTGACGGAATGTTCCACGATTTTCAGTTGATTCCGTTTTTCCCCGAAACAAAAAGAGCATTTGAAACAATGAAAAGAAGGATTATATAGTTTACTTAAGCCTCGGCGTTGGCCGAGGCTTTCGATATACCCATCTTGAGGGGGAGGTACGCAGCGACAATCAGGGACGGTTCCATGATTGCCCCCTTCCCCGATTGTTAAGATTGCTCCGGATGCTTCTGTACGTACCGTGCCGAGATCTTTTTATAGAGTATTGCGCCGGGTATACTGAGCAGGGCCGTTACAATGAATACGGTCGCGGCGACCTTGAAATTGTTCGCCCCGAGATACGCGCCGCAGATCGTGGAGGACACGATCGCCGGAATCCGCGCGATGGACGACAGGATCAGGAACTCGATCCGGTTCACATCCGTGAGGCCGGCGAAATAGGTCATGGTATCCTTGGGCGTGCCCGGAACCAGATAAAAGATGAACACAAGGCGGTTGCGCCTCTCCCGGTCCTGCAGGAAACGCATGGACTGCAGCTTGTTCTCCAGACGGAAAAGCCGCAGGATCCGCACGCCGATCCGCCGCGTCATAGCCAGAATCACGATCGACCCGATGACGTTCCCCAACAGGCACAGCAGGCATCCGCCGAGCCAGCCCCATACCAACCCGGCGGCGATCTCGATCGGCTCCGTCGGTATGAATTTGACCACCGTTTGCAAGATGCGGATCGCAACAAACACGATAACGCCCCAGACGCCGAAGCCGTTGATCCACGACCGGAAACGGTCCGTATCTTTGACCAGCTCGATCGCGGATTTTCCGAAGCGCAGATACATATAGACGCACGCGCCGGCAACGGCCAGCATCGCGGCGATGATCAGGACACGCAGAAGGATCGTTTTTTTCTTCTCATTCATTTCGCATTCCTTCTTTCCCGGACAAAATCACGTCGGAATCGTCCCCTGTCTTTTCGTTCAGTCCCGGACGTGAAAGCCGGTCTCTCCGTCCAGCGTCGGCAGCGTTTTCACGCGGAGGTCCTCGATGCGCACGTAAGTCCCGCGTTCGATGGCGAGCAGCACGCCGTCGATCTGGCTTTCGGTCCCCTGCAGCTCCATGGAGACGGAGCCGTCGAAGTTATTGCGCACCCAGCCGGTCGCGCCGAGGGCGTTCGCGGCGGTCTGCGCGCGCCAGCGCAGCCCCACGCCCTGCACCCAGCCGGACAGGGTCAGCGCCCTGCGAGTGACCGGCTCCCCCGCTTCGCCGTGGGGCGAATTCTGCGGCGTCATACCATCGCTCCTCTCGTTTTCCGTCCCGGCGGCTGCGCGTCGCCCGGGGCGGTCTTTCTCTCCTTTACTATACACCGGACCGGACAAAAATACAAGACAAAATCAGGCGCGCGCCCTCCGGCGAAGGAAAAAATTTTTCTTTGAAACCGGAAAAATTTTCTGCAGGAAATGAAATGTTCACACCCTTCCCCTTGAAAAAAATGTATAAAAATGCTATTCTGAACCTATCAAACCGAAAGGGAGGACGGCTTATGACCCACCTTCGCAAAGCGACGGCGGCGTTTCTGATCCTGACGCTGCTGCTTTCCCTTTTCGCGGGCTGCGCCCCCGAAGAGAACCTGACAGGAACAGAGGGGACCTCCGAGAACCTGACGTCCCCGGCGCCGACCGCGCAGGGCGTTAACGTGCTTTTGGGCGAGGAGGCGGATTCCGCCGAGGAATATGAACCCGATTTTGTGAGCGTGCGAAACGTTTCACCGGATTTCGCGGTCACGGTGAACGCCCCGGCGGACTACACCGCCGACAAGGTGCTGGCGGGGATGACCCTGCTGAACCTGACGAACCCGGCGCTGACGGACCCGGAGGAGACCGACCTGCTGCAGCCCGACCGCCTGACGGCCGAGGGACGGGACGGCGCATTCACCGTGACGTGCGAGGGCGGCTTCAACGACGGCGAGGTCTATCAGCTCGTGCTGACGGACGACGCCCTGACCTATGAAGGCGAGACCGATGCCGTGCGCTTTTATAACCTCACGACCGAGGGGAAGGAGACGCAGAACCTGCGCCTTGCGGGGAACGTGCGCTTTCTGTCCGCCGCCGCGCTGAACGGCAGCGACGCCGAAAACGCCCTGCGCTTCGACGGCATTTTCCGATATGACGCCGAAACGGGCAAGCTGCGCGCCAACAACGGCGGCGGCAGCTTCACCTATCAAAAGGACGCCTACCGCGTCGGCGATATCGTGGCGGTGTATGAAGGCACGCAGCCGGACGCGCGCGCGTTGGACGACACCGAATCCGGCGTTTCCTATCTGCGCGTGACCGCCGTGACCCCCGGCGGCGGCGCGACCGCCGAATATGCGTATGAGGCCGCCGCCCCCGAGGACGTGCTGTTCACGCCCGATATCATCCCGGTGGAGGGGACGTGCCTGCAGCAGGCGGGCGAAACCGGCAGCGTGACCGTGTCCGCCTCCGCCCTCACCTACACCGCGGACGGCCCGTTCGCGGGCATGGGACTGGACGAAAACACCGTGGTGGAGCCCGGCGACTTTCTGGCGTTTTACACCGGGGATATCCGCAGCGGCGACGTGTCCGCCTACGCCGAGATCACCGCCATCGAATGGGAAGACAACCCCGATATCGAGGACAGCGCCCACATCACCTACACGGTCGCGCCGCTGGAGGACGTGCTGACGAGCGCGGACGTTTACCGCGAAGGGACGCTGAGCGAGGCGCAGATCCGCGCTTCTTATAACGAGGACGCCATCAGGGCGGGCGTGATCGAGGACCTGACCAACAACGGCTACCTGACCGAAAGCACCTATAACCTCGCCCAGATCGCGCTGGACACGGACGAGGGCAGGGCGCTGCTGAAGGGCGCGGACCTGGACGACCTGACCTTCTATTACGGCGAGGACGAGGCCGAGTCCCTGACCGGCAAAGAGTTTCGCATGATCGCGGACGGCAGGGTCCCGAACGGCGCGGACGTCAAGGGCGACGCGGACGTGATGATCTCGCCCAATATCGTCCATTTCGCGGGCAAGACCGGCTACGGCATGGGCATCCGCGTGGAGGCCAACGCCAAATTCGTCGTCACCATCCGCGATTCCGACGCGGAGCTCTCGAAGGCGGGGCTGCGCATCACGATCACCTTTTTCTTCGAGACCGAGCTTGTGATGGGCTATACCCTCGACGCAACGAGCGTGTGGAAAAAGTGGTGGATCTTCCCCTATCTTTACGACTATAACGTTTCCGGAAGCTGCTCCGCGGGCATTTACGTGGGCGTGGGCTTCACCGCGCAGGCGACGCTGTTCGAGAACAAGGGCGACGCGGAGGAGGCCGCAGCCAACGCCGGCATCCCGTGGCCGGACGGCGTGGACCGGACCCCCGGCGCCGAAAAGGTGAAAAAGATCGCCGAAAGCATTCAGGAATTCGGCAAGAAGCACGATTCCATTTTCCCGCAGCAGGATACCGGCGGCGGCAGCCTGACCCAGAAATACGCAGCCTTTATCAAGGGCGCGGACAAGACCGGCTGGGTGGATATCATCAACGAAAACATTTTCGACTGGAACGGCGCCATCGACCCGTGGCACATCCTTGCCTACCGCGTGAAGGCGGACTTCATTGTCGCGGCGCAGCTCAACGCCGCCATCGGCGCAGCGGCGAACTACGAGCGCAGCTACCGCAGCACCTTCAGCTTCATGCTCTTCCATAAGGAGGAGAACGGCGCGAAGACGGACGAGACGGATACCTCCCTGTTCCGCGCGGACTTCTATATCTTCGGCGCCATGGGCATCCGCGTGGGGATCCGGCTCACCGTGGCGGTCGGCCTGTTCGACGCGCGGCTGGATTCCGTGGGCATTGAGATCGAGGCCGGTCTGTACCAACGGCTGTGGGGCTTCTTCTACGCCGGGATCGAGATCAGCGACGTGGGCGGCAAGGACCCGAAAAGGGATATGTATTACGCCGGCGCGTTTTTAGCGGAGACCGGCGGCTACTATGGCTTCACCTTTGTGGCGCAGGCCGGGGACGGGGCGATCGCCTACCGCAAATATATGGGCGGCGGGGAATATCCCTTCCTGCAGCTCGGCACCGACACGTTCGTGAACGATTTCGCCTACGGCGCGGACGACGACCGCCTGCAGTTCTACGCCGACTACACCGGCAGCTCCCACTCCACGGTCATCCCGGAGAATCTGTTCATGATGACCGCGATGGGGCTCAAGGACGGCGCGGTCTCCACCGTGAGCAAGAGCGGCTACCAGACCAAGGACCTGTTCGACATCACCTTCGACGACCCGAACTTCAGCTATGACTACATTAACGGCGTTCACCGCGTGACCCGCAAGGATGCGCCCGGGGGCGAAGGCACCGCAAACATGACCATCAGGTGGAAGGGCAACAGCTTCCAGACCCTGTCCACCGAGCTGGAACGCACCGCCACGATCCACTGGGTGGCGAATAAGCGGACGATGAAATTCCTGAACCGCGACGGCTCCGTCTTCTTCATGACCGCAAAGCCGGAGGGCACGGCGCTGACGGCGGACGACCTGCCGAAGACCGACCCCGTATGGGAGGGCTTTTCCTTCACCGGCTGGCTGCAGCCGGACGGCAGTCCCCTGACCGAAATGCCGACCGAGATGCCGAACGCGGACACGACCTATACCTCCGGCTGGGTCGGCGTGCCGGTAACGGTGAACGTGCGCTACTACATCCCGTTCTATACCGATACGCAGGGACGTATGCAGTACCAGTACGACGGCGCGGACGCCATAGAGGATCTGTTCCATAACGCCGAGAAGGTGGAGAACGCCCTTGACGCGCTGACCGCAAAGCACCTGCTGCGCAGCCAGCCGGAATATGACCTCGGCGGCAGAGCCCCCTATCAGAGCCTGCAGGTGAACCCATACGCCTCCACCCTGCAGACGGACAGCGTGCGGTTCGACGGCTCCACGACCTTCACGGTCTATCTCGACTACGTGACCGTGCCCGTGACCTTCGATAACGGCGACGGCACAACGACGACCACCGAGCAGCGCCCCGAATACTATATCACCTTCCCCGCGGCGCCTGCCCGCCCGGGCTATAGGTTCCTCGGCTGGGCGGATGAGGACGGCAGCATCGTGAACGCCGCCGACCCGATCTTCCCCACGAAGCCGACCACGTTCACGGCGCAGTGGGAAAAGCTGCCCGCCACGCTGCGCGTGCGCTGCCAGGTGAAGGTCAAGAGCAAGTGGGGAATGTCCTATA
>CACZGD010000034.1 GCA_902780565.1 Oscillospiraceae bacterium
AAAAAGGGGCTGTAAAAAAACAGCCTAAAGGGAAAGACCTCCGAGACCAAAAAACGGCTTTCGGAGGTTTTTTGTCAAAAAAGAAGAATAGAATGGTGTTCAGAATATAACAATACAAGCCAATGCCGAAGCTTGGCATTTTTCTTTTCAACAGGCATGGTTCATGCTGCGGTTTTCATCCTTTGCAGCTTTCGCAAATGATATTTTCTCAGGTTAAAACCGCAGGAAATGAGTCCGATCTCCAAAAGTACGCCTTCAATTCCGCGTCTGCGGCATCTGGAGTACCCTTTGTTCCACTTGATCGTGCCGAATGTGCCCTCCGCCTGTATGCTGCGGTTCATCCGCAACAAGGCTCCGTGAATACTGTTCAAATTTTGCAGAACTTCTTCATGGATCTGCGTCAATTCCGCATTCAATCGAACGGTCCGATTCCCGGTCCCTTTGCAGCATTTCTCTCTGTATGGGCAGCCGGTACAATCTTCACACTGGTAAATCTCTTCTGTCCGACCGTATTTGTTGCCCTTGACCGGTCTTGTTTCCCTGAACAAAAACCGTTTTTCATTCGGACAGCGCATATACCCTTCTTCATCTATTCTGAAATTAACAGATCTGAACGGATCTTCTTGATAAGCTTTGTCTTTTGTCTCTTTCTCGAACATGGGAAATTTCATGAATTTCTCCATATCGTTCTCTTCGCAGTACAGATAATTGTTGAAGCTTCCGTATCCGGCGTCCGCCACCGGATAAACCGGGTAGAAGCCATAGGTCTTTTTGAATTTCTCCATGAGCGGCTTGAAACAATCCATATCCGAGGCGTATTGGTAAACGTCGTATATCGCTATGTATTCATCGCAAACGCCGATCTGTACGTTGTATGCCGGAAGCAGCTGATCGTTCCCCATGTAGTCGCTTTTGACCCGCATAAACGTTGCATCCTTATCCGTTTTCGCATAACTGTTGCGATGATCTCCGCAGACCTTGATATGGATCGCGTACCGTTTCAGCTTCTTCAGGCATTCTTTCATTCGGTCATACAGCTTCATTTCCGTGGATTTTCTGTATCCACGGCCTCTTTTTGCCTTTTCCGGCTCCAAAGCCATCAGTTCAGCGTATTGCTCCATCAGCATTTCCACGTATTCGATCGGGTATTCGTTTCGCGTTTCAAAACGTACGCGCTGCATGGAAACTCCTTCGTTCATTTCCCGGATGATCTGCGTCAATTTGTCAAACGTCCGATTCCGGTTTGTGATACACGTCTTTTTCCATACCCAGGAATACCGGTTCGCGTTCGCTGTCAGCTTTGTTCCGTCTATGTAGATATGCTGCAAGTCCACATCTTCCTGTGTGAATATGTACCTGTTGATATCGTCAAACACTTCTTTCACACTGCATCGCATCCTGTGGTTGATGAAGTTTGCTATCGTCATATGGCTCGGCGCAGCAGTCCCGTCCAATATCCAAAGAAAACGGGTATCTGTCTCACATAACTTTTGCAGCTCTCGTACAGTCACATCGCCGAAGTCCATGAAGGCAAACAGTACAATTTTCAAGAGCTTTACTTCGTCATATCTTGGACGACCCATCTCAAAGCCTTCCTCTTTGAGATATTTTTTCGGGTCAATATGCGAGAATACTTCATGAAAAGTGTACACCGGATCAGAAATTTTAATAATTCTTTCCAAATCTACTGGTAATTTCAGTTGAATTGGTGTAAAATATTCTTGTGGTGTGTTTTTCATTGCAAGTAAATTATACCACAAAAAAGGCTGCAATCACAGTTCTTTCTGAGATTGCAGTCTTGTTTTTTCTTTCTGAGATTGCAGTCTTGTTTTTTTCAGAGACTTTTTTTACAGCCCCTTTTTTTATAACACTGCTTTTTGTTATACGACCATGCCGCCGTTCACGCCGAGGACCTGCCCGGTGATATAGGCGGCGTCGTCCGACAGGAAAAACGCGACCGCGGCGGCGACCTCCTCCGGCGTGCCGAGCCGACCCATCGGGATCTCCTCGCACAGCGCGTCGATCTCGGCGGGGGAGAAGTCCTTCATCATATCGGTCCGGATCGCGCCGGGCGCGACGCAGTTGACGGTGATGCCGGACAGGGCGGTCTCCTTGGCAAGCGCCTTTGTCAGCCCGATCACGCCCGCCTTTGACGCGGAATACGCCGCCTCCATGGACGCGCCCACCTGCCCCCACATGGAGGCGATGTTCACGATGCGCCCGCTGTGGCGGCGCAGCATGTCCGGCAGCACGGCGCGGGTGAAATGGAACACGCCGGAAAGATTGGTCCCGAGCATGCGGTCCCACTCGCTGTCCGTCACGTCCTGCAGAAGCTGCTGCCCGGCGATCCCGGCGTTGTTGATCAGCGCGTCCACGTGGCCGTTCATGCGCAGGATCTTTTCCACGCAGCGGTTGACCTGCGCGGGGTCCGCCACGTCGCAGGGGAGGATGAAATTGTCCCCACCGCCGGAAAGCAAAGCAGAGGAAAGAGACAGGGCTCTTTCCTCCGAGTGGAAATAGACGACGACCGTGCGGTAGCCGGTCTCGTTGAGTTTTTTTGTGACGGCCTCGCCGATGCCCTTCGCGCCGCCTGTGATGACCGCGGTTTTCATGTTAAGACATACCGGAGGCGAGCAGGCCGAGGAACTCCATATAGCCGCTCTTGGAATAGTCCGACGGGGGCATCTGCGGGAAGCCCGCGGTAACGGATTTGAACTTCATGGCGTTCGTCAGCGCGCCGTTTGCCCCATAGTTTTCCATGGCGATGAGCTTGGTCCCGGCGAGATACACCTTGGCGGAGGTCCCGTCCGAATAGGACATGGAATAGATCTTGCACGCGGTGCCTTCGTAAGCGCCTTCGCTCACGCTGTCCGCCTCTTCCAGACTCTTCATTTCCGTAAAGCCGAGGTCGTCGGCGATGCCGGTGAATTCGGAGGGGTCCAGATTCATCACGCCAAGCACGAAGTCGTTGAGCTCCAGATATTTTTTCTGCGGGGGATAGAGCAGATAGGTCTTTTTGTTCTTGACCAGCACGCCCATGACCAGACCGTCCACGTCCGCGGTGACGTACAGATCGCCGGCGGTGCTGACGGAGATCTCCATTTCCTGCGTTTCGCCGTCGTTTTCCATCGCGGCGGAGAAGCTGAAGTTGCCGCTGCGCAGGATGTCGTATTCATTGCCCGCGGGCACGCCGGGTCCGGCAGGGGCGGCGGTGGTGTTCGCTGCGTCGGAGGCGGTGGTGCCGGGCGCCGTGGTCGTGTTCGCGCCGGGAAGGGTGGTGGCAGGCGCCGTTGTGACGGGCGCGCCGGGCGCGGTGGAGGCGGCAGAGGGGGCAACGGCGGACTGCTGCGGCGCAGTCTGCGAGGCGCCGGAGGCGTCAGGCGACAGATCCAGCGAGCTCTTGAAGGAGAGGCAGCCCGGCAGGGGCAGCAGCAGCGCGCAGGCCGCGCCTGCCGCGAGGATACGTTTGACGTTCATGGGGCGCTCCTTTCGGGACGTGATCAGCCGATCAGACCTTCCATCGAGGTCATGAATTTCAGCATGTTCTGCTTCGTGTAGTTTGAGGGGGGCAGAGTCGGGATCGTGCCGGAGATCTCGTCGATGTAGGTGGCGGAATCAAAGGCGCCGGAGGCGGTATACTTTTCGACCGCGATCAGGCGCTCGCCGTTCATGCAGATGCGCGTGGTGCCGCCGTCCTCTTTATCATAGATATAAGCCTTGCAGGGCGTTCCGTTCACGGTCGCGTCCTCCACGGATTTCGCTTCGCTCAGGGGCTTCATTTCCTTGAAGCCCATGTTGTCGACCATCTGCTGCAGCTCTTCCTGCGAGAGCATGCCGGTATCCTCCAGAATCGAGGAGAGGATGCTGCCGACCTCGCAATAGGTCTGCTTCTGCGGCGCGAGCAGATAGATGCTCTTGCCGGACTGCAGCAGGCCGAGGGTCACGCCGTCCATGCTGGATTCCATATACAGCAGGTTGTCGCCGACGCCGAGGGTGATGGCGTTGCGCTCCGTCCCGTCGAACATGGTGCCGCGCATATAGAACTTGCCGCTGCGCATATAGTCGTATTCCGTGCTGGAGGGAACGGCGGGCGCGGGGCCGGGGGCAGCCGTGGAGGGCTCCGCAGTCGCGCTTTCGGAAGCGGGCGCGGAGGCGGAAGTCTGCTCGGACGCGGGCGTTTCGGACGAAGCCTGCTCGGTCGTGGAAGCGCCCTCGCTCGGCGCGGCGGTCGTGTCGGGCAGGGTCGTGGGGGTGGTCAGCGCGGTGGCGTCCGTTCCCGAGGCGGCGCTGCCGTCCTCGGTCTGTCCGCTCACGCCTTCGGAGGCGGAAACGGAAGCGTCCGTACCGGGATCCTCATCGGTCGTGCCGGGGTCGTGCGAGAACATTTTGCAGCCTGCGAACACCATGACCGCAAGGACGATAATAAAGATCCATGTATACTGCATTTTCTTCATCTCTTCTGTCGTTCCTTTCCGTATTTATATCACTATACACCATTTCGGTCCGGAAATCAAGCGCTTTCCCGCAAAAAACGGGGTTCCTTCCCGGTTTCCCGGGAGGCTGCGACTGCCGCGGCAGGATACGCCGGTCCGACGGTTACGGTAAAATTATTTCATTGTTATCTTTAAAAGGGCTGAAAGCGCGGGGCTTTTGCCGCAGGAAACCCTCACCAGATCACAACGGTCTCCACACGGGAAAGCGCCGCGGCGTCCAGCGCGTCCGAAAGCGTGCCGCCCGCTTCCACCCACAGGGCGGGGCGCACGGCGGGGTTGTCGGCGCCCAGCGCGTTTTGCAGGGCGTCGCCCACGGCAAGCATGAACACAAAGGGCAGGGACGCCGGATTCTGGAAGGTCTCCTCCCCGACCGTCACGTTCTTCGGCTGCAGGGAGGGACGCGCGTCCGCCAGCAGGGTCCCGGCGGCGGCGCCGAGCAGGTTCCCGTAATAGGGCGGCAGCGTCTCCGACGCGGCGGGGTCCAGCCCGCCGGTCTTCACGGCAAGCACGGTCTTTGCGTCGCCCGCCGCCGAAACGGCCTCGGCGACGAAGCTTCGCAGCAGCGCGTTGCGCGTGCCGGCATAGTCCGCTTCCCCCGGAAAGACCGGCAGCGAAACGCCCACGTCCGTGGGGAAGCCGACCGCGTCGAGGATGATATAGTCAAAACCGGCTTCGCCCGCAGCCGTCACAAGCCGCAGCAAATAGGCGCGCGCGTCCTCCGAAAACGGATTCAGCCAGCTTTCCTCCGCGTTGTCGGTCCACACCGCGTCGCCGTCTGCCGCGGCGCTCTGCACGGCGGCTGCCTGCTCGCTCCAGGCGAACACGGTATCGCGGAAGCAGCAGATATAGGCGGCGGTATTGTAGCCTTTGTTATGCAGCGCCTGCACGGTCCCGGCTGCCCCGGGGATCTGCTTGTCCGCGCTCATGCCGTGGAACTCGCCCACGTCGAAATAGACGTAGCCGCCCTCGTCCTTGAAGGGGATCACGGCGGTCTTCGCCCCGTTTCGGTCCAGCGCGGCGGCAACGGCGTTCGCGTCGCCCGCGGCAAAGGCGGCGTCCGGGACGCGCATCCACAGGTCCGCCGTATAGGGCTCCTTCTCCTGCCCGCCGAACTCCGGGATCGCAACGGGCTCGCGGCTGTAAAGCAGGGCCGTGCGCGTCAGAATGAAGCCGAGGGCGAACACCAGCGCCGCCAGCGCGAGCAGAAGGACGGCCCTGCCCCGGCGGCGTTTTTTCGGCGGCGTGATCTCGCGGCAGCCGGTCTCGTCCGTGTTGGCGGGGTATTCCGCCAAAAAGGGATAATACCCCTTCGTGCGGGAGGTGAGGGGCGCTTTTTTGTCGTCCGCCTCATGGATCCGCTTGCGGAAGATCTCCTGCCGCCGCTGCAGGTCGGCGTTTTTCTCCTTTTCGCGGTCTTCTCGCCGCCGGTCCAGCGCAAAGCGCCGCCGCCATTGGGACATGCTTTCGGCGGGGGCGTCCGTCTTTTTCCTGTGCTTCTTCTTTTTGCGCGGCGCGGGCGCGTTCAGCGGATCGTAGGCGGCAAGGGGATCGTCGTCCGCCCTGTGCCCGCGTTTTTCGGCGCGGGGCGTATCCGGCTTCTGACGTTTCTGTTTTTTCTCGCGCTTCCCGCCGGGCTCTGCGGCGGGCGCGGTTCTGGCTTTTTTTTCTTTCATGGGGAAGGTCTGACTTTCTTTCCTGAATTTTCGACTTGCACCTGCGTCGGCGCGGGGCATACAATGAAGAGGATGAAGGAAGGGAAGGGTCTGCTTATGGTTTGGACGATGCTCGGCGAGAGCCGCGTGGGGGTACATCTCACCCCGGAGGATCTGGGGCGGCTCGGCGTCCGCTTTTGCGATATGGACCTGCGTTCGCCCGCTTTCAAGGCGGCGCTGTGGCTGCTGAAGGAGGAGGCGTGCCGGCGCGGGGTGGACGTGGACCTGACCGGGCGGCTGCTGGTGGAGGCGTTCGAGCGGCGCGACGGCGTGGAGCTCTATATGACCGTGCTCTCCGGCAGACCCGGCGGGCGGCTGCTGACAAAACGCGGCGGGCAGACGCTGCTGCGCGCGGCGGACTCCGACGCTGTCAAAAAAGCGGCGGCGCTGCTGCCGGAAGGGGCCGAGACCCTGTTCTGCGGCGGGGCGTGGTACCTGATCGCGCCGGACGTCCCGGAGGAGACCCTGCGCGCGGCGACCGAATTCGCCGTTCCCCTGCCGGACCCCGGTGGGGTTCTTGCCGCCGCGCTGCGGGAGCACGGGGAGCCGGCTGCCGTTGGCGACGTGGGATACGGCGGCAGTGATTAAAAAGAAGCGTTATTGCGCCGCGCCGCGCGCGGCGATCCGCAGGCGGTCGATCGCGTCCTTCCGGTCGGGGGCCTTGAAGATATAGGAGCCCGCGACGAAGACGTTCGCACCCGCCTTCGCGCAGACGGGGGCTGTGAGATCCGTGACGCCGCCGTCCACCTCGAGATCGGCGGAAAGCCCGCGCCGGTTTATTTCGGCGCGCAGCAGGCGCAGCTTTTCGGACATATCCATAAAGGACTGCCCGCCGAAGCCGGGCTCCACGGTCATGACCAGTACCATGTCGAGGTCGTCAAGATAAGGGAAAACCGCCTGCGCCGGGGTGCCGGGCTTCAGGGCGATCGCCGCCTTCACGCCTTTCTCCCTGCACAGGGCGACGCACTTTGCGGGGTCGGACAGGCTCTCGATATGAAAACAGATCAGGTTTGCGCCCGCGTCGATGAACGCGGGGATATAGGCTTCGGGGTCCGTGATCATCAGATGCACGTCAAAGGGGAGCGCCGTGCGGCGGCGCAGCGCCTTCACGATCGGCGCGCCGAGGGTGATGTTCGGGACGAAATGCCCGTCCATCACGTCAATGTGGACCCAGTCCGCACCGGCGGCCTCCAGACTCTGCACCTCGCTTGCGAGCATGGAGAAATCCGACGCCAGAATGGAGGGGGAAATGATCGTGCGCATAAGGGGACCTCGCTTTATACTTATTCCAATCTATTATATCAGTATACGGGGGGAAATGCAAGGAGTTTTCACACAGAAAAAACGCCTCCGGGCACGGCTGAAAATCCGCTGCCCGGAGGCAAATCTGTCTGTCCGGTTCCCGAACGCGTCCCGTCCCTCGTCCCCGGCCCCTTCCCCCCATCCCTGATCCCTCGGCCAGGGTCCCTGGCCCCTGGCCCCTGGTCTCTGGCCCCTCGGCCCCTTTAAATTTCTTCTTGCATTTCCCCGCCCGCTATGCTATGATATATAAAGGTATTCTATATCCCGAGGTGATGGTATGGATTTTAAGGAAAGCGGGTTTATGTACGCGATCGCCGCGTGCGTGATCGGCTTTGTGGTCATCGAGTCCGTGTATTTCATCGTCAAGGCCTGGCGGGCGGGCAGAAAGCTCGGCATTTCGAAGGAGACGCTGAAAAACACCGTGGTCTCCAGCGCCGTGTTCTCGATCGCGCCCGCGCTTTCGATCCTCACGACCGTGATCGTGCTGGCGTCCGCGCTCGGCATCGTGCTGCCCTGGATCCGGCTGTCCGTGATCGGCAACCTCGCCTATGAGACCGTCGCCAGCGAATCCATGCTGGAGGTCATGGGCTCGTCGCTCTCCACCCCCATCACCGAGCCCAAGCAGTTCGGCGCGGTCGCGTGGGTCATGACGCTCGGTACCAGCTTCGCGCTGGTGCTGGTCCCGATCTTTTGCAAGGGCATCCACCGCAGGGTCGGCAAGGTCGTGAACAAAAGCGAAAAGAATTCCAAAATGGCGGACGTCCTTTCCGCCGCCGCGTTCATCGGCATCATCGCGGCGTTCATCGCCCGCGCGATCTACGGCAAAACGGCGGACGGCGTCGGCGACGCGGGCTTCATGTCCATCGCCACGCTCATCACGGCCGTGATCGCCTCCTTCCTGCTGGAGCTGCTGTGCGAAAAGTGCAGACTGCAGAAGCTGCAGCCCTTTGCCATGCCGCTTGCCATGTTCCTTGCCATGGGCATGGCGGTGCTGCTGACCCAGGTGGTGCCGGAGCAGATCCGGGCGTTCACCTGGTGGAATCAGATGTAAGGAGGGCGCTGCTATGGCGAAGCGGAAGGAAAAAATGTCCCCCTATTACGAATCCGTCCACCGCGCGGGCCGGATCTGGACGCTCGGCGCGCTGGGCGTGCTGCTGGGCGTTCCCGTGGCGATCTGCCTGCGCTTTAACGCCTGGCCCGAGATGGACGCGGTGTTCAAGGCCCTTGTGAAGGTGCTGCCGATCTATTGGGGCACCGCGGTGATCGAGGTGCTGACCTATACGCCTATGCTCGGCGCGGGCGGCACCTACCTCGCGTTCGTCACGGGCAACATCACGAACCTCAAAATGCCCTGCGCGCTCAACGCCCTTGAAAACGCGAAGACCCGCGCCGGCAGAGAGGAGGGCGAGGTCATCTCCACCATCTCCATCGGCGTGTCCGCGATCACCACCACCGTGATCATCACCGCGGGCGTGCTGCTGTTCGCGCCGTTCCTTGGCACGCTGACCGATCCCGATTCGGTCTTTTCCCCCGCCTTTACCTATATCCTGCCCGCCCTGTTCGGCGCGCTGGGCGCGGGATACCTGCGAAAACACTGGCGGCTTTCGATCCTGCCGGTCGTGGCAGGGGTCGTGGTGCTGCTGTTCAGCCCCACCATGGCGGTCGGCACGCTGCTGTTCGTCACGCTGGTCGTGTCCATCGGCGGCGCGCTTCTGATGCTGAAGCTGAAATGGGTATAAGAGAAACATAAAGGAGTCTTTATCATGCAGAAACCGTTCAAAGCCTGTTTGTCCCTTTTGCTGGCGCTGGTTCTGGCGCTGGCTGCCGCCGCCCCGGCGTTCGCCTCCTATTACAAAGCGGAGGAGGACGAAAAGCCCGCGCTTGTGACGAAGTTCAACGCGGCGGTCAACTCCCTGAAGACCGAGACCCCGCGCGCAAAGGTCACTTATAAAAACTACGTGCCGGAGGGCGGTATGTCCACCGGTACGCCGCGGCCGGACGATCCCACCGTGCCGACCTACGGCACGGCCCTCGACGAAATGGGCACGAAGTACCTGATCCCGGTGCTGGAGGGCATGTTCAACAACCGTTCGTCCCTCTCGAAGAGCTTTATCTTCGCCCTGCTCGGCGACGGCTCCGCGAAGCCCGAATCCGTGGAGCTGCACGTCGGCGCCCCGCGCGACAACGCGATCCCGCTTTACGGCAAAAAGACCGTCAGCGAGCTGACGGCCGCGGCGGATTACGATATCGTCTATGAGGAAAACGACGTGACCGGCGAGATCGTGCAGATGGGCGTCGTGTTCCCGAGCGTGATGCTGGAGGACGCGAAGACGACCTCGCTCCCGGCGCTGTTCAGTCTGCCGTCCGGGCAGATCGACCCCGTGATCATCTCCGGGCAGCCCACCGCCGAGCAGGGTCGGCTTGCCGGCGCCGAGCTGACGCATTTCTCCTTTGATAACGCCAGAGCCGTCGTGCGCTTCGGCGCGGACGGCAGGCCCATTTATTACGGCACGCAGATCGATTATCATTTCTCGCTTTCGTTCTATGACTGCATGAACCTGCTCTCCGCGCTGCTGGGCTATAATTTCTATACCGCCGTCATGAACACGGTCAACGATATTCTGGTCCGCGTCGGGCGCGAGGGCGTCGACGCCGAATCCGTCATGCGGGACCGGGTGGTGTTCGTCACCTACCGCAGCATCATGGAGGTCACCGATATCGTTTACGAGCAGCGTCTGTTCGGCGACGTTGACGGCGACGGCGCGGTCACGGCGACGGACGCGCGCGCCGCGCTGCGCGACGCGGTGGAGCTGGAGCTGATCGCGTCCCCCACGGACGCCGTTTACGCCGACGTGGATTTCGACGGGCAGATCACCGCGGCCGACGCCAGAGCCATCCTGCGCATGGCGGTGGCGCTGGACCCGACCTTCAAGGACGTGCCGGCCGGCAAGAAGATCCTGATCTCCCGTACCGAGCCGCCCGCGGAGGAGATC
This sequence comes from Oscillospiraceae bacterium, assembly GCA_902780565.1. Classification (GTDB taxonomy): domain Bacteria; phylum Bacillota; class Clostridia; order Oscillospirales; family Acutalibacteraceae; genus RUG806. Next base: position 10,501 of record CACZGD010000034.1, read on the forward strand.
GATCAGGAGGAGCTGGAGCAGGAGCGCGAGCAGTTCAACGGCATCCTCGGCGGCTGGCAGCCGAACGTGAAGCTCTCCGAGATCACGGATAAGATCATGGATATCATCGACGCGTTCATGGATACCGCAGGCGAGGGCAGAAGCCTGATCACCGACTTTATCGAGGCGATCAAGGAAGAGATCAACGAGGGCAGAACAAAGCCCAAGCCCTGAGGAAAAAAGACTTGACAAACCTGCGTTCTTTGCGATAAAATAAGAACTTGCAGCAAACGGCGGCGCGCCGTTACACCTATTAAAGAAAGGATCGATCCATTATGGCTGACGATTACGTATATCTCCCGCAAAAAGAAATCGACCGCCTGCACGCCGAGCTCAAGGAGCTGCGCGGCGCGGGCAGAAACGACATCGCGGAAAAGATCAAGGAGGCAAAGTCCTTCGGCGACCTTTCCGAAAACTCCGAATATGACGAGGCAAAGTCCGATCAGGCGCGGCTGGAAGCCCGCATCGCGGACATCGAATATACCCTCTCCCGCGCGAAGGTGCTGGACGAAAGCTCCCTCTCCCTCGATACCGTGCACACCGGCCTTTCCGTAAAGGTCTATGACAAGACCTTCGAGGAGGAGAACACCTATCACATCGTGGGCCTCACGCAGGCGAACGCCGCCGAGGGCAAGATTTCGGACGAGAGCCCCATCGGCAGAGGGCTGCTCGGCCACAAGGTCGGCGAGACCGTGATCATTGAAACGCCCATGGGCAACGACGAGCTCCAGATCCTCGAGATCTTCCGCGACCGCGTCCATCACGAAGCGTAAAGGTTTTCCGTCGGGGGCCCCCCCGGCGGAATTTTGGCTATCAAAAGAAAGGAAACGATATATGGCAGACGAGAGAACCAATCCGCAGACGGCAGGGGAGGAGAACCTGTCCGAGCTGCTGCAGATCCGCAGGGATAAGCTGAAGAACCTGGTCGAGGAGGGCAAAAACCCCTTCGAGATCACGAAATTCGACGTCACGCACCATTCCGTGGACGTGATCGCCGACGCGGACGCGCTGGACGGCAGGACCGTCCGCGTCGCGGGCAGGATGATGGTCAAGCGCATCATGGGCAAGGCCAGCTTCTGCAAGCTGCAGGACCGCGAAGGCACCATCCAGTGCTACGTGGCGCGCGATATGATCGGCGAGGAGGCTTACGCCGGGTTCAAGAAAATGGATATCGGCGATATCCTCGGCGTGGAGGGCTTTGTGTTCCGCACGAAGACCGGCGAAGTCACCGTGCACGCCGAGAGCGTCACCCTGCTCACCAAGTCCCTCAAGCCCCTGCCCGAAAAGTTCCACGGCCTGACGGATACCGACGCGCGTTACCGTCAGCGCTATCTGGATCTCGTCGTCAATCCCGAGGTGCGCGGCACCTTCATCAAGCGCTCGCAGATCCTCAGCGAGATCCGCCGCTTTTTGGACGCCCGCGGCTTTATGGAGGTCGAAACGCCCATGCTCGTCACGAACGCGGGCGGCGCGGCGGCCAGACCCTTTGAAACGCATTATAACGCGCTGGATCTCGACGTGCGCCTGCGCATTTCGCTGGAGCTTTACCTCAAGCGCCTGATCGTGGGCGGCCTTGAGCGTGTGTATGAGATCGGCCGCGTGTTCCGCAACGAGGGCGTGGATACCCGCCACAACCCCGAATTCACTCTCATGGAGCTGTATCAGGCCTATACCGACTATAACGGCATGATGGAGCTGACGGAGGCGCTGTTCCGGCACCTTGCCAGAACGGTCTGCGGCACCGAGGTCATCACCTATCAGGGCACCGAGATCGACCTCGGCAAGCCCTTTGCCCGCCTGACCATGACGGACGCCGTGAAGCAGTACGCCGGCGTGGATTTCGACGAGGTCAAAACGCTGGAGGAGGCTCGCGCGCTCGCCAAGGCGCATGGCATCGCCTTTGAGGAGCGCCAAAAGCGCGGCGATATCCTGAACCTCTTCTTCGAGGCGTACGTTGAGGAAAAGCTGATCCAGCCCACGTTCCTGATGGATCATCCGGTGGAGATCAGCCCCCTGACCAAGAAAAAGCCCTCCGATCCTTCCAAGGTGGAGCGCTTCGAGCTGTTCATCTACGGGCGCGAGATGTGCAACGCCTACTCCGAGCTCAACGATCCCATCGACCAGCGCGCGCGCTTTGCGGAGCAGGACGCGCTTGCCGCCGCGGGCGACGCGGAGGCGAACCATACCGACGAGGACTTCCTGAACGCCCTTGAGATCGGCATGCCCCCCACGGGCGGCATCGGCTACGGCATCGACCGCCTTGTCATGCTGCTCACCGACAGCCCCTCGATCCGCGACGTGCTGCTGTTCCCGACCATGAAGCCGCAGGGCACCGGCGCCGAGAAGGCGGACGCCGAAGGCGAAGAAAAGTGCTGCCCCGAGGAAGGGGAGACCTGCTGCTGCGAGACGCCCGCCGCGCCCGCCATTGAGGGCGCGCCGCTGATCGAAAACACCAAGCCCGACTTTTCCAACGTGGTCATTGAACCCTTGTTTGAAGACTGCGTCGATTTTGAAACCTTCTGCAAATCCGATTTCCGCGCCGTCAAGGTCAAGGACTGCGTCGCGGTGAAAAAGAGCAAAAAGCTTTTGCAGTTCACCCTCGACGACGGCTCCGGGACGGATCGCACGATCCTTTCGGGCATCCACGCGTTTTATGAGCCCGAACAGCTTATCGGCAAGACCCTCATCGCCATCGTCAACCTCCCGCCCAGAGCCATGATGGGCATTGAAAGCTGCGGTATGCTCATCTCCGCCGTCCATAAGGAGGGCGAGGAAGAAAAGCTCCACCTCCTCATGGTCGACCCGCATATCCCCGCCGGGGCGAAGCTCTGCTGATCCGGAGGGCATGAAAGCCGGATCGCCGGTTCTCGTACGAAAAGGCCGGTACGGCGTTTGGATTTCTTCGTTCAGCAAAAAATATTTCGGAGGATAACGATATGAAACGAACGGTTTCTGGTATTCTTTGTCTTCTGCTTGCGGCGCTGCAGTGCTGCGTGCTGCTGGCGTCCTGTTCCAATCCGCCGGAAACGGAGAGCCAAAGCACCGCCGCGACGCAGAGCCAAAGCGACGCCGAGGGGCAGAGCGACGCTTCCGCGCAGTCTGACGGGCAGCAGGGGAGCGACCTTGCCGTCACGATCGACAACGTGCGCGACATCGTGGTCGGCGTTGACGAGCCCATCGAGCTTCGAGACGGGACCAAGCGCGCGCTGATCAATTTTGATAATGCTGCCACGACGCCGGCTTTTCAGCCTGTCGTGGATGCGGTCAACGAGGAGCTGAAGCTTTACGGCTCGATCGGGCGCGGGTTTTCGCAGAAATCCAACCATTCCACCGATTTGTATAACAGTACCCGCGACAAGGTGCTGAATTTCGTGGGCGCGGACCCCGACGCCTACACCTGCTTCTATGTGAACAACACCACGGACGGCCTCAACAAGCTGGCCTCCGCCCTGATCGAAAGCGAAGACGATACCGTGCTGGTGACGAGGATCGAGCATCACGCGAACGACCTCTCCTGGCGCGAACGCTGCAACGTGATCTGGGCCGAGGTGGACGAGCTCGGCCGCGTGAACTACGACGACATGGAAAGGCTGCTGACCGAGAATGAGGGCAAGGTCAAATACGTCTCCGTCACCGCCGCCTCCAACGTGACCGGCTACGTCACGGACGTGCACAGAGTCGCGAAAATGGCGCACGCCCACGGCGCGAAGCTCGTGGTGGACGGGGCGCAGATCGTGGCACACCGCAAATTCTCCATGCTCGGCGCAACCCCCGAGGAGAACGTGGACTTCTTCGTCTTCTCCGCGCACAAGATGTATTCCCCGTTCGGCGGCGGCGCGGTCGTGGGCCTGGCTGACGTGCTGAACGACCATATGCCGGAGTTCTACGGCGGCGGCACCGTGAACATCGTCAGAGACGAAACGCAGACCTATAAGAACGCGCCCGCGTCCTATGAAGCCGGGTCCCCGAACTACCCCGGCGTGGTCGGTCTCAGCAAGGCGATCGATATTCTGCAGAGCGTCGGCTTCGACGCGATTGAGGCGCACGAAAAGGTGCTGAACCGCAAGCTGATCGACGGGCTCCTGCAGCTCGACAACGTGATCGTTTACGGCGACACCGCGAACATCGACGATCGCGTCGGCGTGGTGAGCTTCAATTTCTCCGATCTCAACTCTTATGCGCTGGCAAGGGTGCTTTCGGAGGTGGGCGGCGTTGCGACCCGCCGCGGCGCGTTCTGCGCGCACCCCTACGTCTGGCGTCTGATGGGGATTTCGGAAGACAGATTGGGAGAATTCGAGGAGTGTACCGACGTCAATACCCCGGGTATGATCCGCATCAGCTTCGGTATTTACAACACGGAGGAGGAGGTCGACAAGCTTCTTGAGATGCTTCCCTCTCTGATCGAGCTGGCAAAGCAAGAGGTGGATACGCAGTACTCCAGAGCTGAGCCCGCGTTTTGATCGCCGCCTGACCGGCGCGCCGGCGCATGCGGATTGAAAGGATAAGGAGACGTGATCCATGCATAAACGCGATAAACTGTTTCTGATCGGCGGCGTGCTGCTCGCGGTCGGCGTCGTGATGTTTTTCAAAAGCGTGCGGCTGAGCTCCTTCGGCTTTTACCGGATCGGGCCGGTCTCCACCGGGGGCATCCTGATCGCGCTGGTGCTGCTGGACGTGGTGTTGCTGATCGCCACCCGGCACAAGGCTGCCAAGATCGCGCTGCCCATTCTGGCCGCGCTGTTGGTGCTGTCCGTTATTCTCGGCACGCATCTGTCCTTTGTCGGCTCGCTGCTGGACCTGTTCCTGATGCTGGTCCCCGCAGCCGTCGGCGCAGGGCTCGTCCTGCGTGCCGCGTTCCTGAAGAAGGAAGCCTGATTTTGTCCATAACGCCCCCCTGCACGGATTTATGCGGCGGGGGCTTTTTTGTCGCTGGATCGCCGTTGCAAAACGCGGACGGTTGGTGTATACTGTTTGCCGGTACAAAAGGAGAGATGCGGTCGTGATAGATTATATTCTGGTGCGCAGCGAGCGCAAGTCGCTTGGGATCGAGATCAAAAACGGGCAGGTGACGGTCCGCGCGCCGAAACGCCTGCCGCAAAAGCAGATCGACGCGTTCGTCGCCGAAAAGGAGGCGTGGATCCGCGCCCACCTCGAAAAAAGCGCGGCGGCGTCTGCCGAGGCAAGGCAGGCGGGGATGCTTTCTTTGGAGGAGATCCGCGCCCTTGCGGATGAAGCCCTGCGGATGATCCCGGCGCGGGTGGCGTATTACGCGCCGCGGGTCGGCGTGACCCCGGGGCGCGTGACGATCCGCAACCAGAAAAGCAAATGGGGCTCCTGCTCCTCCAAAGGGAACCTGAACTTCAACTGCCTGCTGATGCTCACGCCCCCGGAGGTGCTGGACAGCGTGGTCGTGCACGAGCTGTGCCACCTGAAGGAGATGAACCACTCGCCGCGCTTCTATGCCGAGGTGCGCCGCGTGTTCCCGGACTACGACAAATGGGACCGCTGGCTGAAGGAGCACGGCGCGGCGATCATGCGCCGGATGACCGGTTGAACCCGCACGTCCCGGGCGGCTGCCGCCAAAGCCGGGAAGCTGTTCATCTGAAGCGGGAACGCCCGTTTTTTTACTCTTGCTTTTTTACATTGCGCGTGCTATGATATACCATATATAGTCTTTTTTTGGGTGAATAATATGGCTGTTTGCGGAAAATGCGGCGCAGAGCTCTCTGCGGACGCGCTCCACTGCGCCGCTTGCGGCGCGCCGGTGGGGAAAAAGACAAAAAATGCGCTCCCGGACTCGCTGCCCGTGGTGGCGGTCTGCCGGACCTGCGGCGGGGCGCTGGACCCAAAAACGTTGCGCTGCCCCCGATGCGACGACGGCGCGGTGAAGCGCGCGGTCCCGGAGAATAAAAAGAAGACGGCGAATTCCCGTAAAAAACGGCGTCTGGCGCTGTCGGTCGCGGCCGCCGCCGTTTTGCTGATCGGCGTCGCGCTCACCCTGCGCTTTACGCTGGGCGCGGCAAAAACCGCCGTGGCGGACGCGAACGAAAGCCTTTCCGGTGAGGAGACCGGCACAACCGAGGGAACGACCGCCGAAACGGAGACGACCGCGGCGGGAAGCGACCCGTCCGCCTCAGATTTCGATCCGGAGCATACCGAAGCGGAAACCGACGGCGCGGCAGTTTCCACCACGCGCGGTCCCGCGCGGACTGCCGCAGCGACCACGACCCAGCGCGCGACTCAGCGTGAGACGGAACGTCCGACAGAACGCACCACGGAGCCGACGACGGAACCGACGACGGAGCCGACGACAGAGCCGACGACAGAGCCGACGACAGAGCCGACGACAGAGCCGACGACAGAGCCCGAGCTTGAGTCGGAGCCGGAGCCCGAGCCCGAGCCGGAGCCCGAGCCGGTGCCTTGGTGGGCAGCGGAAGAATAATACCGACCGTCTGTGTTTGGGCGCGCCCGAAGGCGAAGCCCAGCCGTTGACGCCCCATTCCCAGCGCATTTCACCGCCGGGAAACCCGGCCGATAAAGGAGCCCGAATCATGAGCATCTGTAAATCCTGCGGCAGACCGATCCCGTCCGACGCGGCGAAGTGCCCGTTCTGCGGAGAGACCGTCGCCGAAAACGAGACGATCGTGGCGTTTTGCCGGACCTGTGGCGCGCCGATCGACCCCAAAACCAAGCGCTGCCGCATCTGCGGCAACGACGCAAAGACCGCTGCGGCGGAGGAACCGTCCCCCGCAGCCGAAACGGCAGCGCCGACTGCCGGGCCGTTCGCGCCCCCGGCGGAGGTCCCGCAGCCCGGCCCCGCGCCTGCGCCCGGTCCCGCGTTCACGCCGGGGTATGCCGATCTGCCGGGCGGCTACGAGCCCGTGTTCGCGCCGCCCTCCCCCGAAGCGCCGGACGTTGAACCGCTCGGCAGCTTCGCGCCCGTTCCGCCCGTGTCCGATCCGTATTCCCCCGCCGGGCCGGGGTACGGTCCCGCCTTCCCCGCAGAGCCCGCGCCGACGGGCTTCGGCCCGGAGCAGCCCGACGCGTTCGTCCTGCCGAATACCGGGACCGGGGCGGAGCCGGAATTTGACGATATCTCAGACGGGCCTGCGCCGTTTACGCCCGGTCCCGATGCCTATCCGACCGCGCCGGGGCACGAGCCCGCGTCCAACTGGGCGGAGGCAGCAGGCTTCCCGCCGCCGTCCGCGCCCCCTGCCGAGCCGCCGGAGAAGAAAAAGACCGGCGTGATCCTCGTGATCGCGGGCATCCTGGCTGTGGCGGCGATCGCCGTGATCTTAGCCGTGATGCTGGGGAACCGCGACGGCAAACAGGGAAACACCACGACCGCGCCGACCACCACAGACATGCCGCCGGTCTCAGCCGCCGCCACGACCATGCCGAGCGAGACGCCTTCCTCGGAGAAAGCGGCAGAAACGACCGCCGCCGAGACCATTCCGATCCCGGATTTTTTGGGCAAAAGCTACAGCCAGATCGCGACGGACGCCTATTATTCGCAGTTCCTGATCATCACCTCCACCGAGGAGTTTTCCGATTCCTACGCCGCCGGGACGATCATCTCCCAGTCATTGAAAAAGGGGGAGATCGTGCAGCGCGGCACGCGGCTGAACCTGACCGTCAGCAAGGGCTCGGAATACGTCTATATCCCGAACGTGCTGAACGCCACCTATGAGCAGGCGCTCAAGGCCCTGACCGCCGAGGACGTCGGTCTTGTGGTCAAAAAGGTGCTCAAGGCAAACGAGGGCAATCACAAGCAGAACACCGTGGAATCCACGTCGCCGATGTACGGCTCCCGCGTGCGCCGCGGCAGCGAGATCACCGTTACGGTGTGGGATAAGCCTATGGAGACCGAAAAGCCCACGGTGCACGTCACTGCGGTGGAGCTGCGCTACAACGGCACCCGCATCAACGGCGCGAATCTGTATGCGGACAAGGGCGAGATCTTTACGCTGACGGCAGTCGTCACGCCCAAGGATGCCGACGACCAGAGCGTGACGTGGTCTTCGGATAACAGCGCCGTCGCGTCGGTGGACGCCTCCGGCAAGGTCTCCGTCCGGGGCTATGGCAGCGCCGGGATCACGGTGCGCACCGTGGACGGCAATTACAGCGCCTGGGTCACTGTGGTGGTGGAGCAGCCCGAACCCCCGACCGCCGCGCCGCCCGCCTCCCTTTCGGTGGATAACGCCTATTTCAGCAGCTACAGCGCCTCCGGCAGCCTGTCCTCCTATGCGCGCGTCGAGCTGCAGGGGATCTCCGCTTCCGGCGATACCGTGACCGCGAACTTCATGCTGTGCAACTGCGAGGGGCTGACCTCCGGCGACATCGTCCTGCGCTACGATTCCTCCGTCCTGCAGTGCACGGGCTATTCCGACGGCTCGGACGCCGCGGCGATCCAGTATGACCGCAATAAATTCTATCAGTCCACGGATTACAGCGAATCCGGCAAGATCTATTTCAGCTTCTATTTCCTCGAGGAGCTGTATGAACAGGGCGGCTGGGATACCTACGTCAATTCCAGCCAGTTCCACGCCTGCACGCTGACGTTCCGGATCACGGATTCCCGCGTCAGCGCGGCGGACGCGGTCGCGGCTCTGATGGCGACCGCCTATCTGCAGTAAACCGGCATATTTGCCGCGGCGGGACCGTTTTCCGTCAAAAAAAGATACCACGGAGCGAAAAAGAGAAGGAGAGGACCCTTATGGACCAGTATGATCTCGTTGTGATCGGCGCGGGGACGACCGGCGCGTACCTTGCGGCGCAAATGGCAAAGCGCGGGCACAGCGTCCTTGTGATCGAGAAGCTGCCGAAAACGAAGGTCGGCACGAAGTACGATATTTTTCACATCGAAAACCGGGAATTCGCCCGGCTGGGCATCCCGCGCCCCGTGGAGGGCGACCCCGCCTGGGCGTTCGAGTTTGAGAAAAACTATAACGCCGACCCGCTGACCCTGTACCCGAAGTGCCAGCTCAATCACGTGGTGGGGCTGCATATGCACGAATATACCCTGCTTCTGGACGCGCAGGCGGAGGCGGCAGGCGCCGCGATCCTGTATTCCTGCGAGTTCAAGGACTTCCTGTACGACGGCAAGGGCAAGATCGCGGGCGTGCGCACCCGCTATAAGGGGCGGGAAAAGAAGATCGGCGCGCGCCTCGTGGCGGACTGCTCCGGCATGGCGGCGGTGGGCCGTACCTCGCTGCCGGACGCCTACGGCGTGGAGAACGACAAGCTCACGGACGAGGATATGTTCTACGTCATCCTGCGCTACGTCACGCTCAAGGACCCTAAGGACTATCTGGAGGGCTCCACCTTCTGGGCGTATTACAAGAGCTGGATCGCCCCCTGCGCGGACCCGCACGGCGCCATCATCGGGATCGGCGCCTGCCATTCCTTCGATTACGCCGAAAGCGTGTTCGCCGAAATGGAGCAGGTGGTCCCGCTGCCGGACTATGAGCTCGTCAAAATCGAAAAGGGGCGCACCCCCTATACCCGCAATCCCTATTCCATGGTGACGGACAACTTCTTCGTCTCCGGCGACGCGGGCAACCTGACCAAATCCGTCAACGGCGAGGGCGTCACCAGCTCCATGGTGCAGGTGCAGCTTGCGGTCAACACGCTCGACCGGGCGCTGAAGACCGGCAGGACCACCCGCTCCTATATGTGGGAGATCAACCGGAAGTATCACGCCACGCAGGGCGCGGAGTTCGCCATGCTGCGCGCGCTTCTTGTGGGCATGGTCAACGCCGCGGACTTCACGGAGTTCCAATACGCGTTCGAAAGCGGCATCATCAGCGACGAGCTGCTGGGCGCCGCCTCCGGCGCGCCGCTGCCGCCCGGCGCCCTGCTCGCGGCTGCCAAGGGCTTTGTGACCGGCATTGCGAAAAAGCAGATCCGCCTGTCCACCGTGAAGGCGGCGGGCAAGGCGCTCGCGAACGCCGTCGCCATTGCGAACCACTATAAGTGTTTCCCCGCCGACGAGACCGGCTTTTACGAATGGACCGAAAAGGCGGACCGCCTTTACGAGCGGATCGGCAAGATCAAATAAACCGTCCGGACCGGATGCAACGGGATGCGCGCCGCATCCCGTTATTTTTATAGAATCTCCCTCTTTACTTTTCCGCTGTTTTGCGGTATACTGAAACGTGGAATACTATCTACCCGGAGGGAAGGCATATGACGCATATGAAGAAGAGTCTCGCGTTGCTCCTGAGCGTCCTTTTGACGCTGTCGGGGCTCACGGTCGGCGTTGGGGCGGTTTCGCCCGAAAAGGCGGCGGCGCCGCAGGACGGCGAGCTGCTGCTCGCGACCATGTCCGATATCCATTACTATCCCGCCTCGCTCGCGCAGTACAAGAGCGAAGCGTTCTATGACTATACGCGCGGGTTCAACTGCGTGTATGAGAATCTGGACGGCGTGATCGACGCCGCCTTTAACGCCGTGCGGCGCGACGTGACCGAAAAGGGCCTGAAATATCTGGTCCTGACCGGGGACCTTACCACCAACGGCGAATATGAGGGCCACGCCGCCCTTGCCGAAAAGCTGAAGGCGCTGGAGGAAGAGACCGGCGTGCAGATCTTCGTGCTCAACGGCAACCACGATATCAACAATCCGGACGCCGCCGCGTTCACCACGCCGGACGGCAAAAAGACCCCCGCGCGCCGTACGAGCGCCAAGGAGTTTTATGATCTCTATTACGAGCTCGGCTTCTCGGACGCCGTTTCCACGTTCTCCGCGCCCGATACCGGCAAGGCCGGCGCGCTGAGCTACGCCGCGGTGGCGGATAACTTCCGCTTCATCATGATCGACGCGGGCAAATACACCGCCGACAACACCGAGAAAAAGCAGGACCTGAAGGAGACCGGCGGCAATATCACGCCGGCGCTGCTGGACTGGGTCCGGGAGCAGGCGGACGCCGCGAAAGCCGCGGGGCAGACCCCGATCGCGTTCACGCACTGGAACCTTTCTGAGATGAACTACCTGCACGGGGAGATCCTGCAGGGCTTCGTGATCGATAACGGCTATATTCTGCAGGAGACCTTTGCCGATATGGGCATCCACTACGTCTTCTCCGGGCATCAGCACGTCAGCGATATCGACGTCACGTATTCGGATTCCGGCGAAAAGCTGGTCTCCGTGATCACCCCGATCCTGACGCAGTTCCCCACCTCCTTCCGCGAGACGGCATTTTCCGTCAAAAACGGGCGCATCGACGCCGCGTTCACCATGCTGCCTGTGGACGACGCCTCCCCCGTGGTTTCGCTGTCCGGCGAAACACAGGCTTCCCCTTATCGCGTCACGGGCTTCAACAAGCAGTTCGGCGACCCGACGACCTATCTGATGTATATGATCAAGGGCATGCTGCAGGACTGGGTGGCCGAGATCCGGCAAAGCGGCAGTATTGTGACCTTTATCAAGGATGAATTCGGCTTCGACCTTGCCAAGAAGCTCGGCGAGTGGATCCCGGGCGGGCTTGTGGTCGGCAATAACGAGATCTTTACCGTCAACAATATTATGGCGCTGGTGCGGGATATCGATTCCCAGCTCGTCGAGCGCTATATCAACCACCCCGAAAATCTCTGGGCGGCGATCGAAAAAGCGGTGAACGGGCTTGTGGAGACCCAGGTTTCCGACGTGCCCTGCACCGCCTACCTGGACACCTACGGCTTCGGCGACGAAACGAAGGGCGGCACTATCGGCGATCTGTTCTTCAGTATTATGGTGCTGATGTATACCGGCAACGAGGACGTCACGAACGACGCGTTCCTGACCGACGTGGCCGCAAAGGCGGGCGACCCGGCCTTTGTGGATCTGATCTTCAATGCGGCGCTCGACCACGTGCTGGACGGTCTTGTGATGGAGGAGCTGCTGGGGCACGTGACCGTGAACCTGCAGGCGCTGCTCAACGGCAAGGCGCCCACCGTGGCGGATTTCATCCGTATGTTCTACCGCTTCGTGACTGCGATCGCGGGCGAGGATTATTCCAATATCCACAGCGCGCAGGATTTCTTCCAGAAGCTCTACGGCGTCGTCAACAGCCTGTTCCGGGATTCCCGCGCCTCCTCCTTTGCGGGGCTTGCCGATATGATCCTCGGCACGGGGCTGATCCCCTACGGCAAATCGGTGCGCGAGGTCGCCGAAAACCTGCTTGCGCAGTATATCGGTGAAAAAGAAAAGCGCGCGACCGCCGAGCAGCTTTCCATCGCGATGGACACCATCGTGCACGACGAGGACCTTGACTGGGACGTGACCTATTCCTATACGGGTCCCGAGGCTGTCACGCCCACGCTGGCGGATCTGCAGGTCCCGAACGAGGTCACGATCGGGGTGGACGGCGACGCGCTGACCTTCCACTGGCTGACCAAGTATTCCGTGACCGGCACGGCGCTTGAGATCGTGGACGAAAACCGGCAGCCGCTTGCGAACGTAACGGTCGAGACCGAAACGATCCCCGATACCTTCACGTCCTACGGCTTCTCCTTCGGCTCCTTCGGCATTCTGCCTTATACGAGGGACGTCAACCGGCACCGCGTCACCGTGCGCGGCCTGACCCCCGGCGCGACGTATTATTACCACGTCGGCGACCCTGAAAAGAATTTCTGGACTGAGGGGCGGACGTTCACCGTGCCTGAAACGGAGGATTTCAGTTGTCTGTTCCTGAACGATCCCGTTCCCGCCACCGCGGCGGACTGCGCTGCGATCGCCGAAAGGCTGGGCGCCGCCGTGCAGGCGGAGGCTCCCGCCTTCCTGCTGTTCTCCGGCGATCTGGTGCTCAGCGGCGAGGACGATCTGCAGTTCAACCGTCTGCTGAACGCCGCCGCGGACGTGTTCGGCGCCGTGCCCGTGCGTCCCGTCTCCGGCAAGCGCGACCTTGCCGAGAATTTCGCGCCCCTCACGCGGCACTTCGGCGTGACCTCTTCCGATTCCTATAACGCCGGGCTCGGCGGCGTGAATTACAGCTTTGATTTCGGCGCGGCGCATTTCACCGTCCTTGCGGGCGAGGATCTGGACCGCGACGGCAAGCTCTCCTATACGCAGGAAAGCTGGGCAAGGCGCGATCTTGCCATGAACGTCGACAAGCCCTGGCGGATCCTCGTGATCCATACGGATCTGTTCGGCGACAAAGAGAAAGAGAGCCTGAAGAGCTATGTGCTCCATCTGCTTTCCTCCGCCGAGGCCGACGTGCTGCTGATGGGCGGCAAGGCCTATTACCGCTCCCACCCGATCGTGAACGGCAACCCCATCCGCCTGAGCGGCGTGACCGAGGTGGAGGTCCACGGCAGGATCTACCCCGCTTACAGCCGCGAGGGCATCGGGCTCGGCTTCTCCGTGCCCGGCGTCGGCGATGAGTTCGCGGACGTGACCGCGGAGGAGGGCGCTTACGCAAAGACCGCGGGCGTGAATCAGCCCACTGCCCTGCGCCTGACCGTGACAGACCACGCGCTCGCCTTCGACCTGCTGACGCTGGACGGCGACGGCGTGAAGGCGGATACGGACGCCTTTGCGCTGATCAAGCACGAATACCGCCGTCTGCGCGGCGATCTGGACGAGGACGGCACGATCTCCGCCGCCGACGCCAGACTTTCCCTGCGCGCCGCCGTGGGGATTGAGGACCTGAGCGAGGTGCAGAAGCTCGTGGGCGACGTGGACGGCGACTTCCGCCTGACCGCCGCCGACGCCAGACTGATCCTGCGCGTCGCCGTGGAGCTCGCCGCGATCCTTGCCTCCGGGCGCGGGACCCGCATGGGGACCGACGTGCCGAAGCAGTTCTTATGTATCGACGGGGTGCCCATCGTCGTGAAAAGCCTGACCGCGTTTCTGCGCAGCGGTCTGATCGACGCCGCCGTGATCACCGTCCCCGCGGGATATGAAGCGTATATGCGGGGACTTCTGCAGACGCATCTGCCCGAAAACCGCGTGCCGGTTCTGATCACCGACGGCGGCGAGACGCGCAGCGACTCGCTGCTGGCCGCTTTGCTGCTGCTGGCCGGGACCTACGGCAGGGAAGGGCACATCGTGCTCACGCACGACGCGGTGCGCCCCTTTCTCGACACGCGGATCATCCGCGAGAATATCGACGCCGCGCGGGAATTCGGCGCGGCAAACACCTGCGTCCCCGCGACGGATACGGTGTTTCTGAGTCCGGACGGCGCGTTCGTCTGGCAGATCCCGCCGCGCGCGACCGTGTTCCACAGCCAGACGCCCCAGACCTTCCGGCTGGATCTGCTGCTGGACGCGATCGATTCCCTGCCCCCGGGCGTGTTCGGCACGCTCACGGACGGCTGCTCCGTGCTGACGACCGTCGGCAAGCCCGTGCGGCTCGTCAAAGGCAGCCCGGAGAATATCAAGATCACGTTTCCCTCCGATCTGAAACCATTCCAAGGAAAGGAGCCTGCTTCCCATGCATAAACTGACGGTGATCGTCACCGCGTCCGAAAGCGCGGACGACCTGAAGATCAGTCTCGAAAGCCTGTGCGAGCAGAGCGTGGAGGATTTTTACGTCACCGTGGCCGTCGCCGGGGGAGACGAGGCGCTGCTGGCGCTTGCCCGCGAATACTGCGACGAATACGTGGGCTTCACGCTGCTGGAGCTCCCTGCCTGCTCCGTGCCCGCGGCGCGCAACGCCGCGCTGGAGCGCGTGGAGACGGAATACATGGTGTTCATGCTCGAGGGGGACTACCTGAACCCCGATTTCGCGGAGCAGATCCTGAAGACCGCCGAGGAGACCAAGGCGGATATCCTTTGCCCGAGGCTCTACGTCTCCGGCGAAAACGAGCCCTATTACCTGTCGACCGCGGATCTGATCGCCACGGTGCCGAAGATCGACCGGTTCGATTCCGCCCTGCTGCACACGCTCGATATCCCGGGGCGGGTGTTCAAAAAGAAATTCTTCGATCTCTATACGCTGCGCTTCCCGGACCGGGCGGCGCTGTACGACGCCGAGGTGCTGTCGTTCTGCGTCTTCCATTGCGACGCGTCCCTCTCCGGCGTGGCGGGCGCGGTGTATGACGATAAAAACGGCGTGTTTGCCCGCGGCTTCCGCCGCCGTCCGAAGCCGGACAGCCGCAGCCTTGCGGATACCTGCGCCTTCTTCGACGAGCTGCTGCACACCGTGCAGGAGGGCATCCGGGACGATACCGGCGGCTTCGACGGGGACGAATATACCTACGGCACGGTGCTGGACGTGTATTTCGCCGCGCTGACGAACGGCTTCTATCGCTATTTCTGGTTCCTGACGGACGCGGATATCGCGCTGCTGCGCGAAAAATACGAGGCAATCACCGAGCGCATGACCAAGGACCGGCGCGATAAGATCGGCAAGACCTATCACGACCTGCATTTCCCCGCGATGTATACGACCCGCGCGGACGCCGCCGCCCTGCCGATGGTGAGCCTTCTGATCGACTTTGACGATAACGAGCGGCTGCCGCAGTTCGTGGAGTCCCTGTATATCGGGCGGCTGCCCTTCTTCGAGCTGTTTGTGCCCGAACGCGCAAAGGACGCGCTGCCGACGAAGTGGGCGGCGTGCGAAAATATCCGCGTCCTGCCCGATAAAACATTCTTTGCCGAGGCCAGAGCAAAGGCCGTCGGCGTGGTGCTGAACGTCCGCGATCCCGCGCCGCTGGACCCCAAGATCCTGTCGGAGCTCTCCACGGTCCGCGCGCCGAAAACGGTGTATCAGTACCTGTTCGCCTCCAAACGCAAAAAAACCTCCGCCAAGACCTTCCTGAAGAAAAAAGGTCTGGCGATGCGCTGACCCCCATTTTCTTCTTCAGACTTTGCCGTGCGCCCGGCGCACGGAACCGGTGATTCTATGAACGATTTCCTTCGCCGCACCTGGGCAGAGATCAACCTGGATGCGGTCAATAACAATATCCAACAGATCAAAAGCATCATCAAGCCCGGCGTCAAGCTCTGCGCCGTGGTCAAAGCCGACTGCTACGGCCACGGCTACGCCTACACCACCGCCGAAATGGCGGCGGCGGGGGCGGACTGGTTTGCGGTCTCGAACCTTGCGGAGGCGCTGCAGCTGCGGCGCGTGGGCATTGCAGCCCCGATCCTGATCCTGGGCTATACGCCGCCGGATAAGGCCGCGGAGCTGGTGTATAACGATATTTCGCAGGCGGTTTTTTCGGAGGATTACGCCGAAAAGCTTTCTGCCGCCGCCGTTTTCAGCGGAATTCAAGTGAACGCGCATATAAAGATAGATACGGGCATGAGCCGCATCGGCTTTTTGTATCACGATACGGTGGAGGATTACCCCACCGTGGACGAGATCGAGCGGGTCTGCCGTTTGCCGGGCCTGAAGCCCGAGGGCATTTTCACGCACTTCTCCTCCGCCGATTGCGCGGACGGCGAGGCGTTCACCCGCATCCAGTACGATCTGTTCCTCAGCGTGACCGAGCGGCTTCGCGGGCGTGGAATCGAATTCCCGCTGCGGCACTGCTCCAATTCCGCCGCCATTCTCGACTACCCCGAAATGAATCTGGATATGGTGCGCGCGGGTGTGATCCTGTATGGGATGTATCCCTCCTCTGCCGTCTCCCGGCGCATCCCCCTGCTGCCGGTGATGGAGCTCAAAACCGTGGTCTCCATGGTCAAGACCCTGCCCGCCGGCACGCCCGTGAGCTACTCCCGGACCTTTGAAACGACCGGTCCCACCACTCTTGCCACCGTGCCCATCGGCTACGCGGACGGCTACCCGCGTCTGCTTTCCAACCGGGCGGATATGCTGCTGGGCGGCAAACGGGTCCCGGTGCGCGGCAACGTGTGCATGGACCAGTGCATGCTGGACGTGACGGGTCTGCCGGACGTGCACGAGGGGGCGGAGGTGACTGTGTTCGGGCGCGAGGGGAACGAGCGCGTCACCGCCGACGAGCTGGCCGCCAAAGCGGGGCTCATCAATTACGAGGTCACCTGCGGGCTCTCCCGCCGGGTGCCGCGCGTTTACGTCAAAAACAACGAAATGATCGAAACGACCGATTATATGCTCTAAGGAGGACCCAACATGAAAAAGTACAAGCTGATCCTTTCCCTGCTGCTGATCCTGCTGATCGCGGGCGGTGTGTTCGCAACGCTCGGCGTGATCGATATTCAGAAGCGCGGCAGCAGCGCGCCCGTCGATCCCACCGGTCCCACCGGCAATCAGGCGACGCACAGCAGCTACGTGGATGAGTACGTGCAGTACGATACCGTCAAGCTGCCGCTGCTGCGCTCCGAATTCCCGGACGTGTTCTTTACCATGAACCGCAACTCGGGCGCGGTGGAGTTCTTTACGGTCGCCGACGGCGTGATGACGCCCCTGGAGGAGACCGGCTCCTTCAAGGTGACGGTGACGGTGTCCTCTCAGGAGCTGCCCGCCGAGATCCACTATATCGAGCGCGACGGGCATACCTTCGGCGCCGGGCTCTATACGAACGTACTTTATCCCGGCGCATACCTGTATGAATACGCGTTCTTCAAGCTTTCCGACCTCTTCGGGCAGTCCGGCGCGGCCTCCGGCAGCCTGCTGCTGACCGTGGACGTGAACGCCTCGCGCATGTATCAGAACGAAAAGGTCTACAGCGAGAACTTCATCCTGTCCCCCGACAAGACCTCGGCGAAGTATTACCTCTCCGAGGATCAGCGCACCGTGGACACGGCTGCCCGCATGCGCACCGACTATAAGATGTTCACGGACGATATCCTTGCCGCCGAGCAGGCGGACGGGCGCACCGTGCTGTTCTTCTCCTCCCGGTATTACGAGATGTTCGACCGCGCCGGCAAGGTGGATATCTTCACCTCCGGCGGCACCGGCACGAACACCGATAACGGGCGCGAGGTCATCGACGTTTACACCCTGCACTTCTGGCGCAGCGAGGGCGATATCTTTTTCTTCCGCCGCGCCGAAAACGGCTTTACGCTGAACGTGAAATACGGGGCTACCGGCGTGGAGGAGACGCTTCGCACCTTCACCGGCGATCTGGAAAAGGATTACCTGATCGACGGGCAGTACCTGTTCAACCGCACCTCCGGCGAAATGCTCAACGTCGTGTCGCAGACGCCGGGCAGCGTGAACCTGACCCGCATCAGCGAAAAGAACCTCAACGTGGACCTGCTGTCCGTCTCCGAAAACGGCAAATATCTGGTGCTGCGCGGCGCGGATTCCAAAAAGAAGGCCTATTGCGCGTTCGTGAATCTGGAGTCGGGCGAGATGGTCTCGTATCAGGATTCCGTGTTCGAGTACGTCGCGGGCGTCAACGCCCTGGACGACGGCACCATCCTGCTCTCCATGGCGGCGAGCAAGGACCCGACCTCCACGAGCTATTACCAGCTTGTCGCAAAGGCGAAATGAGCGGGTCGCTGAAGCTGTCCGCCTATGACGGGCGGACGGTCCGGATCCGGCAAAAAGACGGAGAGCGCTTCGACGGCGAAGCGCTCTATTGCTCTCGGGAATACCTGGAATGCGAATTCGGGATCGACGACGAGGCGCTGCAGATCGATACGGTGCTGTTCTGCCCCTGGCAGATCGAATCCATTGAGGAGATCGAGACCCCCGCGCTTTGGGCGTCGCGCCGGATGCGCGGTGTCACCGTGAACGGCCGCGTGTTTTCGGCACTGGAAAACGGGGAAACGCGGCTCTCCCTGCCGCCGGGCGAGACCGCCGACAGGATTTCACCGGGCGAGGTCCTGCGCCTTACGGCGGATTACGACGAAAGCGAAACGCTGCATTTCGACGTGCTTGCCGTCAGTCCCGCGCCGGACGGCGGCGTCCGGCTGCTGCTGCGGGATTTCTTCGCCGACGCGGAATGACGCCGGAAAAGCGATTCTTCACGAAAAATAGTGGGATGAAAGCTTTCGCTCAAGCCTTTCTCGAAAGGCTTGCGGGGGTCAAGGGGGCGGAGCCCCTTGCCTGCGGAGCATCAAACAACGCGTCAGCAG
>CACZGD010000035.1 GCA_902780565.1 Oscillospiraceae bacterium
CAGCGGTCTGCCCCGTGAGCTCGTCAAAGCGCACGGCGGCGGACTGTTTTTTTGTCGCGGTGGGATAGGAATAGCTCCCGCTCCGGGAGGAACCGTTCGGATTTGCGGCCGGACGCGAATAGGACGACGTAGGATAGCCGTAGCCCCCGCGGGAGGAATAGCCGCCGTAGGCGCCGAAGCCGCCGTAAGCGGCGGAGGCGGGCGACGTTTCACGCAGCAGCGAGCGCGGGATCTCCTCCAGAAAGACAGAGGGCGGGTTCCACGCGGTCTTGCCGAACTGCATGCGGGTATTCGCGCGGGTCAGGATCAGCTCCTGCTTTGCGCGCGTGATGCCGACGTAGGCCAGTCGGCGCTCCTCCTCGAGCTGGCTCGGCTCGCCGATGGACTGCGCGGACGGAAAAAGACCGTTTTCCATGCCGGGCAGAAAGACCACCGGGAACTCCAGCCCCTTCGCGGCGTGCAGGGTCATGAGCGTGACCGTTTCCAGCGTTTCGTCATAGTTGTCGATATCGCTCTGCAGGGCGGCCTCCTCCAGGAAGCCCTCCAGACCGGCGCCGTCGCCGTTTTCCTCCTCATAGCGGGCGATCGTGGAATACAGCTCGTCCAGGTTCTCGGTGCGGTCCGCCTGCGAATCGGGGTCCTGCGCGAGAGCGGCGACGTAGCCGCTTTGCGTGATGATACTGCGAAACACCTCCGCCAGCGGCTGCCCGCCGCCGAGCATGGCGGTGAAGCTGTCGATCATTTCGGTGAACAGCTTCAGCTTTGCCGCGCTGCGAGACAGGGCGGCGTATTCATCCGCGTGCCGCATGACCTCGAACATGCTTTCGCCGAGATGCGAAGCGATGGCGGAGACGTTGTTGATCGTGGTCTCGCCGATGCCGCGCTTCGGCTCGTTGATGATGCGGCGCAGGCGGACGTTATCGTTATGGTTGAGCACGACGGAGAGATAGGCGACCGCGTCGCGGATCTCCTTGCGGTCATAGAACCGGTGCCCGCCGATGATGCGGTAGGGCACGCTTGCGCGGACCAGCGCGCGCTCGATGTTATTGGACTGCGCGTTCGTGCGGTACAGGACGGCGAAATCCGAAAAGGACCGCCCGGCGGCGCTTTTGTCGATCACGGTGTCGGCGATGAAGCGCCCCTCCTCCAGCTCGTCGGCGCACACGTGCAGCTCGATCTTTTCGCCCTCGCCGTTTGCGGTCCACAGGTTCTTGCCCTTGCGCGCCTCGTTGTTGGCGATCACGGCATTGGCGGCGTCCAGAATGGTCTGCGTGGAGCGGTAGTTCTCCTCCAGCCGGATGACCTCGGCGCCGGTGAACTGCTTTTCAAAGCTGAGAATGTTTTCGATGTTCGCGCCCCGGAAGCTGTAAATGCTCTGGTCGTCGTCGCCGACGACGCAGAGGTTGCGGTGCGCGGCGGCGAGCAGGGAGACCAGCACGTACTGCGCGTGGTTCGTATCCTGATACTCGTCCACCATGATATAGCGGAAGCGCCGCTGATAATGCTCCAGCACGTCCTCGTTTTCCCGCAGCAGGCGCACGGTGTTGACGATGATATCGTCAAAGTCCATCGCGTCCGCCTCCATCAGCAGCTTCCGATACAGGTCGTAGACGGCGGCGATATCCTTGCGGCGCGGGTCGTAGCCGTGCTTGCCGCCCGCCTCGAACTCCGCGGGGCCGAGAAGCTCGTCCTTGGCGCGGCTGATCTCGTTCATGATGGTCTTGTGCGACAGGATCTTGTCGTCGATATGGAGCTGCCGCTGACACTCCTTGATCACGCGCTTCGAGTCGTCCGTATCATAGATCGTGAAATGGGAGGTATAGCCGAGGCGGTCCGCCTCGCGCCGCAGAATCCGGACGCAGGCGGAATGGAAGGTGCTGGCCCAGATCTCGTTGCCGGACTCGCCCAGCATGGCGACCAGCCGCTCCTTGAGCTCGTTCGCCGCCTTATTCGTGAAGGTGATCGCAAGGATCTGCCAGGGCTTCGGCGCGTCCACGCTCAGCATCGGCTCGATACGTTCATAAACGGACGGATCCCCGTCCAAATACCGGCGCATGTCGCCCGCGGGGTCCGTCTGCCCGACCGTGAGGAGCTCCCGCGACCGGTAGGCGTCGCCGTAGCGGATCAGGCACGCGATGCGGTTGACCAGCACCGTCGTTTTGCCGCTGCCTGCGCCCGCAAGAATAAGCAGTGGCCCGTTCACCGAGGTCACTGCCTGAAGCTGCATGGTATTAAGGCGCGAAAAACTGGTTTCGATGATTTGTTTTCTGAGGGCGAGAAGCGATTCCATGGACTGCGTTCTCCTCCTTGCGTCGCTCAATTGCCATCATTTTATCACATGAGCCCCCCGAATACAAGCAAATTTTAACAAAAGTTTGTTGACTCGTTCATTTTTTCATATTATACTGGTAGGCAGAAAACAACCGAGGTGAATCCAGATGCAAATCCTGATTTTTAACGATCCCCTGTCGCTCGCGAACGCCTGCGCCGACCGCATCACCGACCTGATCGCCCGCAAGCCCGACGCCGTGCTCGGCCTCGCCACCGGGGCCTCCCCCGTCGGGACGTATGCGGAGCTGATCCGGCGGTACGAGGCCGGCAAGGTCAGCTTCCGCAGCGTTCGCACCTTTAACCTTGACGAGTACTGTGACCTGCCGAAGGCGGACCCCAACAGCTATAATTCCTTTATGTGGGACAAGCTGTTCGGCCACGTCGATATCCCCGCCGAAAACGTCCACATCCCGGACGGCAACGCGCCGGATCTCGCCGCCCAGTGCGAGGCTTACGATCAGATGATCCGCGACGCCGGCGGCATCGACCTGCAGCTTCTCGGCATCGGTCGGAACGGGCATATCGGCTTTAACGAGCCCGCCGACGCGTTCACGAAGGGGACGCACATCGCCGCCCTGACAGAAAGCACGATCGAGGCGAACAGCAAGTATTTCACGGAGAACCCCATGCCGAAAAGCGCCATCACCATGGGCGTCGGCAGCATCTTCGCCGCGAAAAGCATCATCCTGATCGCGACCGGCAAAAAGAAGGCGGAGGCGATCAGGAACACCGTCTGCGGGGACATCTCCCCCAGCCGCTGCCCCGCATCGATTTTGCAGCTCCACCCGGACGTGACGCTCCTGCTGGACCCCGAAGCCGCGGCGTTGCTGAAAACTTCCTAACACATAACATAAAAAATCTCTTACCCAAAAATGAGCGGGCTGTCCACCCGCTCATTTCTTTATAATCCCAAAAGCTGTTTCTTTTTTGCATCGAATTCTTCTTGTGTAATGATGCCGTTGTCAAGCAAGTCTTTGAATTGCTTGATTTCTTCCGCATCGCTCGAATTCTTGTGGATAAAGACCGGTTCTTTGCTTTGCTGATCGATCAGAAGCTTCGACAGTTCATCATGAATCTCCTTCTGATTTTCCAGAAGCCAAAATTTGATTTTGCCTGAGGAAGAAGCGATCGAAACAGCAGACATCATACCCAAAGCGACCGAAGAAATCTGATTTACGGGCAGATCTACTCTTTTCCCGAAGCTTGCCTTTCCGTAGACTCTTTTATCGGTGACAGTCAACGCGCACCGGCTCATCATCATATGAAAGAGCCATGCAAAAAAGAACAAAAGCAACGCAGGATATAAGAAGTAGCCTCCGATCGCATAATAACTGAAAAAGAGGGAGTTCAAAAAACCTTCAAAATAAAAACCGACGTCATATTGAACCAAAGGCATGATAAGAGCGACGACCATAAGGAGGATTCCCAATATTTTGCAAACGAATACAAACGGATTCTTTTTGAGAAATCTGCCTTCGACCAGCGTTTTTTCATTCATTGCGATACCTCTCGTCACGATTCTTTCCAGTCACAATGGACTTTCGCCGCTACAGTTTTTCCGCTGATCATCTCAACCGTCTGCCAGGGAGAGTCCGCAGTTGCCATGCTCTTTCCTTCTGTATTCCAACGGTTAAGGGTAATATGAAGATGTGCAAGCTGCGCACGAATGGAAAGATCAACAGATTCGTCAAAGTTTTCAGTGAAATCAGCGAGATATTTATTTCCCTTATAAACAGGCATTTCTGTCACAAGCGCACCATAGCTGTTTGTTCCGGATGCTGTAAACACAACAAAAAAATCACCGCTCTTAATTTCGCTTACCGTTTCACGCCTATAAGACACGTAGAAAATATCCCCCCTGATAATCAGAGAATCCGGATTTTTCAGACTTGATTTATACTTATTGATAATATCGACAACAGTATTCACATTGGAACTACCTGAAGAACCGCAGGAACAAAGCGGCAGAAAAACCATAATTACACAGATTAAAACAGCAATAGTTTTTTTCATTTTGTTTTCCTTCCTTTTTTATTGATTTGAAGAGTGTTGGAATAAACAGGCTTTTTTCATCTCCCTTCGCGCGAAACAAAAAAGTGCGGCAAACCGAAGCTGCCGCACCGAAAAATACAGAACTCCGATTTGTCGCTACACAAATTCAATTATCAGTTCAAGGAAAGCATGATAACAGAATAGAGCCTGTACTTTTACCAAAAAGATAAAAATACATGCTTCCCTTGAGAAAAAATCTCCTATTGAATTTGTGTAGCATATTTAGCATACCACATACAAAATGGTTTTGCAAGTATTTTATAAACGAACACTTCATTTTTTCATATCACAAAAAGGCAAAAACCGTCTCGGGAGCAAAATCCGAAACGGTTTTTTTGTAAAGCTATATCAGCTTCAACGATCCTCCATCGGGATATAGGGCTGCTTTTTGGCGGCGCTGCGGTAAGCGGGACGGATGATGCGCCCGCCGGTGAGGACCTCCTCGATGCGGTGCGCGCACCACCCGGAGATGCGGGCGATGGCAAACAGCGGGATCAGAAGGTCGTCCGGAATGCCGAGCATATGATAAACGAGACCGGAATACATATCCACGTTCGCGCATAAGGGCGACGCCAGCCCCTTGCGCTCCTGAATGAGCTTGCCGCCGACGCGCTCGATCTCGCTCATCAGGCGGAAGTCCGCCGCTTTCCCGCTTGTTTCCGCCATTCTGCCGGCGTATTTTTTGAGCAGCAGGGCGCGGGGATCCGATTCGGTATAGACCGCGTGGCCGAGGCCGTAGATCTTGCCCGAGCCGTCGCCCGCCTTGCCCGCCAGAATCTTTTCGAGATAGGCGCGAAGGGCGGTCTCGTTTTCGGGGTCGGGCAGATGGTCGCGCACGTCGTTGAGCATATCCACCGCCGCCTTGCTGGCGCCGCCGTGCAGCGGGCCCTTCAGCGAGCCGACCGCCGCGGCGATGGCGCTGTAGGTATCCGTGCCGCCGGAGGAAAGCACCCTGCAGGCGAAGGCGGAGTTATTGCCGCCGCCGTGCTCCGCGTGCAGCATGAGCATGATATCGAGCAGATGCGCCTCATCCTGCGTATAGCTCTTGTCCTGCCGCACGATGCGCAGGAAGTTTTCGGAGACGGAAAGCTCCTCGCGCGGGACGTGGATATACAGCGACTTGCCGTCGAAATAATGGCGCTTGACGGCGTAGGCGTTCGCCACGATCACGGGGAAGGCGCCGATGAGCAGGATCGACTGGCGGATCATGTTCTCGGCGGAAATATCGTCCGGGTTGTCGTCGAAGGAATACAGCGCCAGCACGCTGCGCGCCAGCTTGTTCATCACGTTCTTGCTCGGCGCCTTGATGATCATATCCTCCGTAAAGCCGTCGGGAAGCTGCCGGGCAAGGGACAGCATTTCATCGAACCGGTCAAGCTCCTCCCGGTTCGGCAGCCTGCCCATGAGCAGCAGAAAAGCGACCTCCTCGTAGCCGAAGGTCCCGTTCTGGGCGTGGGATTCCACGATATCCATTACGTTGATGCCGCGGTAATACAGCCGACCGGGCGCGGGCACGGGAATGCCGTCCTCGATGCTGTAGCCCTGCACGGAGCCGACCTTGGTCAGCCCCGCGATCACGCCGGTGCCGTCCGCGTTGCGCAGACCTTTTTTGACGTTGCTTTCGATATAGGGATTCGATTCGATCGCGTAGCGATCCTTCAGATCTCTGCCGAGCGACGCGGCGTATTGGGTCAGCTGACTGCGATAGTCCGACATACGATCTCCACCTTTCATTTTCCTGATTGATCTATTATACCGAAAATCGGACGCAAATGCAAGCCATATTTTTTGAATGAAACATGAACCTTGAAACATTGGTAAGGCACGCCGCTGTTTTTTGCCCCGTCCGCTGTTTTTGCTTGCAATGCCGCGCACGTTCTGCTATACTATATGATTGAAAAAGAAAGCGAGGGATTCTATGATCACATTGCACGACGGCCCCGTCCGCATCCGGAACGGCGCGCCGGTTCCCTGCTCCCCGACTGACGGGCGCAAAAAAACGATCGCGTACGGCATTCTCGGCGCGCACAACGTTTCGACCGAGCCCGGACGGTTTTCCATCCGCTTCGACGGCATGATCTCCCACGACATCACCTACGTCGGGATCGTCCAGACCGCCGTCGCCAGCGGTATGCGGGACTTTCCGCTGCCCTATACGCTGACAAACTGCCACAACAGCCTGTGCGCGGTAGGCGGCACCATCAACGAGGACGACCACGCCTTCGGGCTTTCCGCCGCAAAGCGCTTCGGCGGGACCTACGTGCCCGCGAATCTGGCGGTCATCCATCAATACGCCCGCGAAAAAATGGCGAAGTCCGGCGGCATGCTGCTGGGCAGCGACAGCCACACGCGCTACGGCGCGCTGGGCACGCTTGGCGTGGGCGAAGGCGGACCGGAGCTGGTGCGCCAGCTGCTTCGCAACACCTATGATATCCCCGCGCCCGGCGTGGTGCTGGTCTGGCTGACCGGCAGCCCGCGTCACGGCGTCGGCCCCCACGACGTGGCGATCGCCCTGTGCGGCGCGGTCTACGCCAAAGGCTTCGTCAAAAACAAGATCATGGAATTCGCCGGTCCCGGCGTCAAAAACCTGCCCATGGACTTCCGCCTCGGAGTGGACTGCATGACCACCGAGTGTGCGTGTCTTACGTCTGTCTGGGAGACCGACGACACGGTGCGCGCCTTCTATGAAGCGCACGGCAGGGCGGAGGACTTCAAGCCCCTTCGCGTGGAGGAGGGCGCCGTTTACGACGCCATGATCGAAATCGACCTCAGCGCGGTCGAACCGATGGCGGGACTCCCCTTCCATCCCTCCAACGCCGTCACGCTGCGGGAGCTGATCGCGAACCCCGGCGATATTCTGCGCGGGATCGAAAAGGAAGCAAAAGCGCGCTGCGGCGCGACCCTCAACTTGACGGACAAGCTCGTGAACGGCAGGCTGACCGTGGACCAGGGGATCATTGCGGGCTGCGCCGGCGGCATGTATGACAATCTGGCGGAGGCCGCGGCGATCCTGCGCGCGAAGGGCGCGGGCAACGGCTATTTCTCGCTCTCCGTTTATCCCTCCAGTATGCCCGTGAATCTCGAGCTGATACGCACCGGCGTGGCAGCCTCGCTGCTCGAAAGCGGCGCGGTGCTGAAGCCCTGCTTCTGCGGACCCTGCTTCGGCGCGGGAGACGTGCCGGTCAACGGCGGGCTTTCGATCCGTCACTCGACCCGCAACTTCCCGAACCGCGAGGGCAGCAAGCCCGGCGACGGGCAGTTCAGCGCCGTAATGCTGATGGACGCGCGCAGCATTGCCGCCACGGCGGCGAACGGCGGCGTGCTGACCAGCGCCGCGGACGTGGACTACGACGCGCCCGCCCCGCACGACTACCGCTTCGACGACGCGCCCTATCAGAAGCGCGTGTATAACGGCGTGGGCCGTCCCGATCCCGAAACGGCGCTGCGCTACGGACCGAACATCACCCCATGGCCCGCGCAGCCCGCGCTGGCGGAGGACCTGCTGCTGCGGCTGGACAGCGTGCTGCACGACCCCGTGACCACCACGGACGAGCTGATCCCCTCCGGCGAGACCTCGAGCTACCGCTCGAATCCCATCCGTCTTTCCGAGTTTACGCTCTCCCGGCGCGACCCCGGCTACGTCGGGCGCACGAAGGAAACAAAAGCCCTTGCCGCCGCGCTGGAGGCCGGCGACGTCCCCGCGGCGGTGCAGAACGCCCTGCGGAACGAAAACATGGACCTTGGCAAGCTCCGGATCGCCTCCGCGATCTACGCCGAAATGCCCGGCGACGGCAGCGCGCGCGAGCAGGCCGCCTCCTGCCAGCGGGTGCTCGGCGGCGGCGCGAACCTGTGCCGCGCCTTTGCCACAAAGCGCTACCGCTCCAACTGCATCAACTGGGGCATCCTGCCGCTGATCACGGAGGAAGAAGCCTTCCCCTACGGCGTCGGCGACTGGGTGCTGCTGCGGGATATCCGCAAGGCGGTCGAAAGCGGACAGACCGCCCTGAAAGCGCGGGTCCTGACCGATCACGGCGCGTTCGACCTGCCGCTGAAGCTGGAGGGCCTTACGGATGAGGAACGGCAGATCCTGCTGGACGGCTGCCTGATGAACTTTTATAAGAGGAGAAACGAAGCATGAAGCCGATCGAAATGAAAACGCCGCTCGTGGAGATGGACGGCGACGAAATGACGCGGGTGCTGTGGAAGCTGATCAAGGAGGAGCTCCTGCTGCCCTTTATAGACTTAAAGACCGAATACTATGACCTCGGGCTCCCCCACCGGGACGAGACGGACGATCAGGTCACTGTTGACGCGGCGAACGCGATCAAGCGCCTGCACGTGGGCGTGAAGTGCGCGACGATCACGCCGAACAAGCAGCGCGTGGAGGAATATTCCCTGAAGGAAATGTGGAAGAGCCCGAACGGCACGATCCGCGCGATTCTGGACGGCACGGTCTTCCGCACGCCGATCGTCACAAGCTGCATCCATCCGGTCGTGAAGACCTGGGAAAAGCCCATCACCATCGCCCGTCACGCCTACGGGGACGTCTATAAGGCGACCGAGTACCGCGTGACCGCGCCGGGCAAGGCAGAGCTGGTGTTCACGGACAAGGACGGGAACGAGACGCGGCAGACGATCTTCGATTTCGAGGGAGCGGGCGTGCTGCAGGGGCAGTATAACCGCGACGATTCCATCGCCTCCTTCGCCCGCAGCGCCATGCGCTTTGCGCTTTCCACCGGGCAGGACCTGTGGTTCTCCGCCAAGGATACGATCTCAAAGCAGTACGACCAGACCTTCAAGCTGATCTTTGAGGAGATCTACGAGAAGGAGTTCCGTGCCGCGTTCGAGGAAAAGGGCATCACCTATTTCTATACCCTGATCGACGACGCCGTCGCGCGCGTGATCCGCTCCAAGGGCGGCTTCATCTGGGCGTGCAAGAACTACGACGGCGACGTGATGAGCGACATGATCTCCACCGCCTTCGGCTCCCTCGCCATGATGACGAGCGTGCTGGTCTCCCCCGACGGCAATTATGAATACGAGGCCGCGCACGGCACGGTCACGCGCCACTGGTACCGTTATCAGGCCGGCGAAAAGACCTCCACGAATCCCGTCGCCACGATCTTCGCCTGGACCGGCGCGCTCAGAAAGCGCGGCGAGCTGGACGGCACGCCCGCCCTGTGCGGTTTCGCCGACAAGCTGGAACAGGCGTGCATCGAGACGATCGAAAGCGGGGTCATGACGAAGGACCTGACGCTGCTCAGCGAGATCCCGGTCAGGGAGACCGCGGATTCCTTCCGCTTTATCACCGCGATCCGCGAAAAGCTGGAAGAAAAGCTCGCCTGAGACACGAACCGATACAGAAAGAGCCGTCCCCGCAAAGGGACGGCGATTTTTTATGCGGAGACGGCTCAGTAGCCGATCGTCCACTTCTGCTGGAACAGCAGACCGAGGTTCGCGTTGCTGATTTTCACCACGGCGGACACGGAGTCGAAATGCAGGATGCAGGGATTCTCGTATTCCAGATTCGTGATATGACCGCTGGCCTTATCGATGGTGGCCACGACCTTGCCGGTGGGATAGCGGGCGTGCAGGCCCTCGAACTTGATCATGGGTGCGGAGCTCGCAACGTCCTCCGTGCGAAGCAGCAGACCGATCACGCCGGCGGAACCCTGCCCAGGCTGGCAGTCCTCCTCGGGGCTGTCGTCCGTGCCGGTGGAGGTCAGGGTGATCACATAGGTGCCGCCGTTATCCGTGCAGGTCGCGGTGCCGATCTGCGCGGGAGAAATGGACAGCGTGTTCACGCCCACGGGCGGGATGGAATTGATGTCCCCGGCAAGCTCGGTGGTAGTCTCCTTCATAAACTGATCCATCAGGGTCTTCGCAAGACGCTCAAGCACGGCGTTGTTGTTGACCTCGACAATATCCTTATAGTTGGAGGTATAGTCGTACGTACGGGTAAAGGTCTTCGCGTCGGTGGCCATCTTGTTATAGGCGGTCACGTAATACGTGATGATCTCTTCTTTCGTCGAGGGCGCGGCGTTCGCGGGCGCCTGACTGGCGGGCGTTTCGCTGGCCGGCGCCTGACTGGGCGTGACGTCGGACGTCTTTTCACTCACGGGCGCGTCGCTGGCGGGCGCGGAGGAGGAGGCTTCGCTGCTCGAGGGCTGCGTCGAAGGCGCGGCGGTGGGCGCGGTGGGCGTCGTCGGAGCGGGCGTTTCAGCCGCGGGAAGCGCGGCGCCGCCGAACAGACCGGCAAGGTCGCCGAGCTGATCCGCCTGCAGCTCGACCTTCACGGACGCGGTTGCGCAGGCAGTCGTCATCAGAACAAGAACCAGCGCCAGAAGCAGCGCGGGAATTCTGTATTTCTTCATAAAAAGACCCTCCAAAAAGGCATTTTTCTATCGATTTTATTTTATCGGGAGACCGGCGTTTTGTCAAGTCCTTATTTATAAACTTCACAAAACTTTGCCGGTTCGGGTCGGGACCGGTCGTTTTACGCGACCTCCGGGATGCCGGAGGAGCGCACGGCGCTCATATACCAGCCGCTGGACACGCTGCGCAGCGTGACGCGGATATACTTGTCCGGCTCCGGCGCGGTCAGCTCGCCGGTCTTCATATCCTGCTCATACATGCCCACGCTCTGCAGGCCGACGGTGAGCACCACGGAGTTGCCCACCGTTTCGGCGGAGACGATCACGGGCGTATACAGCGGCGTGATCGTGGACAGCGGAATGCGATAGCTGGCGGACGCCGCGTCGTAGGCGAACTCGTAGCCGTAGCCCTGCACGGTCATGTGCTCGATCGGGCGCTCGGTGCCGAAGAACTTCTGATAGGACGCCGCCACCTGCGCCTGCGGGATGACGAGCTCATCCCCCTGATAATCGTACTGTGCGGGGTCAAGCTGCTCGCTGAGCAGCGCCCACACGCTCATCTCCACCAGCTCCGACATCTGAGCGACCGTGACGTCCTCAAAGGGCTCGATGTCGATCGCGGCGGCGGGGATCAGGAAGGGATAATAGGTCTCGTATGCGGCGCGGGCCTTCGCTTCGCGCCGCTCCATCACGGCGCCGAGCCCGAGGGAAATGAGGCTGTAGATCCCGTAAACGGCAAGCGCGACCGTCAAAAGCCCCACGATGATCGCAGGCACGTTGTGCTTTTTCTGCCGCGTTTCGGGATATTCAAAATCCTCGGCAGCTTCTTCGGTCTCTTCGGGGTCCGTCGGGACCCGATCGAGGCGGGAGTCTTCCATCTCAGTCTCTCCTTTCCGGGGTCAGCGCGTCAATCCGAGATAAGGCTTCGGATCGACCCGGCTGCCGTTGATGATCACTTCAAAATGCAGATGCGGTCCCGTGGCAAAGCCCGTCTGCCCGACCTGCGCGATGGGCTGCCCGGCGTAGACGTGATCGCCGACGTTCACGAGCAGGGAATTTTCGAGGCAGTGGGCGTACAGCGTCTCCATGCCGTTGCCGTGGTCGATACGCACGTAGTAGCCGTAGGACGAATGCACGCCGGAAATCACGACGGTGCCCTCGGCGGCGGCGATGACCGTTTTGCCGAGCGACGTGCCGACCGTGGAACCGATATCGATGGCGGCGTGGAGCTTGCCCCAGCGCCACTCATAGTCCGAATTGATGCGGTCCGGTCCGATCGCGGGCCAGAGCAGGATGCCGCCGAGACTTGTGGGCGGCTGATAATACCCGGAATCCAGCGCGCGGGTCCCGACCTGAACGCGGGCGGGCACCGGCTCCTTGACCGTGATGCGGGAGACCTCCTCCTCGCTGACACGTTCCCCGTTGACGAGGGTGACGAGCTTTGTGACCTGATCATAGCCCTTCACGCCGTCGATCACGGTGCGCGTGGCGCCGAGATACATCACGTCCGTGGGGATCTCCACGGTCTCGTAATCCGTATCCACGTTGCTGATCTCCGTCAGCACCGTTTTGACGGTCAGATAATCGTCGGCTTTATAAACCAGCAGCCGCGCCCCGGGGGTAAGGGAATCCGCGCCCGCAAGCGCAGGGTTCAGCCGGCCGAGCTGCGCCAGTGTGAGCGAATACGCTTCGGCGACCGAAACGGGCGTATCGCCCTCCTGCACGGTATAGTACACGTCGTTTTCCCGGGCGGAGGCCAGCAGCTCAGCAAGGTCCCGCGCGTCCCAGATCACGGCGTCGTTTTCGGGATACAGCCCCTGCACGTAGTCGATCTGCTCCACAAAGGAGGTGATCCCCTCCCCGTCGCCGACCGAATTCTCCGTCAGGAACGTCCGGAACACCCGGCGCGCGTCGCTTTCGTTCGGCACCGCGCACAGGAATTCCCCGTCAATGTACACCCCGCAGGCCTGCACGGTCTTCAGGGTCGAGCGCGCCGCCAGCCGCTCGGAGAGATCGCGGACGGAAATGAAGCGGTTTTTCGGGATCAGCTCGCTGAACTCCTCCGCCTCGGGCAGGGAATCCCAAGCAAGCTCCCGGTCGCCCCCGCCGGAGGTCAGACGCTCTACCGCCGCCTGCCGCGCCTGCAGGTATTCGTTTTCGGAATGCACATAGCCCAGCACCTCGCCCTGCCACGTCAGGCGCAGCGCGAGCGCGCGGCTGCCGTAATACCGCACGGTGAACAGCAGCAGCACCGCGGCCGCGGCGGGCGCGCCGAGCAGCAGCAGGTAACGCGCAAGCTTTTTATATTGTTTGAGCCCGCGCCCGATATAATAGAACAAAACCGGGAAAAAGCTGGCGGGATGCGTGAACAGCGTTTTGAACAGGGTCCTGAGCGAGCGCGCAAGCCGCCCCGTAAAGTAGCGCTGCCCGCCGGCGACGTTCCGGAAGGACGACGCCGCAAAACGGCCGATCAGCCGGAAGAAGCGACCGACCATGCGCAGCGGGAAGAACAGGATCTGAAACAGGCGACGCAGCACGACTGCCGACACCGCAAGGATCGCGGAACCGAAATGTTCGAACAATTCGAGCATACGACGCCTCCTTTCACAATTTACATTTTATCATATCACAACCGAATGGGATTTGCAAGAGTAAAAAAGCGGAATCGCAGAGGCGCAGCCGCGGAGCTCGTGAAAGACGCAGCGGAATCATCCCGCGCTTCGCGCAAAGAATCGCGCAAAAGAATCCCGCGGCGCG
The DNA here is from genome assembly GCA_902780565.1 of Oscillospiraceae bacterium. Lineage (GTDB taxonomy): Bacteria > Bacillota > Clostridia > Oscillospirales > Acutalibacteraceae > RUG806. The sequence goes on from CACZGD010000035.1 coordinate 13,515, forward strand.
CGCAAAAAAAGCTTGCTTTCCGTGTATGTTTGTATTATAATTATAAACTGTAAATTTTTGCGCGAAAATCCACGCTCCAAAGGAGTCTGAATCCAACCATGAATCTTTTGCTTTCCACAGCCGTCGCGCTGTTCGCGGGGCTGATGATGACCCGTCTGTTCAAGGTTATGAAGCTCGGCCTGCCCGACGTGACCGCGTTCCTGATCGCGGGCGTGCTGATCGGTCCCTTCGTTCTGGGACGGCTGAACGTGCCCGGCCTCGGCTTCCACACGATGGACGAGATCGGCGAGGTCTCTTTCCTTTCCAACTGCGCCCTCGGCTTTATCGCCTTCGATATCGGCAACGAATTCCGTCTCGGGCAGCTCAAACACACAGGCAAGACCGCCACGGTGATCGGCATTCTGCAGTCCGTCGCGGCGGCCCTGCTGGTGGACGCCGCCCTGATCGGGCTGCACTTTATCCTCGGGGAGGAAAAGCTTCCCCTGACCGTCGCGATCACGCTGGGCGCGATCGCCTCCGCCACCGCCCCCGCCGCGACCCTGATGGTCGTGCGCCAGTACAAAGCCAAGGGTCCCGTGACCGATCTGCTGCTGCCGATCGTCGCGCTGGACGACGCGGTCGGTCTCGTGCTGTTCGCGGTCTCCTTCGGCGTCGCGCAGGCGCTGCAGGGCGGCAGCATCAGCCTGATTTCCGTCGTGGTCAATCCCCTGATCGAGATCGTCTGCTCCCTGCTGCTAGGCAGCCTGATGGGCGTGGTGCTCACTTATCTCGAAAAGCTGTTCTTCTCCAATAAAAACCGTCTTGCGCTCACCATCGCTTTCGTGCTGATGACCATTGCGCTGGCAGGCCTGAAGTTCGAACTCGGCGAGGTCAGGATCGGCTTTTCGTCCCTGCTGGTCTGCATGATGCTCGGCACGATCTTCTGCAACATGAGCGAATACTCCGTCGATATCATGAAGCGCAGCGAGCAGTGGACCTCTCCCCTTTATACCGTGTTCTTCGTGATCTCCGGCGCGCAGCTTGAGCTGAGCGTGTTCAGATCCCTGTCCGTGATCCTGATCGGCGCGGTCTATATCCTCGTCCGCTGCCTCGGCAAATACTTCGGCGCGCACCTTTCCTCCGGAATGATGAAATGCCCGCCGGTCGTGCGCAAATACCTCGGCATCACGCTGTTCCCACAGGCGGGCGTGGCGCTGGGCATGGTCGTTTCCGCCCAGGCGCTCGGCGGCGAGGCGGCCGGTATGATCCGCAATATCATTCTGTTCAGCGTGCTGGTGTATGAGCTGGTCGGTCCGCTGCTCACCAAGATGAGCCTGGAGAAGGCGGGCGAGATCGCGAAGCCCGGCACCGACGCGGAGCACCGCGCAAGATTCGAGAAAAAAGGCAAAGTTTCCAAATAAAAATCTGATTTTCAGGAGGAAATCCCATGAACGCATCCAAGAAAAAAATCCTGATCGCGGTGATTGCCGTGATCCTCGTCGCCGCCCTCGGCGTCGGCGCGTATTTCCTGTTCTTCCGCGGCGACAAAGCGCCCGCCGACGGCGACAAGTCGCCCGACGCGACCGACGGCGTGCAGGACGCGGAGCTGACAGACCTGCAGCAGCTGCTGCGGCTCCAGGAGAAAACCGCCGTGAGCACAAGCTCCCTGACGCTGGAAGCGGACAGCGCAACGCTGAAGACCGCGTGGGGCGCGGACCTGTTCGCCTCCGACGTCGTGCTCGACCTGCCGTCGGAAGGCAGACTTCTGATGCTGCATAACGCCACGCTGATCCTTGTGGATACCACCCAGAACTCCCCGCTGTTCGGCGTCGATCTGAAGCTTCTGACCGAAAACATCGCGAACGGCGACCTGATCCAGATGATGGACTTCATCAAATCCGGCATGGGCGACATGGCGGAGGATCCCGAGGAGCAGGCCATGTTCAACGGGCTGCTGGATTTTGCCGACGCGCTGGCGGGCTACTTCACGAAATCGGCGGATAAGCTCCCCACGATCGTGAAGGACGGCAAGCTGGATCTCGAGGGCTTTTCCGCGGCGATCGAAGCCGACACGTCGGCTGAGGACAAGGACCTGCTGAAAAACGCCTTCTCGGACCTGATGGCGACCATGACCGACGTGATGCGCACCGAGGACGGCGAAGCGATCGAGCTGCCCGACCTTTCCGTGCTGTTCTCCTCCGGCGATGAGCTGAAGAAGCTGACCGCCGCCGCGGAAAAGGCCGTGGAAGGCATGGACGAGAGCGCCTTTAAGCTGGACGTGACCGATGCCGGCGGCGTGAAAACCTACACCGCGACCGCGAACACGACCGCGTTCATGACCGCGCTGGCGGACGCGCTGAAGCAGGACGCTTCCCTGGACCCCAACGTGAGCAAGATGTTTGACTCCCTGAGCAATCTGTTTGAACAGGTAAAGAACGAACAGACCACCCTGCCCGCGGATCTTCCCGAGGGTGTGCCGAGCGAGCTGCCGGAGACCGTCACCATCACCTGCACGGAGGAGAACGGCTATCTGTCCTCCCTGAAGCTCGGCGCGGACGGGAACGCCGTCACGCTGAAGATCCGGGACGTGAATTCCACCACGCCCGACGTTTCCGCCTTTGACGGGTATTACGCCGCCCTGCAGGAGAAGAGCGCCGTTTCCGGCGACCTGATGGAGATCCTGATGGTCGCGATGAGCGCTGTCGGCGAGGATTTCTGATAACCGCAACGGGCGCCCCACCGCGCCCGTTTTTCTTATGCAAATCATTTACAAATCATGATAAAGAACGGAAGTACGGTATGGAAAAACTGAATTTCGCATCCGATTATATCTACGGCGCGCATCCGGCGGTGCTGGAGGCGCTTAGCAAGCTGAACGACGCGCCCCTGCCCGGCTACGGCACGGACGGCGTTACCGAGGGCGCGCGCGCCCTGATCCGCGACGCCGCCGCCTGCCCCGACGCCGCGGTGCACTTTATTTCCGGCGGGACGCAGGCGAACCTGCTGGTGATCGCCGCCATGCTGCGAAGCTGCGAGGGCGTGATCGCGGCGGATACCGGGCACATCAACGCGCACGAGGCAGGGGCGATCGAGCTGACGGGGCACAAGGTCCTGACGCTGCCGGGCGAAAACGGCAAGCTGAACGCTTCGGACGTGCGCGCCTTCATGCGGCGCTTTGCAGCGGACGAGAACCGCGCGCACACAGTCCAGCCGCGCCTGGTCTATATATCCCAGCCGACGGAATACGGCACGCTCTATTCGCTGGAAGAGCTGCGGGCGCTGCGCGAGGTGTGCGACGCCTGCGGCCTGTATCTCTACGCCGACGGCGCGCGGCTTGCCTACGCGCTGGCAAGCGCGGGGAACGACGTTTCTCTGCGGGACCTGTCCGCGCTGTGCGACGCCTACACGGTCGGCGGCACGAAGTGCGGGGCGCTGTTCGGCGAGGCGGTCGTGATCCCGGACAAAAGGCTGCTGCCGTATTTCTTTACGCAGATCAAGCAGCACGGCGCGCTGCTCGCCAAAGGCTTCGCGCTGGGGGCGCAGTTCGTGGCGCTGTTCCAAAACGGCCTTTACGGCAGGATCGGCCGCCCCGCGATCGAGGCGGCGGACCGGATCCGGGAGGCGCTGCGGGAAAAGGGCTACGCGCTGTCACCCGAAACCCCGACGAACCAGATCTTTGTGCTGCTGGAGAACGCCGAATATGAACGCCTGTCAAAAGAGGTCGCGCTCGGCTTCTGGGAGCAGCCGGACGACGCGCACACCGTCGCCAGGATCGCGACGTCCTGGGCGACAACGCCGGAGGAAACCGACGCGCTGCTGCAAAAACTCTGAGTTCCGCGTTTTTTCTCTTGACGGCGCGTGTCTGTATATGTTATTATTGAATTGAATTTTTATACACATTAACGGAGGACTGTATATGGAAAAGCTGCTTGCGCTGTTCATGACGATCATCATGTTCTTCTTCCCGGCCAAAAACCTGCCGGAGGTGGACATGGAAAAGGATACCATGAAGACCGATTACACCTACGTTTTCGTCCACGGGCTCGACGGCTGGGGCGAATATGAGTTCTATTACAAGCTCTTCCCCTACTGGGGCGTGTTCGGCGGCGACCTGATGACCTATCTGCGTGCCCGCGGCATCGACGCGCACGGCGCCTCCGTCAATCCCACGGCTTCCGCCTGGGACCGCGCCTGCGAGCTTTACGCGCAGCTCACCGGCACCCGCGTGGACTACGGCAAGGAGCACAGCGAGCGCTGCCACCATGCCCGCTACGGCAAGGATTACTCCTGCGCCCCGCTGATCGACAGCTTCAGCAGCGAGGATAAGATCAATATTCTCGGGCACTCCTTCGGCGGCGCCACGGTGCTGACCTTCACGGAGCTGATGGCGAACGGCAGCGAGGCAGAGCGCGCGGCGACGGACGCGGCGGAGCTTTCCCCGCTGTTTGCGGGCGGCAAGGCGGATTGGATCTATTCCGTAACCACGCTTTCCGCGCCGCTCAACGGCACCACGGCCTACGACGCCGGCGACTCCGCGCCGAAGCTTTCCAAGACCGGCGCGACCACCACGTTCTTCTACGCCGTAACGCCCTCCCCGCTGGACGGGCGCATTGAGGAGGACAGCGCCGCCTATGATATGCACGTGGACAACGCCGTTAAAATGGTGCAGGGCTTTGAAACGCTGTCGAACGTCTATTATTTCTCCATCCCGACCTGTATGACGGATCTGGACGCGAACGGCAATTCCGTTCCGGACAAGAAGCACATGGAGGTCCTGTTCCAGACCGCGAGCGAGGCGATCGGCTCCTACACCGGCGTCACGCCCGGCGGCATCGAGCTGGACGAAAGCTGGCAGCCGAACGACGGCTTGGTCAACACCATCTCCGCCCGCGCCCCCTTCGGCGCGCCGCAGCAGGAGCTGGACCGCGATAACGTGCAGCCCGGCGTGTGGAACGTCTTCCCCACCTACCGCGGCGACCATATGGCGCTGGAAGGCGGTCTCGTGAAGACCAACGAGATCCGTCAGCTCTACGCCGACCTGATCAAGCTGATCAATAATCTGTAACAGACGCGCGAACCGGACGGGATTCTCCCCGCCCGGTTCTTTTTGCGCAAAATCGCAACAGAATTTACAATTTTTCCACAATCTATCCAAACTGTTCTGCTATAGTAGGATTGAGAATACACGCCGAAGGGGGTTTTTCGATGGCGATCATGGACGTTGCTTCCGGCGCGATCCAAAGGATCACGGCGCAGTACGGCAAAAAGGTCCGGCGGGACGTGATCCGGCAGGAGATCACGCGCAACGCGCCCGTCACGATCACGGGGGAACGCTACCGCGCGGGCTTCGCGCTGGACGATATCATGCCGCAGGAAAACAGCGGCAAAACCTATTACATTGCGGGGCACGGCTCCGGGCACAAAATGGAGGGAGTCCTCTCCCCCGTCTATATCCACGCCCTGTGGCTGGACTGCGGCGGCGACGAGGGCATTCTTTGGCTGTCCGCGGATATCGTGGGGCTGACAAACGTGGAGGTCGAGCGCATCCGCGCAAAGATCAGCGGGTCGAAGATCATCAAGGGCTGCCGCAGCGTCAACGTAAGCTGCACCCACTCTCATTCCGGAGTCGACACCGTGGGCTATTGGGGGAAACCGCATCTCTCCATCCCGTCCGACGGCAAGGACCCCGCGTACATGGAGCAGTTGTTTGAAAAAGCCCTGCGCGCGGCGGAGGCTGCCTACCTGACCCGCCGTCCCGGCAGGCTCTTTATGGGGCAGGCGCCCATTCCGGACGGGCTGTACGCAAAGCGCCCCTTCACCGACCGGCACGAGATCCTCTACCGGCTGCGTTTCCACCCGGACGACAACGGACGGGAGATCCATATCATCAACGTCGGGGCGCATCCGAATTCCCTCGGCGGCAGCAACCGCCTGCTGTCGGGCGAGTACCCCTATTATATGCGGGAGGAGATCTACCGGCAGACCGGCGCGCAGGTGTTTTTCGGCGTTGGCGCGATCGGCGGCATGGACGCCGCGGACCTGGACGGCAGAGATCCGGTGGATACGATCAAGCGGCAGGGCAAGCTGTTCGCCGAGGCCTCCCTTTCGATCAGGGAGGAGCGTGAGCTGGCGCCGCGCATCCGCTTCCTCCGGCGGCAGTTCTATCTGCCGGTGGACAACAACGTGCTCGCGTTTTTAGCGATCCTCGGCACCATGAGCTTTCGTCCCTTCCCGGACGATACGTCCAAGACCGGCATCGCCATGAAGACCGAGATGACCTACCTCACCTTCGGCGATCAAAAGATCCTGCTGCTGCCGGGCGAAAGCTTTATCGCCACCGTGTACGGCGGCTACCGCAGCGCCGCCGAGAGCGCGACCGGCAAGGGGCCGGAGGTGAACGCGCCGCCGCTGGCGGAGCTCGCAAAGGACCCGGACCTTGTGGTGTTCGGCGTGACGAACGATATGACCGGCTACAGCGTGGAGCCGAACGAGTTCGTCCTGCACCCGACCCAGCCCTATCTCGAGACCACCCGCGACCGCTTTAACGAGCGTCATTATCACGAGACGAACTCCATGGGGCCGCAAACCCAGCCCATCATCGCCAAAACCTTTGCAGAGGTTGTGGAGGACTTCGGAGAATAAGCGCAATACGGATAGAAAAAAGCCCCGGGCAGTTCGATTTTGCCCGGGGCTGACTTTTTTTGTTTTACAGCGCCGTCGGCGGCTCACTGCCCGCCGAAGAACCGACGATAGAATTCATCGAAATCATCATAATCGTCATAGTCGTCTTCGCCGTCGTAATAATCAAAGTAATCGTCGAAATAGGAGGTCGTATCTTCCTCTTCCTGGGAATCCGCCTGCGCGGATTCGATATCCTCGACCAGCTTGCCGGTGATATCCTCCTCCTCATAGGAATAGTCGCGGTTGATGTGCACCACGTGCAGACGGATCGTATCGCCCACCTTCATAGACTCCACGAACTCCGCAAGGTCAGAGGCGGAATCCAGCTTTTTGCCGTTGATCTCCGTAATCAGATCGCCCTTCTTCAGCTTGCCGTAGAAATCGGAATCCTCGCTGATATTGGCCACCACGATGGAGCCCGCGGGCAGATCCTTGATCGCGACGAACATGGCGTAGACCTGCTCGTCAGACGCCTTGACGTAGGAGATACCGATCTTGGGACGGGAGGTGACGTAACCGTTCGCGACGATCTCGTTGATCACCTTCACGAACACGGAGGAGGGAACGGCAAAGCCCATGCCCTCGTAATCCGCCGCCACGATTTTCATGGAGTTGATGCCGATCAGTTGTCCGAAGCGATTCACGAGCGCGCCGCCGGAGTTGCCGGGGTTGATGGCGACGTTGTGCTGGATGCACTCCATCGTGTAGCCCGTCGAGGAGGACGACACGGGACGGGCCAGCGCGGTCACGATGCCGTTTGTGAAGGTGAACGCGAATTCCGTGCCGCCGGGGTTGCCGATCGCATACACGGTCTCGCCGACCACAAGCTGATCGCTGTCGCCGATCTCGATGGCGGTCAGGCCGCTCTTCTTGATGCGGATCACGCCGATATCGGTACGGGAATCATAGCCGACCACCTCGGCGCGGATCTCCGTTTCATCGGAGGAGAGCTGCACCATGATGATCTGGTTGCGTCCCTTGATCACGTGCGCGCAGGTCACGATATAGGTATATTCGCCGTCGTTATCCTCCTGATAGATCACGCCAGAGCCCTCCGACAGCAGGTCGTTGGAGGATTTGGAGTAGACCAGAATGCCGACGGAGGACGGCAGGATCTTCTTATAGATCTCGGTCGCGTCGAGCGTTTTGTCCGCGCCGACCGTAACCTCCACCTTCGGCGTCGCCTTGGTCTCGGCTTCATCCAGGTTGTTGATCGGCTCGTTTCCCTCGCTGTCGGACGCGGCGCGGGAGGGCGTGGTCTCGGGCGTCTGCCCCCTGTGGTCGATGATCGTTTTGATCAGGAAGCCCGCGACCAGCAGCGCCACGGCCGCCAGGACCGCAAGCAGGATCTTGCCGCCCTTGCCCTTTTTCTCGCTCTGCCCGGGATTCCCCGCAGGATAAGCGTAACGGTTCTGCTGCCAGTCCGGATACTGCCCGTAGCCCGGCGCCTGATAGCTGCCGAACTGCGGTCCCTGCTGCGGCGCCTGCCCGTAAAAAGGAGGCTGCGCAGGCCCGGCATAATAGCCGTTGTTCGCGTTCGCGCTGGCGGACGCGCCGTCATGGTCGTCCGGCGCGCCGTCCTCGGTCCCGCGTGAATGCTCATCGTCGGAACGGAGCGAATTGTTATAATCATCCATAACTGTCCTTCCTTTCTCTTCATCTGCCGGTATATTAAAACAGAAAAATTAAATACACTTTAAAAACGCTTATCATTTCTGCCCGTTCTCACATGGGCAGCCGCACGGTGAACTCGGTGTAGGCGTCCACTTCGCTTTCAACGGTGATCGTGCCGTGGTGCATCTCGATCACGGATTTTACGATGAAAAGACCGATGCCGAAGCTCTTGGTATCCAGCCCGCGGGACTTATCCACCTTATAGAAGCGGTCGAAAATATGCGGGCATTCCTCGGGCGGGATCCCCTTGCCGGTATTGCGGATCTTCAGGACCGCCGTTTTTTTGTCCTGCGCCAGCGAAAAGCGGATCTCGCCGAATTCCGGCGTGAACTTGACCGCGTTGTCGATCAGGTTGAACAGGATCTGCCCCAAAAGCGTGTCGTCCGCCATCACGGAGAGCGGTTCCAGCTTATCCAGCCCGATCACGGAGATGTTTTTCTCGTTGATCGATTTCTCGAAGCCGACGATCGTGGAGCACAGCAGATCTGCCAGCGGGACCTCCGAGAGCGTGAGCTTGAGCTTATCCGCCTCGATCTTGGAGATGTTGAGCATGGCGACGACCAGCCGCGACAGGCGCTTGGTCTCATCCGACACAATGCGCAGATACTTCTCGGTATCCTCCGGCGGGATCGTCCCGTCCAGAATGCCGTCCACAAAGCCGCTGATGATGGTCATCGGCGTTTTCAGCTCATGCGAGGTATCCGCCACGAACTGCGAACGGGATTCGTCGATCATCTGCAGACTGTCCGCCATGGAGTTGAAGGACTCCACCAGCTCGCGCAGCTCGGAATAATTGTCGCCGGGCTTGATGCGCACGTCGAAATTCCCGGAGGCGAACTGCTTTGTTGCGGCTGTGATCTTTTTCAGGGGCTTGACCATCCGGTGCGAATTGATCAGCGCCAGAATGAACGCGAACGCGACCGCCCACAGCCCCGTCACAAGGATCATGCGGAACAGGTCCGACGTATACGGCACGTAGGAGGCTTCCACATCCTGCAGGCAGACGACGAAATAATGCCCGTTCCGGATAAAGGGCGCAACCACAAGGAAGGTATCCGCCTGATGGCCGGGCAGCGCGTCCGTCACGACCGTAACGGGGACGGGATAATCAGCATTCGCGGATTTCAGCTTTTCCGTCGGGATCCGGAAATCCCGATAGGCGTCGGAGGAACCGAGCCGCAGCGTTTCGCCGTCCAGCTCGATCATTTCCCTGCATAATATAATCTGTCCCTCCGCGTCGACGATATACAGATCGCCCGCGCTTCGGTTGGAAACCGTTAAAAAAGAACTTGCCAGCAGAAACGCGGATTCACGGGTCTCGTCCAACGGGAAGATGTCCTTATCTTCATGGTATAACTGCGTAACGCTCCGAGCAAAGCTCAGAGCGTCGTCTGCAAGTCCGTTCAAATGGTCGCGCTTCCAGAAGCTCAGGAACGAGAACATCAGGGAAAAGCTCGCCACCGTCAGGGAAAAGATCACGGTCAGGGTCATCAGCGCGAAGAAGCGCCGGAACATGGACCCGGACTTCCGTTTTCTGAACAGCGCCATCGTTATCGCGTCTCAAATTTATAGCCGACGCTCCAGACGGTTTTCAGCTCCCATTTATCGGAAACGCCTTCCAGCTTTTCGCGCAGGCGCTTGATATGCACGTCAACGGTTCTGGAATCGCCGTAGTAGTCAAAGCCCCAGACCTCGTCCAGAAGCTGATCGCGCGTGAAGACGCGGTTCGGGTTGGAGGCAAGATGGAACAGCAGCTCCAGCTCCTTCGGCGGCGCGTAAACGTGCTCGCCGCGGACCTTCAGCTCGTAGTTCGTGATATTGACGGTCAGGTTTTCGTAGCTGACCTCCTTCGGCAGATCGACCTGCGGGGCCACGCTGCGGCGCAGGACCGCCTTGATGCGCGCCACGACCTCCTTCGCCTCGAAGGGCTTAACGACGTAATCGTCCGCCCCGAGCTCCAGACCGAGGATCTTGTCGAAGGTCTCGCCCTTTGCGGAGAGCATGATTATCGGCACGTCGGAGGTCTGGCGGATCTTGCGGCAGACCTGCCAGCCGTCCAGCTTCGGCAGCATCACGTCCAGCAGGATGAGCGCGGGCTTCTGCTCCGCGGCGGCGCTGACCGCCGAGATCCCGTCGTTCACGATCACGGGCGTATAGCCTTCTTTTGTCAGATATAACCTTAATAATTCACAAATATTGACGTCGTCGTCAACGATCAGAATTTTTTCGTTCAATGTATACTCTCCCTTCCGAAAGAATTGCCGACGAAGCTTCGTCGGCAAAAGGCGCACGAAACGCGGTCATTTCAGGGTAATGAAGCTATAGGGATCGGTTGCCTCCGCGTCGGCGAGCGCAATACCCGCAATCCCGGAAATGGAGCTGTCGCGCACTGCGCCGAGCTTATCGAGGATGCTGATGAACCCTGCGTTGCGGACCCATTCCGTATCAAGCTGCGCGGGCAGCCCGGGGACGGCGCCCTCGGACGCGTCGGAAGCAGGTCCCGCGTTTTCCCCGCCGAGCGTGGGCGCGATGAAATGCATCGCGTTCTTGACCTCGTCCGGCAGACCGGCGATCAGGTTATCCGTCGCCTTGACGATCCGGTCGCTGACCCCCGCGTTGCGAAGGATCTGGGACACGATGGTGCCGGAGGTCTCGTAGGACGGCAGGTCGCCGGGGGTCTGCCCGGGGACCGCCGCGTCGGCGTCGCCCTGCGTCAGGGTGACGGTATAGGTTTCGGTATCCTTTGCGGAACGCAAGGTCGCCTCCACCACGATCTCGAGCTTCTGCTCCTTCTGATCGGGGTCCAGCTTCACCTGCGTGTAGTAGTTATCCTGAACGGGCTGACCGTTCACGGTGATGTTGACGAGCGCCCCGTCAACCGTTCCGGCGTAGGAAGTCGGATAAATCCAGATCGACGAACGATTCGCCGAAAGCTTGAAGGTATAGTCGTAAACGTCCGCATAGAACTCATCCGCCTCGATCGAGAACGCGTCCGTATTCTGCGCGACGAGCAGGAACGCGTCGCCGAGCGACTGATCACGCCGGACGGCAAGGCCCGCCTTCTGCCCCAGAAGCTGCAGCAGATAGATCGGCGCCTCATCCGAAGCGATGGCGGCGGCAAGGACGTCGGGGTCCACCGTCACGTTGTATTTTTTTCCGAGCAGCGCCGCGGTATATTTGGCGCGCAGCTCGTCGAAGGAGGCGTTCTCATCCACATTCAGTCCGATGGAGCGGATCGTCATCACGGCGGAAAGCGCGGTCACACGGTCCTCGGGGGTCGTTTCGTCCACGTCGTAACCGTTCGACCACAGCGTGTAGCGGGCGGACGCCAGCAGATAATCGGAAAGCGCGTTCGTGCCGTTCGGCGCGAAGCGCCGCACGTCGTCCTGCGTCAGACCGGAAAGCGAGGAAACGTATTTGACGAGCGCCTTTTCCAAGGAGATCCCGCCGGAAAGGTCCAGCTCGGTGATCCCGCTGAACGCGCCGGTGATCATGGCGGTATACAGCGCCTTCGCAAGCACCTGCATGCCGGCGTCCGGCTCGGAGGTATAGGTCACGCCCACGTTCTCCAGATACCCGCGCACCGCGGAGTCGGAGATCCCCGCCGTGATCGCGTCCGCGTTCGCGGCAAGCATGCTGAAGATCGCGATGTAGGAAGAGCGCAGCGAATCCTCCTTCAGGTCGTAGGTCTGCAGATATTCCTTCACATCCGCGGCGAAGGACGCCGCCGTTTCAGTATAAGGATAGGCGGGCGCGGCGGTCAGGCCGCCCTTGCCGACCAGCGCGGAAATATTGTTCAGATCCTCCCGGATCACAAGATCCGTCAGCCAGCCAAGCTTCGCCTCGTCGTATTCAAATTGCGTCTCAAAAGTCAGGACAGCCGCGGTCGCCGCGCTCGAATACACAAGCGTCAGCGCCAGCAAAGCGGCAACAACCGCCGCAAGCCTTCTTCCCCTTCTCAATTCGGTCACCTCCGAAAAAGTAAAAAAAGCGATATTTGCGAAAATTAGCTTTATTCTTATATATAATAATATACCGCGCGTGAAAAGTCAAGAGGAAAAATCCCCTATTTTAACGTCGGGAGCAGGTCAGTCAGCGTCAGGCGCGTCCGTCGCAAAGGCATAAACGGTCTCGGACACAAAGGGCTCGCCCTTCTTAAACAGGCAGGACGGGAATTCGGGGCGGTGCGGCGTATCGGGATAGAACTGCGTTTCAAGGCAGAAGCCCGCGCGCTTGACCATGGGCTTGTCCGCCTTGCCGGTCCGCCCGTCCAGGAAGTTGCCGATATAGAACTGCACGCCGGGCAGATCCGTATAAACGTGCATATTTATGCCGCTTTCAGGCGAGCGTACCGCCGCAATCTCGCGGCAGACGCCGGCTTCATTTTCCCGCAGGCAGTAGTTGTGATCGTACCCGCCGCCGATCAGAAGCTGCGGGTCCTCCGCGTTCACGTCCCTGCCGATGGGCTTTTCGGTCCGGAAATCGAAGGGCGTCCCCTCCACGGGATACAGCCTGCCGGTGGGGATGGAATCGGGGTCCACCTCGGTGATCGCGTCGGCGTCAATGCGCACCACATGGTCCAGCACATCCCCGCTGTCAAAGCCGTTGAGGTTGAAATAGGCGTGGTTCGTCAAATTGAGATAGGTATCCCGGTCAGACACCGCGTAATAGCCGATCTTCAGCTCGTTATTGTCCGTCAGCGTATACGTCACGGTGTTTTTGATCTCGCCCGGGAAGCCGTTCGCGCCGTCCGGATGGACGTAGGTGAGCTCCAGCCGGTCCGCGTCCGGGATCAGCGCGCGCCACAGCGCGGCATTATATTCCCCGTTCGAGTGCAGACAGAGCTTATCCTTCTCATTTTTGACCAGCTCATAGGTCTTCGATCCCAGCGGAAGCTCCGCCCCCGCGATCCGGTTCGCGACAGGCCCCACAACGGCGCCCTGATAGTCGGACCGGGTCAGGTAATCCTCCACGGTATCGAACCCGAGCAGCAGGTCGCGCGCCTTGCCGTCCCTGTCCTTTACGATGATCGAGCGCAGCGTCGCGCCGAGGGTAAGGACCGTGACGCGCATCCCGCGCCGATTTTCCATTTCATATTCATAGACGGGACTGCCGTCGGGCATTGTGCCGAATTCGCGACGAAGAACAGACATTTGAAAATCTCCTTCATTTAAGAATATTCAATACTATTTTACTCGGTTTGGCATAGAAAGTCAAGCCCCTTTGCCAGCGTGCCCGCAGTTTTACGGCGCGGCCCAAAAACAGATATTTATGCGTATTTTGTGTATAGTCGCATACTCTTTTTTTTGTCTCCGGGCGTCCCTTTTTTCAGTCTTTTTAAAATACGGAAGGATATATTATAAAAAGACGCGCGTCCGCTTTGTCCGCGCCGCAGGCGTATTATTCTCAATTTCGGTATTGACTATTATTTATTTTTTTATTATAATATGATGGATAATATATGGCTTGGCAGAAATCTATTGATCCGGGGGATCCTTCATGGGCTTTATTGAGCTTTCAAACGTATACAAGAAATACAGAATGGGAGAGGTCACGATCACGGCGCTGGACGGCGTCTCCTTTGAGATCGAGCAGGGCGAGCTGTGCATGGTGGTCGGTCCCTCCGGCGCAGGCAAAACGACGGTGCTGAATATTCTCGGCGGGATCGACGCGTGCGACGACGGCAAGATCCGCGTCGGGGGCGAGCTGATCTCCAACCTCAATTCGCGCAAGCTGTCGGTCTACCGGCGGCAGGACGTCGGCTTCGTCTTTCAGTTTTACAATCTTGTGCCGAACCTGACGGCGCTGGAAAACGTGGAGCTTGCCTCCTCCCTGTCGTCGAAATCCCTGTCGCCGATGCGGCTGCTGGAAAAGGTGGGGCTTGCCGAACGCGCGCAGAACTTCCCCTCCCAGCTCTCCGGCGGCGAGCAGCAGCGCGTGGCGATCGCGCGGGCGCTGGCGAAAAATCCCAAGCTCCTGCTCTGCGACGAGCCTACGGGCGCGCTGGATTCCGCCACCGGCAAAAGCATTCTCGAGCTGCTGCAGAAGACCTCGAAGGATACGGGCATGACGGTCGTCATCATCACGCACAACACGGGCATCACGCCGATCGCAAATCGTGTGATCACCCTCAAAAACGGAAGGGTCCAGCGAATCACGGTCAGGGACAATCCCCTGCCGGTCGACAGTCTGGAATGGTAAGGAGGACGCGGTTTGTCAGGGCCTTTATTTCTGGATACGCTCCGCACGATCAAAAAGAACTTCAGCCGGTTTTTGTCGATCCTGCTGATGGTCGCGCTCGGCACCGCCTTTTTCGTCGGCATGAAGGCGACCGCGCCCGATATGTATGAGAACGCCGAAACGTATTTCAGCGACTACAACTTAATGGATATCCGCGTCAGGTCGTCCATCGGTCTGACCCAAACGGATCTGCAGGCGCTCTCGACG
>CACZGD010000036.1 GCA_902780565.1 Oscillospiraceae bacterium
TATCCGCCCGTGCAGCCGACGGACGAGGAGCTGCCGCCCTTTGAGCCTGTCGGCCCCGTGAACGGCGCGCCCGAACAGGACGAGAAAGCAAAAAAGAAAGAGAGAAGGGGTCTGTTTGGACTTTTTGGTCGCCACTCATAATATGAAAAAACGCGAGGAGCTGACGCGCATCCTGCGCCCCCTCGGGGTCAACGTCTATCTCGATTTCGAGTGCGGCGTGATCCTGCACGAGGTCGCCGAGACCGGCTCCACATTTGAAGAAAACGCCATGCTCAAGGCCGTTTCCGGCTGCGTCGATTCCATGATGCCCTGCATCGCGGACGATTCCGGGCTTTGCATCGACTTTCTGGACGGGCAGCCCGGCGTGTATTCCGCCCGTTTCCTGGGGGAGGATACGCCCTATCCCGAAAAGATCGCGAAGATCGTGGAGCTGATGCGGGACGTGCCGCCGGAAAAGCGTACCGCGCGCTTCGTTTCCGCCGTGGCGTGCGTGTTCCCGGACGGCCGTCGCTTCACCGTGCGCGGCGTGTGCGAGGGCACGATCGGCTTCGAGCCGAAGGGGGAGAACGGCTTCGGCTACGACCCCATTTTCTACGTCGGGGAGAGGTCCTTCGCCGAGCTGACGGCAGAGGAAAAGGACGCCGTCTCCCACCGCGGCAACGCCCTCAGGGCGCTTGAGGCGGAGCTGAAAAAGGTTTTATAAGGAGTAATTATGACAAGTAAGGAACGCGCGCTTCTGCGCGGACAGGCAAACGGACTGGACCCGCTGTTCCAGGTGGGCAAGGGCGGCATGAGCGACGAGCTGATCGCCCAGACGGACGACGCGCTGCGGGCGCGGGAGCTCATCAAGCTCAAGGTGCTGGTGGAATCCTCGCCCCTCACGCCGCGCGAGGCCGCCGAAGCGCTTGCCGCCGCCACGAACGCCGAGGTGATCCAGGTCATCGGCGGGGTCATGGTGCTGTACCGGTATAATCCCGACCTGCACAAGCCGAAGAAAAAGCCTGTGAAGAATACCTCCACCGAAAAGGTGTACAATAAACCGTATAAAAAGAAGAAATCACCCTTTGAGGATAAAAAGGGCAGGAGCAAGCTCATCCGCCCGAAGAAGAGGGAAGAATGAAACGGATCGCGTTGTTCGGGGGCAGCTTTGACCCCATCCATACGGGCCACGTCCGGCTGGCGGACTTCCTGCTGCACGCGCTGCGGCTGAACGAACTGACTGTGATTCCCGCCGCGGTTTCGCCCTTCAAGACCGAAACCGGCACCGCCGCCCCGGACGAGGACCGGCTGCAGATGTGCAGGCTGAGCCTCACCGACCCCAGGATCACGGTCTCGGACTTTGAGATCAAAAAGGGCGGCGTGAGCTACAGCGTGGAGACTGTGCGCGCGTTTCGCGCGCTGCATCCGGACGACGAGCTGTTTTTCGTCGTCGGCGAGGACCAGCTCACCCAGTTCCATAAATGGTACATGTACCGCGATATCCTGTCCATGGTTACGCTTGCCGCCGTGCGGCGCGAACGGACGACCGAAAACGGCGCGCTGCAGGCGTATCTCGACGAACACCCGGAGATCGGGGCGCATACCTGCCTGCTGGATTTCGATCCGTTCCCGGTCAGCTCCACGGAGATCCGGCAAAAGGTCGCCTCCTGCGAGGACCTGTCCGGGCTTGTGACGCCGGAGACGGAGGATTTCATCTATAAGCGCGGGCTGTATCAGACCGAAGCCGTGCGGACCATGATCGCCGATATCCGCGGTCGATTGTCGGACTATCGCTTTTATCACTCCATGTGCGTTGCCGACGCGGCAAGAAGGCTTGCCCTGCGATACGGCTGGGACCCCGCAAAGGCCTACGTGTCCGGCGTGCTGCACGACGCGATGAAGGAGCTGGGCCGCAGGGAAGGGCTCAGGTATTTCGACGAACACGGGGTGGCGGTCTCGGAATCGGAGCGGCTGATCAAAAAGCTGCAGCACGCGATCACCGGCGCCGACTACGCGAAACGGACCTATGACCCCGGGGACGATATCGTTTCCGCGATCCGCTTCCACACGACAGGACGCGCAGATATGACGCTGCCAGAAAAGATTCTTTTCGTTGCGGATTTCATTTCCGACGACCGGGATTACACGGGCGTGGCGCAGATGCGCGAACGCGCGCAGACCTCGCTCGAATGGATGATGGAGGAGGGGCTTCGCTTCACAATCGAGGATCTTGCAAAGGAAAACCGCCCCATCCATCCCGATACCGTCAATTGCTATAATCAGATCTTACTCGAAAAAATCAGAAAGGAAAAAGAAGCATGAACGAAAAAGTTTTGACCGCCGTCAAGGCGCTGGACAAGAAAAAAGCCCAGGACATCAAGGCGCTGAAGGTGGAGGACCTGACCATCGTCACCTCCGATTTCGTGATCGCCGCCGGTACCTCCTCCACGCACGTCAAGAGCCTTGCGGACGAGGTGGAATTCGCGATGGAGCAGGCGGGCTTCACGCCCCGTCAGGTGGAGGGCCGCGCCACGGGCTGGATCTTGCTGGATTACTATGACCTGATCATCCATATCTTTACCCCCGACCAGCGTGAGAACTATAACCTCGAAAAGCTGTGGGCGGACGCGGAGGAAGTGGATCTGTCCGACGTGCTGACCGCGGACTGAGCCCTTTCCCGGGACCGGCACGTTTCCGGCCGGCGCCCATATCCTGTATTGAGAATTCCCCTGACAGAGGTGTATTATGACCGTTACGATCGACAATATTGAAACAAATTATTTTGATCTGGGCGAAAAAAGCGACTTCGCCGTCGTGATGCTGCACGGCTGGGCGTCGAACATCGAGCTGTTCCGTCCCTCCGCGAATCTGGTCGCGACGAAATACCGGGTCCTTGCCATGGACCTGCCGGGCCACGGCGAAACGCCGGAGCCCCCCACGGACTGGCACGTGGACGATTACGCCGACTTCGTCACCCATTTCCTTGCTCACTTCGGCGTCAGGCGCGTGATCCTGCTCGGGCATTCCTACGGCGGCCGCGTGATCATCAAGCTCGCGAACCGGCAGGACCTGCCGTTCACGATCGAAAAGCTCATCCTTGTGGACGCCGCCGGCATCCGCCCCGAAAAGACGAAGGAGCAGCAGAAAAAGGAAAAGGTGATGGGCATGGGCAAAAAGCTGCTGTCCCACACGCCCGGGCTGCTGAACAAGCTGCAGGGCATGGTCGGCTCCGCGGATTATCAGGCGGCAAGCCCCCTGATGCGGCAGATCCTGGTCAACTCCGTGAACGAGGATCTCACGCCCCTGCTGCCCGGGATCAAACAGTCCACGCTCCTGATCTGGGGAACGCTCGACACCGCGACGCCGATCGCCGACGCCGAAAAAATGGAGGCGCTGATCCCCGAGGCGGGGCTTGCCCGTATGGAGGGCTGCTCCCACTTCGCGTTCATCGAGAATCCGACGCTTTATAACGCGATCCTCGCCTCCTTCCTGCAACTGAGTTAACGAAAGGCAAAGCTATGGTTTGGTATTTACAGCTTCTGTGGGGCGCGATCGCCCTGACATCCTTTTACGCGGTATTCAAAAGCATGGTCTATAACCTGCATATGTTCCAGCTTGACGGCTACCGCACCGATACCCATCTGAAGTGGATGGGCAAGAATCTTTATCACTATCTCACGGACCTGACCGTGCTGGTGCTCTCCTTCGTGGGGCTGTGCCGGGAGGAAAAGCTGCTGGGCCTCGGCGCGGCGGCGCTGCTGGTCTCGATCTTCGCGCTGATCGCCGCGAATAAGAGCAAGCCGCAGAAAAAGCCGCTGGTCTACACCGCCCGCGTCAAGCGCATGATCGTCACCTTCCTGATTCTGGAGGCGGCGCTGTTCGGCGTGTCCGTGTGGCTGCTCACGACGGCGGATAAGCATCTCGCATTCCTGCCGCTGGGGCTCTGCTCCGCGGCGGTGCCGGTGCTGATCCTGCTTGCGAACGGGCTGAACAAGCCGATGGAAAAGGGCGTGAACCTGCATTACACGCGGGAAGCCAAGCGTATGCTGCGCTCCATGCCGGAGCTGGAGACCGTCGGCATCACCGGTTCCTACGGCAAGACCGGCGTCAAGTTCTATCTCTATACGATCCTGCGCGCGTGGACGGATACCCTCGTCACGCCGGAGAGCTACAACACCCCCATGGGCGTGGTCAAGACCGTGCGCGCGTCGCTCAGGTCCTATCACAAGATCTTCCTGTGCGAGATGGGCGCGAAATGGGTCGGCGATATCAAGGAGCTGTGCGACATCGTGCATCCGAAGCACGGCATCATCACCGCGCTCGGCGACCAGCATCTGGAGTCCTTCGGCTCGGTCGAAAACATCATCAAAACGAAATACGAGCTGGCGGACGCTCTGCCCGCCGACGGCAGACTCTACGTCAACTGGGATAACGAGCGCATCCGGCAGAACCCGCCGAAGCACGCGTTCATCAAATACGGCTTCCGTGAGGATGCGGACTACCGCTGCTTTGACGCGGTCGTATCCGAAAACGGCGTCGCTTTCAAGGTGCAGGCGCCGGACGGCAGCGTGACGGATTTTGAAACGAAGCTGCTGGGCGAGCATAACGTGCTGAACATTACGGGCGCCATCGCGGCGGCGAACGGCTTCGGTATGCCGATGGCCGATATGCGCCTGTACGTGCGCCGGATCGAGGCGGTACCGCACCGGATGCAGCTTGTGGAAAAAGGCAACTGCACGATCATCGACGACGCGTTCAACTCCAACCCCGCCGGCTGCCGTGCCGCGCTGGATACGCTGTCCAAAATCGACGGGCTGCGCATTCTCGTCACGCCCGGTATGGTGGAGCTCGGCGGCAAGGAAGAGGAGCTCAACTGCGAATTCGGCCGCGAGGCCGCAGCCTGCTGCGACAAGATCTTCCTGATCGGCGCGAAGCAGACGCTGCCCATCGCGAGGGGAATCCGTGAGGCGGGCTTCCCCGAAAAGGACCTCTTTGTGTATGAGGACTTCGGCGAAGCGATGAAAAAGATCTATTCCATCGGCAGCGAAAAGCGCAAGATCATCCTGCTCGAAAACGATCTGCCGGATAATTATTAAGGAGGCTGCCTATGCGGATCAAATTATGTGTGCTGTTCGGCGGCAAAAGCGTCGAACACGAGGTCTCCGTCATCTCCGCGCTGCAGGCGATCGGGCAGCTCGATAAGACGAAGTATGATATCATCCCGGTGTATATCACCAAAAACAGCGAGTTCTATACCTCCTTCGAGTGCTCCTGCATTGAGGAATATAAGAATATCCCCGCGCTGCTCAAAAAGAGCGAGCGCTGCGTGCTGATGAACACGGACGGCAAGGTCCGGCTCCTGCGCTATCCCTTCCGCAAATTCGGCGACAACGTGATCTCCGACGTGGACGTCGCGTTCCCGATCGTCCACGGCACGAACGTGGAGGATGGCACGCTGCAGGGCTATCTCAAGACCCTCGGCCTGCCCTTCGTCGGCTGCGACGTGACCGCCTCCGCCGTCGGCATGGATAAATACGTCATGAAGACGGTGCTCAAGGACAACGGCGTGCCTGTGCTGGACTGCGTGCGGTTCTACGCCTCCGAATTCGCGGACCCCGAGGACGTGCTCGACCGGACCGAGGCCAAGCTCGCCTATCCCGTCATCGTCAAGCCCGTGAACCTCGGCTCCTCGGTCGGCATTTCCGTGGCGCACGACCGGCGCGAGCTTAAGGCCTGCCTTGAGGACGGCTTCAAATATGCCTCCACCGTACTGTGCGAAAAGGCGATCACGGACCTGACCGAGATCAACTGCTCCGTTCTGGGCGATACGTCCCACGCCGAAGCCAGCGAGCTGGAAATGCCCTTCAAGCACGACGAGATCCTGAGCTTCAAGGATAAGTATGAGGGCAATTCCGGCGGCGCCAAGGGCGGCGCAAAAGGCGGCGCGAAGGGCGGTGCCAAGTCGTCCGGCGCGGGCATGGCAAGCCTGCAGCGCCAGATTCCCGCGCCCGTCTCGAAGGAGCGGCGGGAGGAGATCCGGGCCCTCGCGGTCCGGGCGTTCCAGGTCCTCGGGTGCAACGGCGTTTCCCGCATCGACTTCATGATCGACGGCGAAACGGACACGGTGTATCTCAACGAGATCAACACGATCCCGGGCTCCCTGTCCTTCTACCTTTGGGAACCGCTCGGCGTCAAATATACGGTCCTGCTGGACCGCATGATCGAGCTGGCGCTCAAGCGCAGAAGGGAAGAGGACGCGATCACCTTCTCCTTCGATACCAACATCCTCGAAAACTTTGCCGGCGGCGCGAAGGGCGCCAAGGGCAGCAAAGGAAGCAAATTATAACATGGCGAGATTCATGACGCTGTGTTCCTCCTCCGGGGGGAACTCCGCTTACATAGGCTATGGGAATTACGGCGTGCTGGTGGACGCGGGCGCATCCTGCAGGCAACTGAAGACCGCAATGAAAACCGCCGGGATCGACCCGGCAAGCGTGCGCGCGGTCTTCCTGACGCACGAGCACAGCGACCACATCAAGGGCGTGCGGGTGCTTGCGAATCAGCTCAAGGTCCCGGTCTACGCTACCGGCGGCACCCTTTCGGGGCTCATGAAGACCGATCAGTTCGACGGCAGCTACGTGACCGAAAAGCTGTCGACCGCAGGCGTGAGCGTCGGGGATATCCGCGTGAGCTGCTTCCCGACCTCCCACGACGCGCGTGAAAGCTGCGGCTACGTGATCGAGCTGCCGGACCGCATGGTCGGGATCTGCACCGATACCGGCGTGATGACGGACGATATGCTCATCGCGCTCGCGGGGTGCGACCTCGTATTGCTGGAGAGCAATTACGACGAGGAGATGCTCACGCGCGGCTTTTATCCGCCGCCGCTCAAGGCGCGCATCCGCTCTGCCCTCGGGCATCTGTCGAACGACGTTTGCGCCGAGACCGCCGTGCGCCTGCTTGGCGCGGGCACGCGGTATTTCGTGCTGGGCCACCTGAGCCGGGAGAACAACACGCCCGCCCTCGCGCGCGGGGCCACGGCCTTCGCGTTCAAAAAGGCAGGCGCGAAGGAGGACGTGGATTTCGTCCTGCGCGTTGCGCCGGTGGAGAGCATGGACAAGCCGATCGTGTTCTGATCGTCGGCGATCTGAAGGTTCTGTAAGGGAGGAAGTCATGTATTCGATCACGGTCGTCGCCGTGGGGCGTCTGAAGGATAAATTCTATGAGGACGCCGCCGCGGAATACCTGAAACGCCTGCAGGCGTACGCGAAGGTCAGCGTCGTGGAGATCCGCGCCGTTGAGCTGCTGTCGGAATCGCCGGGCGAGGCGGAGATCGCCAAAGCCCTTGAAAAGGAAGGGGAGGCGATTTTGCAAAAGATCCCCGCCGGGGCGGCGGTCGCCGCGCTGTGCATCGAGGGCAGGCTCTTTTCCTCTGAGGACCTTGCGGCGTATTTGACCGCCTGCGGCAGCGCGGGCAAAAGCCAGCTCGTCTTTGTGATCGGCGGCTCCTACGGCCTGTCCGACGCGGTCAAAAAAAGAGCCGACGTGCGGCTCTCCATGTCCCGGATGACCTTCCCGCACCGCCTGGCGCGCGTGATGCTGCTGGAGCAGGTCTACCGCGGCTTTAAGATCGCACGCGGCGAAAAGTATCATAAATAAAAAAATCCCGCCCTTTGCAGGCGGGACATTTTTTCGGGAAACTCAGTTGTTCTCGTAGACGCTGACCTTTTTGCGGTCTTTGCCCAGGCGCTCGAACTTCACGGTGCCGGAAGTCAGGGCGAACAGGGTGTCGTCGCTGCCCTTGCCGACGTTCGTGCCGGGATGGATGTGCGTGCCGCGCTGACGGACCAGGATGGTGCCGGCGTTGACGAACTGACCGTCCGCTCTCTTGGCGCCGAGGCGCTTACTTTCGGAATCACGGCCGTTGCGGGTAGAACCCATACCTTTTTTATGCGCGAAGAGCTGAATGTTAACCTTAAGCATTGTTACACCTCCGTAGTGACTTTTACGTGTTTGGGATGCTCCGCTTGGAGCTGCTCCAGATGGAGCCTGAGTCCTTGAACGAGCTTCACCGCAGCTTCGCTGCCGGTGAACGCGAAATCCAGGTATCCTTCCCGCACCTCAGCCGACGCTTCGACGCCGAGGATTTCGGTGACGGTGTTGGCGGTAAGATAGGCAGCGGACGAGACTGCCGCGCAGACGATATCTTCCCCATGTTCGGCGAACCCTGCGTGCCCCGTGATGCGGAACGACGCGGTATCTGCGGAAGGAAACCGGAATCTGGCCCGGATCATCAGGCGTTGACGCTGACGATCTCCAGCTTCGTGTAGGGCTGTCTGTGGCCGAGCTTGCGCTTTTCGTTCTTCTTGGGCTTGTAGGTCATAACGACGATCTTCTTGGCCTTGCCGTTTTTGATCGCCTTCGCGGTCACGGTCGCGCCGTCCACATAGGGAGCGCCGACCTTGATGCCGTCCTCGCCGCCGAGGGCGATGACCTTGTCCAGAACGACTTCGCTGTCAGCTTCGACCTCAAGCTTCTCAACGTAAACTACGTCGCCTGCCTGGACCTTATACTGCTTGCCGCCGGTTTCAATGATTGCGTACATGTTGTTTCTCCTTTATAAGTCTCGCTGTCCCGGGCGGGAAAACCCGCTTTTTTGCGCCGTGGGCGCGCCCGTAACATGCGGCTGCATTATAATACCATATGAAAGCGATTCTGTCAAGAAAAACTTTCTCGGCAAAGTTGACAATTTTACACGCGCGAAAATCTATATTTCTTACAGGTATGTAACTTGTATTTTCAACGCTCCCGTTATATAATAATACACAAGGTATTGCGGTCACGCTGCCGAATAAACGAACGGATGGAAGTATGGGGAAGCAAGAGAACGCGGCCGCCCACGGCAGGTCGAACGTCCGCCGCGCCCGGCGCAAAAGAAAGGCGCTCACTATCCTGACGGCGATCGTCGGGAGTTTTGTGCTGTTCTGTGTGTTTTTGCTCGTCTGGGGCTATTTTGACGAGGAATTCGACTGGCAGCGCTTCATCGGGGTGCGGGAGCTGGAAACGCACCCGACCGAGGAGGGACCCGAAGCGGCGACCGTTACGCCGGACGCGTTGTTTACGGACGCGGACGCGCTGACCTTTTTCGTCACGATCGACGATCGGAAGGTCTTGGATTACGCGGCGCTGATCTCTTTTTCCGCAAAGGAAAAGAGCGTGAAGGTGAAGCCCCTGCCGAACGACCTCAGGCTTACGGTCTCGGGGCGCGAGGGCACGCTGTCCGGCCTGTTCGGCGACTACGGCGCCGTGGGGCTGCGCACGGGGCTGGAGGAAAAATTCGGCCTCACGATCCGCTACTACCTCTCGTTCACGGCGGCGAATTTCAAAAACCTTTGCCAGATCGTGGGGAATACCGAGGTGCATTTCGACCGCCCGACCGAGGAATTCAACGACAACGCCATCAAATACAGCTATAAAAAAGGCAAATACACGCTTGGGAGCGACGCGCTTTACGCCGCGATCAAAAGCGCTTACGACGGGGACGAGGGCGTCGCCTTCCGCGGCAGCCTGACTGTAGATTTCCTGTCGCAGCATCTTGCGTTTGAAACGCCGGAGGATGGGGAGCGGCTGTTCCTGAAAGTGGTCAACCTTGCGACGACAGACGTCAATTCCCGCTTCTACGACGAATATAAGGACCGTATTTCCGCTTTCCTGACTGCGTCTCCCGATTACGCGGTCATTAAATGACAAGACCTGAAAGAGGATCGTTATGCATAAAATCAACCTGCAGGGAGTTCTGCTCTCTGTTCTGCTGATCGTTTGTCTGTTCTGCGCCTGTTCGCCCGGGATCAGCGGGCTGACCGGGGAGACGGAGAAAAAAATCACGGCTATGGACGGCACGCTGCTGGCGGAGCAGTCCTTCGTGGATTTCCCCGTCACCCGCGTCCATTACGAGCGCCTGTCGCAAAAGGGGCAGCAGGCTTACCGGCTGATCTATAACGCGGTGTTCTCACATCCGGAGAAGATCGCGGTGCCGTCCATCACGCTCGATGAGCTCAAGGTCGTTGTCACCGCCCTCAAGGACGACAACCCGCACCTGCTCTGTCTCAAAAACCAGTTTTCCTACCAGCAGAAGGAGGGGACCTCCTACTTCCTGCCGAAATATACCTGCTCCGTTTCCGAGTGTCAGGCCCGCACCGCGGCGCTGATGTCCGGGGCGCGCGCGCTTTCCGCCGCGTTGGACGACGCGCCGGACGCCTATGCGAAGGAGCTGCTGCTGCACGACCACATCTGCGCGGACGTGACCTATACGGACGCCGACGATTCCACGAACGCCTACGGCGCGCTGGTCGGGCACAAGGCTGTCTGTGAGGGCTACGCCTACCTCACGAAGCTGGTGATGGATCTGCAGCACGTGCCCTGCTGCGTCCTGCGCGGTACCGCTGTGTCGGCGGACGGAAGCGAGGAGGGGCATATGTGGAACGCCGTACGGCTGGACGGCGCGTGGTATCACCTTGACGTGACCTGGGACGACCCGGTCTCCGAACGGGACCGGAACCTGCAGCACACCTATTTCAACGTGACGACGGAGATGATCCGCGCCGACCACAAGGATTTCTATCTGCCGGAGGCGCTGCCCTTCGGTGAGACCGACGCCTGGACCTATTATCGCAAAGAGGGCCTTGTCTGCACCGCGGACAGTTGGAAGCGGACGATCGAAGCACGCCTTGCCGATACTGTGGAAAACGGCGGCGACAGCGCGGAATTCCGCTTCGTTTCCGCCGACCTTCTGGAGAACGCGGTATCGGACCTGTTTGAGAACGGCGGCGTTTACGCGCTGCTGCCGGAGGAAACCGACGGGGATTACAACGTCAGCTACGCGCCGGACGAGCGCACCCTCGTGCTGCGCATCTTCGTGACGCGGGAATAAGCGGCGCGGCATTTGTAAATCAAGAATATATAAAAAGGAGATATATTGTATGGCAGTATTTATTACCGGCGGCGCCGGGTTCATCGGATCGCACACCTGCGTCGAGATGCTCGAGGCGGGCTATGAGATCGTGGTGGCGGATAACTATTCCAACTCTTCCGCCGAATCCCTCGAACGGGTGAAAAAGATCACGGGGAAGGATTTCCCGTATTATGAGTGCGATATCCGCGACAAGGAAGGGCTTGCCCGCATCTTTGACGCGCATAAGATCGACGCGGTGATCCATTTCGCCGGGCTCAAGGCGGTCGGCGAGTCCGTCGCAAAGCCTTTGGAGTATTACGACAACAACATCGGCGGCACGATCGCCCTGCTTGAGGTCATGCGCGAAAAGAACGTGAAGACCATCGTCTTCTCCTCCTCCGCCACCGTCTACGGCAGCGAGAACCCCGTCCCCTTCAAGGAGGATATGAAGACCGGCGGCACCACGAATCCCTACGGCACCACCAAATATATGATCGAGATCATCCTGCAGGACCTCTGCAAGGCCGATCCCGAATGGAGCGTCAGCCTGCTGCGGTATTTCAATCCCATCGGCGCGCATGAGTCCGGTCTCATCGGCGAAGCGCCCAACGGCATTCCGAACAACCTGATGCCCTATATCGCGCAGGTCGCGGTGGGCAAGCGCGAAAAGCTCAGCGTTTTCGGCAACGACTATAACACGCCGGACGGCACGGGCGTGCGCGACTATATCCACGTGGTGGATCTTGCCAAGGGCCACGTCAAGGCCGTGGCGCGCGCAGTCTCCGTCAAGGGGTGCGAGGTGTTCAATCTCGGCACCGGCCACGGCGTTTCCGTGCTGGAGCTGGTGAACGCGTTCAAAGAGGCGAACGGCATCGAGATCCCCTATGTGATCGCGCCCCGCCGCCCCGGCGATATCGATAATTCCTATGCCGACGTGACGAAGGCGTGGGAGATCCTCGGCTGGAAGACCGAGAAGACCATCGTGGACGCCTGCCGCGATACCTGGCGCTGGCAGAGCGGCAATCCCGACGGCTATGGCAACTGATCGCGTTATGCGGCGCGGCGGCGGGCGATTGCGCTCCGCCGCCGTATTGCTGCTGCTCCTTCTTTGCTGTCTGCTGCCCGCCTGCATGGATGAGGCGGCGCCCCCCACGACGCAGGTGACGCTGGAGCACATCGAACGCAAGATCCCGGAGACGGAACAGACCGGGACGGAAACGGAGACAGAAACGACCGCGCCTGTCACGGAAATGACCGAAGAGGAGACGACCCTGCCCGTCACAGAAGAACCCGGGACGGAGACGGCCTCGCCTGTCACCGAAACGACGGAGACGACCGAACCCGGGACCGAACCGACTGCGGCGGAAACGTCCGCGCCGCAGGAGGAAACGACGGGGGCGATCCCGGACCGCGCCGCGCCGCAGACGGAACAAACGGAACCCACGACCGGGACCGCGCGGGACTACGTGCTGAATCAGAATACGATGCGCTTTCACAAGCCGTCCTGCTCGGCGGTCGATAAAATCAAGGACAAGAACCGCCGCGACGTCACGGCGGAGCGGGACGCGATCGTCGCCTCCGGCTACGTTCCCTGCAAGCTCTGTAATCCCTGAACCGCCGCATCCCGGCGGTTCTTTTGCATAAAGAAGCCTGTGCGTTTTTGGATAGAATCTCCAAAAAATGAGGAATAGACGACAGAAACTTGCAAACCGCAGGGGAAAGTTGTATACTTTTACAATAGGGGACATCCTCTGAAAATCAAGGAAATGGAGTGATCCGGAAGCTATGGCAAGAGATACACTCGCAAAGGTCAGGTCGTTCGCGGGCGACGTGCGGAAGCACTGGAGCAAGCCTGCCGAAGGCCGGTACGTCCCATATCGGGAGTATAAGGACATTTTTGTTGCGGTCGGGTCGAACTACGCGGGCTCGAAGCTGCTCGAGTACATCTGGTTCGGCGCGAGTTGCTACCTGTTCATGTATCACTACCAACTGCCGTACCTGACGTTCGCGATCATCGGTCTGATCAATATGCCGCTGAACTACGTCTGGGCGATGATCGGCTGGGTGATCAACGATAACCTCGGTTTTTTGGAAAAGAAGAAGGAGCGAATGCTCTACGGCCTGTATTTCGGGCTGATCGTGATCGGGCTGACGCTGATCCTTGCGCCGATCAGTCTGCTGTTCAATCAGAACGGCGCGTTCGTCACGTTCATGAACGGGCTGGAGGGCATCAACTGCGACTCCGCCTTCAAGATCCTCGGCACGCACATCCTGTGGAACGGCTGGGCGGGTTCGCGCAATATCTTCTGGCGCAAAAAGCTGCTGCCGAAATTCGGGCGGTATAAGTATTCGCTATACTGCGACTTCCTGCCGAAGATCATCATGGTCTGGGTCATCGGCTGGCTCCCGCTGTATAACATCCCGGACATGGTGGAGCGCGTGTGGAAGGCCAACCTCCTGTTCGCGGTTTATTCCATCTTCGGCTTTGGCAACTCGCTGGAGGCCTGCGCGCAGAACATCTCTCCCAACACGCACGAGCGCGTGCTGGTGCGCACCTATCCCATCAAGCTGTCGCATCTGGCGCATTCCATTTTTGCGATCGTGCTGCCGGTCATCGTCGGCTGGCTGCCGCATAAGTGGGAGGATATCAACCTCTATCACTGGGTGCTGCCGATCTCCTTCACCGTTTTCGCCCTGCTCACCATGATCTTCGCGGGGCGCATCAAGGAGCGCATCCCGCAGCCGCCGCTGGAGAAAAAGGTGCAGATCAACTTCTGGGACGGTATGTTCGGCGTTATGCGCAATAAATATAAGTGGGTGCAGACTATCGTGGGCCTGTTGGATTCGCTCGGCAACGGCATGCTGCCCTTCGCCACGATCCTGTATCTCTACACCATGCGGCTCTACGGTCTTGCCTATTCGCTGATCGTGGCGCTGGTGTCCTTTGCGGGCACGCCGCCGGATCTGTTTACGCCCTTCTTCATGAAGCGCTTCTCCTATAAGCAGATCATGATCTTCTATCAGCTCTCCCGCGCGGCGGGCAACGCCGTGATCGTGGCGTCCCTGTTCTTCCTGCGCGGCAGCCCCACGCTTTGCGGCATTGTGTGCATCGTGGTGCTGATCTTCATGGAGATGACCAAGACCGTGCCGACCTCCGTCGGGCACGATATGGATATCCGCGTCAACGACTATCAGATGTATCTGTCCGGCGAACGTCTGGAAAGCTTTTCCGGCGTGTTCGGCTGGTTCACCGGTCCCATCACCTCGTTCGTGGGTCTGATCATTCCGCTTCTGCTGCTGGCACACGGGTTCAACTCCAACTGGGACGTGCTGTATGTGGACGATTCAAGGCTCTGGATCATCATGATCCCGATCCTGATCGATATCGTCGGCTATCTCCTCATGACGATCCCCTATTTCTTCTGGGATTACGACGACGATAAGCAGAACAAGGTCATGGCGGTCCTGCGCCGCCGGGAAGAGGTAACAGCGGCGCAGACGGAAGGGCAGGTGAGCACGAATGGCTAAGCGGGAGAAAACGAAAAAAGCCCGCAAGAACAATCTTGTGGACCAGGCCGTATATGACGCGTATAAAGATGCGATCCCTGCGGACGAGATCTGGGACTACCAGGTCGAAGGCCTGCAGAAGCCGCACATCAACAAGCCCTTTGAGAATATGCGCGCCAAGAAGATCGTGGTGGTGATCATTCTTGTGATCGCGATCTCCGTGTCCATCTTCTTCTCGTTCTGGATCCTGCACAACGACGCGTTCAAGTATACGGCGCTGGAGGACGGCACCACGGAATTCACGCGCTTCTCGAATCCCGGCGAGCTCAGGGAGCTGCGCATCGACTATATGATCACGGACGTGCAGTCGGATCTGCAGATCACGAAGGACGAGGCGGGGAAGGAAATCCGCACGACGACCTATACCCTGACGCGGGACGAGACCCGCCCCATCACCGCTATCCATGAGTACGCGTTCAACTGCGACGAAAAGATCCGCGTGATCGAGATCGGCAGGGACGTGACGAAGATCGACGAAAAGGCGTTCTATTCCTGCTACGCCCTGCGGGAGATCCGCGTGGACGAGGAGAACCCGAACTACTGCGATATCGACGGCGTGCTGTTCGATAAGGACTGCACGGAGTTGATCTGCTACCCCATCGATCACGACGCTTATCTGCGCGAGCGCTTCGGCTACGTGGACGAAAAGACCGGCGAGACCACGCAGTTCTGGCCGACTGAAAACTGGAAGAACGAGGGCAAGGATAAGTATAACGAGTATTATACCCGGCAGTACGAGAATGAGGTGAACACCTACGTCGTGCCGTCCACGGTCAAAAAAATCGGGCCGCTGGCGTTCAATTATTCGGAGCTGTTCCGGCTGTACCTGCCGGAGGGGCTGGAGCGTCTCGAGACCATGGCGATCTTCCGCAACTGGCACATCGAGCGGGTGGATACCTACGTCGGTGACTACGACGGGAACGAGCCGAAGGACGAAAAGTTCATCCCCGACGGCGCGAACGTGAAGTATTCGCTGCCGGACTCCCTGACCTATATCGGTTCGGACTGCTTCAACTCCGCGATCGAGATGGATTATATTTACATCCCCGAAAACGTGACCGAGATCGGGCACCACGCCTTCTGGGCGGCGGCGCGCAAGGAAAACGGCAAGCTGATCGGGCTGTATGAGATCCACGCCGCGCGCGAACAGGCGGACTTCAAGGAGAACGTGACCACCGGCGACGAGTGGACCGGCGAATACGACAACGGCGTCTTCCCGAAGAACGTGCCGGTGCTGTACGGCGAAACGCGTCTGCCTCTGCCGGAGGAACCCGCGCCCGCGGAATCGCAGAAATAAACGAAACAAAAAACTGCCTCGGTTTGCCGGGGCAGTTTTTTCAGAAAAGAAACGGCTCAGCCGCGGACCAGCTCAACCAACACCTGCACCATTTTTTCCATGCTCTGCACGCTCACGAATTCGTGCACGCCGTGGAAGTTTTCGCCGCCGGTGGAAAGGTTGGGGCAGGGGATGCCCTGATAGGAGAGCATCGCGCCGTCGGTGCCGCCGCGGATCGGGACCGTGACGGGCGTCACGCCGGCGGATTTGAACGCGCGCTTCGCGTCCTCGATCAGATACAGATGCCGGTCGATGATCCCCTTCATGTTGTAATAGGAATCCTTCGTTTCCAGTGTGAAGCAGTCGCCGTATTTTGCGTTCATGTGGCGGGTCAGCTCCTCCATGAACGCCTTGCGGGCGGTGAAGCGCTCCATGTCGTGGTCGCGGATGATGTATTTCAGCACCGCCTCGTTTTCGTCGCCCTTCATTTCGCACAGGTGATAAAAGCCCTCGTACCCCTCGGTGTGCGCCGGGGTCTCGGCGGCGGGCATACTTGCGATGAAGTCCGCCGCCATCAGCGCGGCGTTTTTCATTTTGTCCTTGGCGCTGCCGGGGTGGATGTTCACGCCCTTCACAGTCACCTTTGCCGCGGCGGCGTTGAAGTTCTCGTATTCCAGCTCGCCTAAGGCCCCGCCGTCCACGGTGTAGCCCGCCTTCGCGCCGAACGTGGCGGCGTCAAAGCGGTCTGTCCCGCGCCCGATCTCTTCGTCGGGCGTAAAGCAGATCGCGATCCCCTTATGCTTGATCTCGGGGTGCGTCAGCAGGTAGTCCACGGCGGTCACGATCTCCGCCACACCTGCCTTGTCGTCCGCGCCGAGCAGCGTCGTCCCGTCGGTCACGATCAGGTCCTGCCCGATGTAGTTCTTCAGGTTCGGGAAGTCCTTTTCGCGGGTGATCACGCCGTTGCCGAGCTCGATGTCGCCACCCTCGTAATAGACGATCCTCGGCTTAACGCCGTCGCCCTTTGCGGAGGGGGAGGTATCCATGTGCGAGACCAGCCCGATCATGTCGTCTGTGCCGTCGTTTGCGGGCAGGTGCGCCCAGACGTAGCCGTTGTCGTCCATCCACGCGTCGTCAAGGCCGATGTCGTTCAGCTCGTCCGCGAGGTGCTTGCCCAGCAGCTTCTGCCGTGCGGTGGAGGGGCAGGTGGGCGACTCCTCGTCCGAGGTCGTATGGTAAGAAACGTAGGTCAGAAAGCGTTCGATGATATCCATGTCTTGTCCTCCGTGTTTGTTCTTCCCTG
The DNA here is from genome assembly GCA_902780565.1 of Oscillospiraceae bacterium. Lineage (GTDB taxonomy): Bacteria > Bacillota > Clostridia > Oscillospirales > Acutalibacteraceae > RUG806. The sequence goes on from CACZGD010000036.1 coordinate 17,077, forward strand.
TCAGTATACCCGATTGCGCGGGGAAAAGCAAGAGGAAAGCGCATTTGCGGGCGACGGATTTGCAGCGCGGCATTTTCCGATCGTCCGGTTGACGTATCAAATATATAAATGTACAATACGTTTCGCATTTGTGTAAACTTCGGGAGTACTGTTGACATATTAAAAATAATTATTATAATAATAAATGGAACAGATGAATGAACTATCCTCTGTCCGGAAAGGAGCATCCGCACAAAACAGCGTAAAATCGGTGCGTACGCATTAAATCTCGTTTTAAATATGAAAGGCAAAAGAAAAAAATGAAAAAAAACCTGTACAATGTGGGAAAAGGAAGAATCCTCCGAAGAATTACTGTGGTATTGTTAGCTATGATAATGGCTTTGTTAGTGGGGGTACCGGATGTTGGATTGGTTCAGCAAGAACCTGTCACGGCAGCAAATAAAAAAGCTATCATAATAATTCCGGGGATCGGAGGAACTTCATTAAGAGAAAAAAATGGTGATCATTTGTGGGTTTCATTCCTCCCAGCAAAACTGCAGAAATTGGCATGCTCTGAAATTGGAGATAGTTTGAATACTTTAGAAATAGAGGATTCTACTCTTCATATTGGTGAAGCTGGTTGTAACGTAATGTATATGGAGTTATATTCTAGTTATTATCCACAATATGATGTAAAAATCTTTCGTTATGATTGGCGTTTAGGCTGTTCTTCAGCTGCAGAACAGTTACAACAATTGGTTCAAAACTACTCAAATATTATAATTGTTGCGCACAGTATGGGAGGTTTAGTCGCGTCAAAATATCTCGCGTTGTCAAAAGAAAATAGATTGAAAACGTCAAAGGTTATTGCAATAGGAACTCCTTTTACCGGAGCAGTAAAAGGTTTGCATGTAATGGAAACCGGTGATTTTTCTTCGTTTTTGTCATTAACGTCTCAAAAAGATACTATTAAATCTTTGGTTTGCAATTTTCCTTCTGTTTATGAACTATTGCCCACAAGCCATTATCTTGATGGAGACGATCCTTATATTGAGTTCGTTCAGAACAACGGCAGTACGAGAGTATTGACAACATCAAGTGGCGCTTGGGGATATATGTCTAATAGACCTTGGGGAAAAAAATCAAATGGTTTTACAAAGCCGATGTTTAATGAAGCAAAAGCGTTTCATTCTTCATTGGAACTTGATGAAAATGGTGAACATGTGGCAAATGGGCTAACAAATGAATTTCATATGATTATCGGGATTGGTCAGGATACACCATCAAAAATAATATACAATAATGATAAAACCGTAAAAAAATATGAGATGAATAATAATGGAGATGGTACGGTGACTTCTGCGAGCGCGGTGTTTAACAGAGGTGCTAATACAGTACTTCATGTGCGTTCTTCTCATGTAAATTTGATGAGCAATTCCTCTGTAATAAATATGGTAAAAAAAATAATTGCAGGTACAGACTCATCTATTCCTAGCACAATAAATATAAATCAAAAAAATAGCCTTCTAAACTTTAAGCAACAAACAAATGAAAAAGGCTGGATTATTGGAGAGGACAATGACCGAACGGAAGTGATTGTTTATTCTGGGGAATTGGGGAAATTGAAAAACTCCAAAGGCGAAGATTTAATCATAGATGGAGATACTATCTATTATAAGGAAAGTGAGAACGGTGTTATGATTCCATACGGATCAGTATGGGATTTGGGTAACCAATCATATCAGTATGTTTTCAAGAATAACGATGTTTCTTTTACCGTTGAATCGTTTGACGAAAAAAAATGTGAAATGGAGATCTCATATCTATCAAATGGGTATTATACGAAATCTGTATCCTGTTCGATTCCATCATCGACTTGTTTCGTTATGGTTTCTTCGAATGTTGAACGCAATATTTCCGTTTCTGATAATTCTGGAAAGCCCGTTGCATTATCTGAACGCTCAATGAATCAGCTTGCAGAAATGAATCAATGAGAGGTGTCATATGAAAATAACGAAATATATAGAAAATCATGCTTCATCTTTCCGCGCCATGGTGTGGATTCTGAAAGCGCTTGCGCTCGTTTTGGGTTGGGGGAGCGTTGTTTTTTTATCCGTATTTTTGTGTGATAACGGGGGAAGTAATCTGCTCTCCTGGTTCAGCAGCCCGGTGAACACGATCCACGACGCGCAGCCCGCTATGCGTTTCATGGTGTCACTTTCCGTCTGGCTGTTCGCGGCGGCAATTTTGATCGTACTCATACTGATCGCGCTGTCCCTGTTCGGTGTTTTGCGTAAAAAGGATTTGATGAAGCCGTATCTGCTTTCCGTGGCGATTCTGATGCCGGGCTGCTTTTATTTTCTGATGTTCGTTTTGCTGCCTGTTTTGGTTGCGGCGTTCTACTGGCTGCTCGGCGCGTTCCTCTCTTTCTTTTAAAAAACGAAACCGCGCGGTCTTTCCCCGCACGGACATGGCCGGAGCTTCAGCGCCGTAAAAAGCCGGGGAACGGACAAAAACGCATTTTTCGTCCTCTGCTCCCACGGATTTTTGATATTGACTTTTTGCCCCGAATCGGCTATACTGTACCCAGCGAGGGGGATGGGCGATCGCGCACGCAAGTGTGAGGAAAGTCCGGGCTCCGCAGAGCAGGATAACGGCTAACGGCCGCCGAGGGTGACCTTAAGGGAAAGTGCAACAGAGAGATACCGCCGGCATTTTGCCGGTAAGGGTGGAAAGGCGAGGTAAGAGCTCACCGGCGCAGCGGAGACGTTTGCGTCCTGTAAACCCTATCCGGAGCAACACCGACAGGAGTGGCTTGCTCGGCCCATACTCCGACGGGTGGCGTGAGCGCGGGAGCAATCCCCCGCCAAGACAGATGACTGCCTTCAATGACAGAACCCGGCTTACAGTTCCGCTGACAGTGTCAAATATCATTGCGCCTCATATCATGATATGAGGTGTTTTTTTATGTTGGAAACTGTGATCTGCGCCGTTTTTACGCTGTTTGCCGTCATCGGCTGCGTCTGCGCGGTCTGGTGGCTGATGCTGCGCCTGATCCGTCCGAAAAAGCACGAGCGTTATTTCGAGGTGCTTGTGTTCGACGAAAATGAGGCCAACGCCTGCCAGCGGGTCAGTTTTCTGCTGGCGCAGCTGATGAGCACGGGCAACATCCGCAGCTGCCGGATCCTTGCCGTGGACAACGGAATGAAGCCGTGGCACCGGCAGAACCTGACGGACGCATTCGGCCGTGAACCCCGCGTTACGGTCTGCACCCCGGAGGAAGCGTCCGCGCTGCTTTTCGGAAAAAATGCGCGGGATGAGGTAAAGTCCGTTGGTTGGGACTGAAGACCTGATAGAATAGAGGCGAAAAGGGAAGGGGAGCGCCGGGGCGCGCCTCCTGCCGGACGCGGAAAACCCCCGCCGGGCGATCCCGACGGGGAAAAGTTTTTATTATGCGCTCCGCGCTGTCATTCCGCGCAGACTTTTTTGATGGTCTCGGCGGCGGTTTTCAGCGCCTCCATGGGGATGTTCAGGGCGGGCAGCAGGCGGACCTTGTCCTTGGCCGTCAGGCACAGCACGCCGTTGTCGAGCAGTTCATTCACCACCTGCGCGGCGGGCTTGGTGGTCTTCAGGCCCAGCATCAGTCCCATGCCGGTGACTTCCTCTATGCCCGGGGCGTCCTTGAAGGCTTCCATCAGATACTCGCTCTTGGCGTTGACGGCGGCAAGCAGCCCGTCGTCGATGCGGTCAAGGATGCTGACCGCGCCGGCGCAGCACACCGGGTTGCCGCCGAAGGTGGAGCCGTGGTCCCCGTGACCGAAGACGTTCTGCACCTTTTCGCCCAGCAGCGTCGCCCCCAGGGGCAGGCCGCCGCCGAGGCCTTTGGCCGTGGTGACGATATCCGGCCGGATGCCGTAGTTCATGTAGGAATACAGCTTGCCGGTGCGGCCGTTGCCGCTCTGGACCTCGTCCACGATCAGCACGATATCGTTGCGCTCGGCGTACTCCGCCACCTCGTTGACGAAGGATTTCTTCAGCGGCACCACGCCCCCTTCGCCCTGAATGCACTCCAGCATAATGGCGGCGATCTTGTGCTTCGCCCCCAGGACCTCCAGCTCAAAGATGTTGTTGGTATCCACGCTGACGAAGCCCGGCGTCAGG
>CACZGD010000037.1 GCA_902780565.1 Oscillospiraceae bacterium
CAGCAGGACCAAACTGACGAGCGCGACCGTATACCAGATCATACCGGCGCCGATCAGCTCCGACTGCCAGGTCTTTGTCAACAGCTCAAGATCGAGTCCTTTGTTGATGATAAACATCACGATCGTGATCAGGTTCACCGTTACGTTGTGCGGCGCGTAAGGCAGCGTATAGTGCAGCGTGCCCATCGGCAGCAGCAGGGCAAGGATCGGCAGGACCCCGACCACGAGCCGTGTAATACAGAGCGGGTGCCCGATCAGCGAGAATTTGATGCGGTCGATCTTAGGCTGAATCTGCGCGTGGTTATATTCCGCCACGTCCGCCTCTGCGCGCAAACGGTCCTCGATCCCATAGTAAACGACGTTTACGCCGCAGTTCGGGCACTCAGGCCGCCAATCGCGCAGACGAAGCTTATAGTTACATTTCGGGCAGTATGCTGCCATAACAGTCACTCCTCTTTTTGTAATTCAGCGTCGGGAATATCGTTTTCAGATCAGACTCTTTTTCAGCGCGATCGCGCGCTTTGCGTTTTCAGCAATATTGGACGCAGTCAGACCATAGAGCTCCAAAAGCTCCAACGCGGGCCCGCTGCGGCCGAAGGTATCCTGCACGCCGACGCGCAGGACCGGGACGGGCAAGGCCTCCGCAACGGCTTCCGCGACGGCGGAGCCGAGGCCGCCGATGACATTATGCTCCTCCGCAGTAACAATGCAGCCGGTCTTTCTTGCTGCGTCCAGCACGATCTCGCGGTCCAGCGGCTTGATCGTCGCCATATTGATCAGCGCGGCGCTGATCCCCTCGGCCTTCAGGAGCTCGACCGCGGCGATGGCGCGCTCCACCAGCAAACCGGACGCGATGATCGTCACGTCGGTTCCTTCGTTGAGATAAACGCCTTTCCCGATCTCAAAGCAGTAGGTTTCGTCAAACACACGCGGCACCGCAAGTCTGCCGAAACGCAGATAGACGGGGCCGTCGTGTTTTGCTGCGGCAAGCACGGCAAGGCGCGCCTCCACGTCGTCGGCGGGATTCAGGATCGTCATGCCGGGGATCGTGCGCATCAGGCCGATATCCTCACAGCACTGATGGGATGCGCCGTCCTCGCCGACCGAAACGCCGGCGTGCGTTGCGCCGATCTTGACGTTCAGATGCGTATAACCGAGCGAGTTGCGAATCTGTTCAAAGGCTCTGCCGGCCGCAAACATGGCGAAGGAGGAACAAAAGACCGTAAAGCCGGAAGCGGCAAGCCCGGCAGCAACGCCGATCATATTTCCCTCCGCGATCCCACAGTCGATAAAACGCTCCGGATAAGCTTTTTTGAACATCCCGGTCTTGGTCGCAGCGGCAAGATCCGCATCCAGCACAAGAAGATTCGGGTCCAGCCCGCCGAGCTCAACAAGCGCCTTTCCGTAGGCGTCTCTGGTTGCGGTTCTGATGATTTCTGCCATAGTATCCTGCCCTCCCCTTTACGCCTGAAGCGCTTTCAGCTGCGCGTCCAGCTCATCCATAGCGATGCGGTACTGTTCTTCCTTCGGCGCAGCGCCGTGCCAGTTGACCTGATTTTCCATATAGGAGATGCCCTTGCCCTTGATCGTTTCCATGATCACGGCTGTGGGGCAGCCCTTAGTCTGTTTGGCCTGCTCGATCGCAACCTCGAGCTGATCGAAATCATGCCCGTCGATCACGATGACGCGGAACCCAAAAGCCGCAAATTTCTCGGGAATGGGATAGGGAGAATTGACCTCCTCGACCGTGCCGTCGATCTGCAGGTTATTATTATCCACAAAGACGGTCAGCGTATCCAGCTTTTTTGCTGCCGCAAACATGGCGGCCTCCCACACTTCGCCTTCCTCCAGTTCCCCGTCACCGAGAACGGTATAGACGCGGAACAGATCGTTCTGCCGCTTCGAAGCAAGCGCAAAACCGACAGCGGCGGAAACGCCCTGCCCGAGGGAGCCGGTGCTCATATCGACGCCCGGGACGTAATTCATATTCGGATGCCCCTGTAAATAGGAATCGGTTTTACGGAGCGTTTTCAGATCTTCAACCGGAAAGAACCCCCGGTTCGCGAGCGCGGCGTAGAGCGCAGGCGCGGCGTGGCCTTTGGAAAGGACGAAACGATCCCGATCGGTTTTTTTTGGATCAGCCGGATCCACGTTCATCTCCTGAAAATACAGATAGCTTAACAGTTCGGCAATCGAAAGCGAGCCGCCGGGATGGCCGCTCTTTGCGTGATAGGTGCTTTCGATAATGCCTTGACGGATCTTCACGGCTTCAATAGCGAGCCGCTGCTTGCAGACATTATCCATAAGATACGCTCCTTTTGCTGGGATATTTCAGCCGGTCAAACCGGCCTGCGTTTTGATTTTTTTGAGAAACGACGTAAAATACGTCGGCAGCGGCGCGGTAAAAGTGAGCCGCTCCCCGGTTGACGGGTGGGTAAACCCGAGCGTCATCGCGTGCAGGCACTGCCCCTGCAGGCCGCAGGAATTCTTTTCGCCGCCATATACGGTATCGCCGGCGACGGGATGCCCAAGGTATGCGGAATGGACGCGAATCTGGTGCGTTCTGCCGGTCTCGAGCCGAAATCTGACAAGATCGTATCCGCCGATGCGTTCCAGGACCTCGTAATGGGTAACGGCGTTCCGGGGATTCAGCCCGTCCACCGCCTGCTTCTTACGGTCCGTCCGGCTTCTGCCGATCGGATAGGAGATCGTTCCGCTATCCGCCTTCAGATGTCCGACCGTTACGGCGCGGTATTCCCGCGTGAGACTGTGCTCTGCGATCTGCGAGGAAAGCGATGCGTGCGCTTCATCTGTTTTCGCAACGAGCAGCAGCCCCGACGTATCCTTGTCGATGCGATGCACGATCCCGGGTCGAATAACGCCGTTGATCGAAGACAGACGCCCCTGACAGTGGTACAGCAAAGCGTTGACGAGCGTGCCGTCCGGATTGCCGGGCGCGGGATGCACGACCATGCCCTTCGGTTTATTGACGACGAGCAGCGCATCGTCCTCATAGACGATCTCCACCGGGATATCCTGCGGAACGGCTGTCAGCTCCACGGGATCGGGAATCGAAACACAGATCCGATCGCCGCTTCTGATTTTATCGCTTTTGACGGCCGGAGATCCGTTGCAAAGCACGGCGCCGTCCTCCAGCAGTTTTTGAAGTTGGGAACGAGACAGCTCCGGAAGGAGCGCGGAAAGATATTTATCCAGCCGCTGACCGGCGTCGGTTGCCTCCGCAACAAATTCCTCGCGCGTCATGATGCGGGTTCTTCCTTCGACGGGACGGTCTGCTTTTTCTGGTTGTGATCATGCACCATTTCCCAGATGAGATAAATGATCAAAGTCACACAGGAGCAGGTGATCAGGATATCCGCAAAATTAAAGATCGGGAAATCCATAAACAGGGTACGGATATAATCAACGACGTAACCCTGTCTGATTCGATCCACGAGATTGCCCGCGCCGCCCGCAATGATCAGCGGCACCAACACATCATAGATCAGGGGCTTCTTCTTTACAACCGTCAGCAGGATGAAAACACCCACAAGCACCACGCCCGTCACGACCGACAGCGCGGACGTGGACGAGGAGAACAGCGAAAACGCCGCGCCGGTATTCTGCGTAAGATGCAGACCGACGACGTGCGGGATCAGGACCTTGGTCCCGGCGCCGGTCAGGTGTTCGACGGCAAGCTCTTTCAGCAGATAATCCACATAAACCAGAAGCGCGATACCGCCAAGCTGCAATACGGCTGTCAGAATACGTTTTTTATTCATAAATTACTTTCTTCTTTTCTTATTTTTGCCCTTTTTCTTCCCGGACAAGGGCGCATGACGGACAGGCTGCTCTTTCTCGAAAACAGAGAAATCGATATCGAAGCCGTCGTCTTTCTGCGTCACGGCGGAAGGTTCGGAGCCGATCTCGTCAAAGCCTGCGTCGTCTCCGAAATCCTCGAAGCCGTCGGATGCCGTCGCCGGAGCCGATTCGACCGTCTGCGGCTCGGCAGGCTCGCTTACGGGTTCGGCCGGGAGGGCAGAGTCCGGCGCCGTTTCGGGGGCGGACACCGCCTCCGGCGCTTTCACGTCTGCTGCGTCGTCGCCCGGATTCTCACGGATCTCCGCAAGCTTGGACATGATCGACTTGGAAACGTCGTCTTCTTCAAACGAATCCGCCGACGGGCTGTCGCCGAAAGACTCAAAATCATCAAAATCAGAGAATTCGTCAAAGTCCGCTTCCGCATCCGGCTCAGAGAGCTCCTGCAGGGCAGCCGCAGCGGCTTCCGGCTCCGTCTTGACGGCTTCGGCTTCCCGGGGATTCTCGATAGGATCGTGAACAAGGGAAGGCACTTCGGGCTCGATCTCAGATCCGTCGTTCAGATCGTCAAAGTCGATATCCTCAAAATCATCAAAGGAATCCACTTCCGGCGCGGGAATATCTTTATACAGAGATTCCGGCGCTGAAACGGCGTCCGCGCGAATCGAACTCTCCGCTTTTTCTCTTAACAGCTCCTGCGCCTCCTCCGCGGCAGCTGTTTGAGTTTCCCGCTGTGCTTCGGGTGCAGCCTGCAAAACGGGCTCCTCGATGACGGTCTCCGGCTGAGCGGGGACAAGCTCTTCGGCAAAGGGAAGATTCTTGATTCTGGTGATCTCTTCCTTAGCCTGTACCGTCTGCTTCTCGGCGCCGTCCTTTGCCGCGGTGACTGCCGCTCCGACGTCTTCTGTCGTAAAGTCTGACTTGACTTCCAACGGCACGAAACTGTTCTTGATACCGTCCGTCAAGCCGTCAAAGCCTGTAAATTGGGCATCTTCCTGTTGCAGGACAGGCGTGACCGCAAGACGCCGCGCATGGTTCTCCTCAATAAAATCGACAGCGGAATAGCCCGCGATCTCGGCGCGCTCGGTTTCCATCGCGTGAACGGCCTCGATATCCCGACCGACGGTCGGCGCAACGGAAGCGGTCGCGATCTCGGCGGGATCCGGTCCGATCTCCGGTTTTTCCAGATGCAGCACACTGTTGATACCGACTTGCTGCAGCAGATCCTGCGCCTGCTTGGCATCGTCAAGCGGCTGCACGTTCTGCGGCATGCGCAGAGAATAGGCGATCGGGCTGTCGTGCGGGATCTCTTTCTTTACCAGCGTCAGGATTCTTTCGCACTCGGTGTTTGCTGCGATCAGGAGCGCAGCCGCCTTTGCCTGAGACTGCCGGAAATACTCATTGGACGCAGATTCGGCGCGATTCACTCTGGCGTCCGCCTCGTTTCGGGACAGGGCGAGGATCTCGGCGCATTTCTCCTTGGTCTCATTCAGCTTTCTTTCCACAGCGGAATCTGCATAGGCAAGCGCCTGGCTGACCTTTTCCTGATTCTCCGTACGCAAACGTTCCGCGATCGTTTCCGCATTCGAGATGATCTCCTGCGCGCGTTCCTTGGCACGTTCGATCAATGCCGCTGCGTCGGTTTCGGCAGACGCGAGCCGCTCGTCATAGATACGCCCGGCGTCTTCATAGATCGTTTTCGCTTCCAGGATCTTGGCTTCATATTCCCGGATCGCCTTTTGGCGCGTCTCCTCGACAACGTCGTCGGAACGGCGCTTTGCCTCTTCATACTTCAGGAAGGAGGATTTATTGGCGTTTTCCACAACGGAATCCGCTTCCGCGCGCGCGGTCGTGAGAAGCGTTTCGGAATTCTCCCTCGCCTCGTCCATCACGCGGGCAGAAGTCGTTTTGGCGATATCCAGCATTTCATATGCACGGTGTTCCGCTTCGCCCAGCGCACCCGAAACGGTCGCGTCGGTCTCACGGCGCAACGTATCGGTCTCGGTGCGTACGTCGATGCGAAGACGCTCGCTCTGTTCCTTCGCGTCATTCAGCAGCCGATCGCTCTCGGTCTGCGCCTCGGTGATCATGCGCGCGCTCTCCGCTTCGGCAGACGCAAGCCTCTGCTGCGCTTTTTCGGCAGTCTCCGCTTCCAGAAGCGCGGCTTTCTGCTGCGCCTCGTCGGTCATGCGCTGTGCCTCGGCCTTTGCCTCTTCAAGAATCGTGTTTGCGGCACTCTCCTTTTCGGCAGCGGACCGGGTCAGTTCTTCCACATGCGCCTGCACCTTCTGCTCGGCGGCCTTGATGATATCCTCCGCTTCACCCTGCGCGTTGACGATGATCGCTTCCGCCGCGGTGTTCGCGTCCTCAAGCAGGGAGGCCGACTTGGTCTGCGCGTTTTCGAGCATGGCGGTCGCCTTGGTATCGCAGCCCTCCAACAGCTCGTTGACGGTCTTTTCCGTTTCTTTCGTCACCGCGTCGGCGGATTCCCGCGCCGCGTTCAGATAACCGTCGGAAAGCACCTTCGCGGAGGAGATAATGCTGGTATACTCCGCTTCCGCCGCGGCGTTGATCTTTTCCGCCTTCAGCTTGGCGTCGTCGATGATGCCGTTTGCCTGCGCTTCGATCAGGTGGACCTTGTCTCTTGCTCCGTTTTCGATCTCGGCAGCGCGGTCGTTTGCGGCGGCAACGATCAGGTCGGCGCTCTTCTGCGCGTTATACAGCACGTCGCGCAGAACGTTTTCATCCTTTCGGTATTCTTCGATCTTCGCTGCAAGGACGCTGATCTTTCGGATCATATTGCCGTTTTCGGCAAAAATCTCGGCATAATCCTCCTGGATCTGATCCAGCGCCTGATCTACGGCGTCCGCCGGATAGAAGCCGTCCTCATTACGCTCAAAACGGATATCTCTTAATTGGTCGGGGGTCAGCATTCGCAATCAATCCTTTCTCCTGGTTTGATATCGATCTTTCAGTTTCGGTTTATCCTTTTGCTCAGACAAAGAACATGCCGTTGTTTTCGAGCTCATCGAGCAGATCGCCCATGACGTCCACGTTATACGGCGTGATGATATAGGTATTATTCGCGATCTTTTTAAGCTTGCCGCCGTTGGAATACGCCACGCCGCTCAGAAAGCAGATCAGCTTGCCAGCTTCATCCTTGGCGGTCGCCTCGAGATTGAGCACAACTGTGCGGCGTTCCAGCAGCTCGTCGGCGATCGCAGTCGCCTCATCGAAATGCTCCGGCTTTTTCAGCACGACCTGCAGCTTTGCCGTGGTATGGATATCCACGACCTTGGTCGCGGTACGGCGCGGCGCGGGCGCGGGCGTTTCACGCTGCGGCCGGAGTACGGGCCTGTCATAGGCGGTGCGGCGAGGCGGTTCCGGCGAAGCAAGCTCCTCCTCTTCCTCATCCTCGTACCCGACATCCTCGTCGTCGATATATTCCGCGTCAAGTCCGAGTGCTCTTTTAAATTTGTCTCCGAATTTCATATGTTGATCGTTTCCTTTCTGCTAATATATAATGGACTATTATAAACAAAACCTTTATTTAATCAATATCTTCTCATTCCAAACAGCGCGCTGCCAATCCGCACAAGCGTGCTCCCCTCCAAAATCGCGGGGACGTAGTCCGCAGACATGCCGAGCGACAACGTATCGATGACTGTGTGATCGGAGGCCGAAGAACGAAGGTCCTCATACATCCGGCGCATACGGGCAAAATAACCGCGGATCTCGGATTCGGGCTCACAGATGGGCGGCACTGCCATCAGTCCACGCAGTCGGACGTTCGGCAGTTCCCACGCTGCGGCTGCCAACTCAGGCGCCGCCTCCGGAACAAGTCCGGTCTTAGAGTCTTCCCCGCCGATATTGACCTCGAGCAAAACATCCGTCACAAGGCCGTGCGCCGCGCTTTGCCGATCGATCTCCTGCAGGAGGGAAAGCGAATCCACAGACTGGATCATGCTGACCACGCCCACGATCTTTCGGACCTTGTTGGACTGCAGATGCCCGATCAGGTGTTTCTCAACAGCAGGCGGATCGAGATAGTCAAGCTTGCCCAGAAGCTCCTGCACCTTGTTCTCGCCGATCAGATCGATCCCGAGCGACAGCGCGTGATTGATGAGTGCCGGTTCATGCGTTTTCGTGACGGCCATAAAACGGATATCCTCGGCTTTTCTGCCGCTTTTCTGAGCAGCATCTGCGATGTGTTGCAAAATATCTTTATAATTATCTTCAATAGAGCGAAAGCGCGGCTCAATTGATAATTTTTCCGTCATACAGATCGATGCCCTCCAGAATGATTTCATCATAAAGCCGGACGTAACCGGGCTTGCCGTCTTCCCCGCCGATCAGGATGATATCGTTATCGGCGTATACCTTTTTCGCCTTGCGGAAATGCACGATATTACCGTCCTGCACGTAGACGCCGTCTTCGCCGTCCACCATACGCAGCGCGCTCATATCGACCTGGAAGCCGGTGTAAGACTCCAGCAAAATGGACGCGCCCTCCAACCGAAGAGCGGAAACCTCCCCGTTCATCAGATTTGAGGAGAACACGAGCGCAACGTTTCCGTTTCCGTCCCCGTTCATCGCCCGCAGCGTCATTTTGACCTCGGGCTCAGACAGAGACGGGAAGCTGACCGTCATGGTCGAGCCTGCTTTCATCTGATTCGCGTCGCTCTCGGGGACCACACACAGGTAATACCAATTGAACTGAGTGATCAGCTTGCCGACGTAGGAATTCGCGGGCTGCAGCGAATGCTCCAGCAAACCGGAAACTTCAGCAGGCGTTACGGACAGAGCGGTGTCATAATCCAGAACGTTCTCAAAGCCGTCCACCGTGTTGACGTAATAGCCCGCTTCATCTGCGGTCACCGGTCTTGAATCGCCGTAGCCGCCGGAATAACGGTTGCGTAAGGCTTCCAGCGAACGAAGATTCTCACTGACGTCAACCGCAGTGCCGGTTGAGATCTGGCGGCGGGTCGTCCAGAGGCTGAGCGTCTGCAGCGCGTCGCCGAGCCCTGCCAGATCGTTGCGGTCCACAAGATCTGTAACCGTGTAAAGACTTTCGGAAATATTGTGCCGATAGGTCTCCATGTCCGTATATAAGCTGCCGAAGGTCAGCGCTTCGATACTTTCATAATAAGAGATCTCATCCTCTACCTCTCTGAGATGCAGAACGTTCGCCGCGTCGGAAGCGGAAGCAAACACGTTGGCGACCATATCCCCCTTTGAGACCTTGCTGGCGTTCGGGATCGCAGGCACAACGGTACCGGACGCAACGGAAGGCAGCACGCTCTCCTTCCGGATCACGATGCCGTCCACGTTGACGGTCTTTGTGATCGTACGTTCCAAAGCGGTCTGCGTTTTCAGCGGAGAGCGGTTCTTCTCCAGCATCAAAAACTGATAAACGCCGTACACCAGCACCGTCAGCGTCAGGATGCCGATCAATATCCGGGTCAGGACAGGATTGGACGTATTGAAATCGATATTCGTAAATTTTGATTTTTTCTGATTGAATTTTTTGATCTCCCCTTGTTTGCGGGTGGGAGTCCCGCCGTACTCACGCATCGGTACGCCTCCTTTGCAGAAGGAATTTCTCGGCTTCTTCCAAAGCCTGCGCCGCTGCGGCGGACGCATCGGGAGCATCCGCATAAATGCGGATCAGCGCATCGTTGCGCCCGAACCAGGTGAGCTGGCGTTTTGCATAATGCCGTGTTGCGGTCTTCAGGTTTTCGACCGCCTGCTCCAGGGTCATTTCTCCATGAAGGAAAGGGTGCAGCTCCTTATAGCCGATCGCCGCCACGGCAGTCGCGGACGCCGGATTTTCATAAAACGCGCGGGTCTCTTCCACCAGTCCCGCTTCGAGCATTCTGTCTACCCTGGCGGAAATCCTGTCATAAAGGACCTGCCTGTCCCGAAAGAACAGCCCGAGATATAAAGGATCAAAAGGCGTATCCGCTTCGGTCGCCCTGCGACGGCGCGCCGACGGTTTTTCTCCTGTCAGACGCCAGATCTCCAGCGCGCGCAGAAGCCGGCGGTCGTTCGCGAGGTCGATCTCGTTTTCAAGCGCCGGGTCCGCGGCAAGCAGCTCGCGGATCAGGACCTCGCGTCCTTCTGTCTGCAGCCGCGCCTGCAGGGAGGCGCGGACCTCGGAATGGTCCGGTTCCTCCTCAAAGATCATCCTGCCGAGCAGCGCGTCCACGTAAAGACCTGTACCGCCGCAAACAATGACTGTTTTGCCGCGCGCAGAGATCTCCTGCGCGGCCGCAAGCGCATCGTCACAAAAACGCTTGACGCTGTATTCCTCCGTCGGCGGCAGAAAGTCGATCAGATGATGCCGGACGCCCCGCATTTCAGCAGGCGTCGGCTTTGCGGTCGCGATATCCATGCCGCGGTAGATCTGCATGGAATCCGCCGAGATCACTTCCCCGTTCAGCGCCTGCGCCAGCTTTACGGCGAGCGCCGTTTTGCCGGAGGCCGTGGGACCGACGACCGCGACGACCGGGATTTTTTTATCGATATGTTTCGTTTCCATCAGCCGAGCCTTCCAAACTGTTTTTCCAGCTCGTGGCGGCTGAGCTCATACAGGACGGGCCTGCCGTGCGGGCAGTACCGCACGTCCGGGTCCTGCAGAAGACGGTCCACAAAGCTCTGCATTTCCGGGAGCGTCATGTCGTCGCCGCCCTTGATCGCCGCCCGACAGGCCGTGGAATGCCAAAGCCAGTTGAGCTTTTCCGGTACCGGCGCGCGGTCGCCCGAAAGCAGCTTCCCCGCGAGCTCCTGCACAAGATCGGCAACGCTTTCCCGCGTCAGCTCAACGGGGCAGGAGCGCACCAGCACGGTGCTGCCGCCGAACTCCTCGATCTCATAGCCTGCCTGCCGGAATAACGGCAGATTATCCGCCACTGCGGCGTACTCAGCGCCGGAGAGGGCCACGGAAACAGGGGTGAGCAGAAGCTGGGCATGAAAACCGTCCTTCCCTTTTGAAAGCCTGTTAAACAGCATACGCTCATGCGCCGCGTGTTTATCTATAATGAAAAGCTTTTCCCCGCACTCGGCGATGATATAGGTCCGAAACGCCTGTCCCAGCACACGCGCGGTGGGAAACGCTTCGTCCTCAGTCTTTTTCTTTTCGTTGAGTTCCCGGAAACGCCCGGCGTAATCGACGGCAGGACCGGGAGCAGGGCGGTCAAACACGGAGCTGGCCCCGGACCCGTCCCGCAGCGTATAGCTGCGAAGCGGCCGCGCGGATATGGGATCGGGCTTCGGTACGGGCGCAGATTCCTCGCCCTCATCCCTGGTGATATCGATCCGGCGGTCCGGTTCAAACGCGGGCTTCGCCGCAATGGGATCCGTGTGCGGACCGGCAATGCGCGAGACAAACTGTGCGGGCGATTCTTTTTCGGATACGGGAGCCTTGGGCTCCGTTTTATCGGGTAAGACCGCCGGGCGGACTGCCCGAACAGGCTTCGACGCGGAGGCCGGTGCGGAATGAACAGGCTCGTCCTGATCGGACAGCGCGCCTGTTTTTACGCTGAAAGCAAGCTGCTTGCCTTCGGCCTCCTCCAAAATCGAGTTCCTGCCGGTCAACGTAACGCCGGGATAAGACCGGTCGCCGTTCGCGATCGCGCGCTTGGCTGCGTAATACAGGGTTTCAAAAAGCTTCGCCTCATCCGAGAAGCGGATCTCCGTTTTCGTGGGGTGGACGTTGACGTCCGTTTTTTCGGCGGGCAGGGTGATATTCAGAAAGCACATCGGGAACTTGCCGACCATGACCGTGTTCTGGTACGCGCGGTCCAGAGCGGTTGCCCCGGCGGGGATCCGCACATAACGGCCGTTCACGAAGAAATATTGCATATTACGGGTCGGGCGGTTGCTGAGCGGTTTCGATACGAACCCGCTGACGGCAATATCCCCGTTCTCAAACGCGCAGGGGATCAGCCCTTCTGTGACCTGCCGCCCGAACAGGGAGGCGACGCACGCCAGCAGATCGCCGTTCCCGGGCGTGGAAAACACACGTTTTTCGTCTCGGATAAAAGTAAAACGGATCTCCGGATGCGAAAGCGCGGTCTTTGTGACGGCGTCCGCGACCCAGTTTCCCTCCGTGACGTCCTTTTTCAGGAACTTCATACGCGCGGGCGTATTAAAGAACAGATCCCGCACGATCACGGTCGTGCCGACGGGGCCGCCGGCGTCCTCCACAACGAAATCCTCATTGCCGGAGGCCGTGAGCACGGCGCCGATCTCCCGATCCGGCGTGCGCGACAGCACGCGGATATGCGAAACCCGGGCAATGCTGGGCAGCGCCTCGCCCCGGAACCCGAGAGTGAGGATCTTATCGAGGTCCTCACGTGTGCGGATCTTGGAGGTGGCGTGGCTGACAAAGGCGGTTTTGAGATCCTCCTTCGCGATTCCGCAGCCGTTATCGGTCACACGCAGATATTTGACGCCGCCGTTCTTGATCTCCACCGTGATCGCCGTGGAGCCGGCGTCTATGGAATTTTCGATCAGCTCCTTCACGGCGGACATGGGCCGTTCCACGACCTCCCCCGCCGCGATGAGCTCCGCCACTTCCTGCGGCAGAACGTTGATTTTTGACATGAATGATTACACCGTATCCAGCATTTTTTGCAGATCGTATAGCTTTGACAACGCCTCGAAGGGCGTCAGCTCGTTGATATTGAGATTGGAAAGCTCACGAAGGATGGGATTCGTGCGGTTTTCGCCGGTCAGCGCCGCAAGCAGATCCAGATCCAGCTCCGAATCCGCTGCGGAGATCTGACGCTGCAGCTCCTTTTGCTCCAGCTCCTTCAGGATCGCCTTCGCGCGGCGTACGACCTTATCGGGAACGCCCGCGATCTTCGCGACCTGGATGCCATAGCTCCCGTCCGCGGGACCATCCGTGATCTTGCGCAGGAAGGAGATATCGTCCCCGCGCTTTTTGACCGCGCAGTTCAGGTTTTTATACCCGGAATCAGGCGTTTCCATTTCCGTCAGCTCGTGATAGTGCGTTGCGAACAGCGTCTTGCAGCCGATATGGCTGCGGGAATTGATGTATTCCAAAACGGCGCGGGCAATCGCCATGCCGTCATAGGTCGAAGTGCCGCGTCCGATCTCGTCGAGGATCACAAGGGATTCGTCCGTCGCGTTTTCGAGGATCGCGGCGACCTCGCTCATCTCCGTCATAAACGTGGACTGCCCGGCGGCAAGGTCGTCAGACGCCCCGATGCGGGTATAGATCGCGTCCACGACGCCGATCGTCGCCTCCCTTGCCGGGACAAAGGACCCGATCTGCGCCAACAGCACGATCAGCGCGGTCTGCCGCATATAGGTCGATTTACCTGCCATATTGGGGCCCGTGATGATGAGCGTACGGCTCTTGTCCCGGTCAAGATACGTATCGTTCGGAACGAACGGCGAATCGCCGATGAATTTTTCGACCACCGGGTGACGGCCGTCCTTAATATCGACCACGCCGCTGAGATCGACGACAGGGCGCACGTAGTCGTATTCCGCCGCGACGTCCGCCAGCGAACACAGCGTATCCAGCGTCGCGATCAGATCGCCCGTCTGCCGGAGGCTTTGCTGGCGCCCGGCGGCGGTGGAACGGACCTCGCAAAACAGGTCGTATTCCAGCTTCTCGATGCGCTCGCGCGCCGTCAGGACCTTGGCTTCCAGCTCCTTGAGCTCCGGCGTGATGTAACGCTCGCAGTTCGTCAGCGTCTGTTTGCGGATATAATAATCAGGTACAAGATCTTTATAGGTATTCAGGATCTCAATATAATATCCGAATACTTTATTATAGCCGATCCGCAGCTTTTTGATCCCGGTCTTTTCCTGTTCTTCCCTTTCGATCTTCAGCAGGAACTCCCGCCCGCCGGACACGATCTCCCGCAGGGAATCCAGCTCCTCGCTGTAGCCGGGACGGATAAACCCGCCTTCCCGCAGAGAGAACGGAGGCTCCTCCACGATCGCGCGGTCGATCAGCGCGGACAGCTCCGCGTTTTCATCCATTTCATCGCGGATCTTTTTCAGGATATTGCTCTTCACGCCGGAGAGAAGCGCCTTGAGTGCGGGAACGGCCTGCAGCGCGACAAACAGGCCGCGCAGCTCCTTGGCGTTTGCGCTGCCGTAGACGATGCGGGTCGCGATCCGCTCAAAATCCTGCACGCCCGAAAGCGCGTGGATCAGGTCGCCCCTGAGAATGGGGTCCGCGTACAGCTCCTCCACGCCGTTCTGGCGATAGGTGATCTCGGAAACGCTGCGCAGCGGCTGCTCAACAAAGGCGCGCAGCTTGCGCTTGCCCATAGCGGTACGGGTCCGGTCCAGCACCCAAAGCAGGGAGCCTTTCTTTTCCCGGCGGCGGAAGGATTCCGTCAGCTCAAGGTTCGCGCGTGTGGTCGCGGACAGGGAAACCGTTTTTTCCGCATGGAACAGCCGAACCTGCGTGATGTTCTCCAGATCGTTTTTTTGGGTCGTATACAGGTATCTCAGCGCGACGGCAAGCGCGGGGACGGCATGGGGGACGGCGTTGAGCCCAAGCTGCGCAACCGTTTTTTTGAAATGCCCCTCCACAAGCTTTGCGGCGTCGGTAAGCTCGAAATCCTCCTCCGGGACGGTATCCGTCACAAGGCGGCGGCTGGATTCGATATATTTGCGTATCGCGCCGGCCTGCATGGTGAGCGGATTCGCGCGGATCTCCGTGGGCGCGAAGACCGCAAGCCGCTCGGCGGCGTTGATGTATGCCTCCTGCCCTGACGTCTCAGCCACCTGCACGTCGCCGGTCGAGATCTCAACGAACGCCATGCCGACCGCATCGGGCTGCGTATAAATACAGGCAAGATAATTGCAGCGGTCGTCCGGCAGCATGCTGGATTCCGTGACGGTGCCGGGTGTGACGATACGGATCACGTCGCGCGAGACGAGCCCCTTCGCTTTGGCGGGGTCCTCCGTCTGCTCGCAGATCGCGACCTTGTAACCCTTTGCGACCAGCTTCGCGATATAGGTCTCCGCCGCGTGGAACGGCACGCCGCACATGGGCGCGCGCTCCGGCAGCCCGCAGTCGCGTCCGGTCAGCACAAGCTCCAGCTCCCGCGAGGCGGTTTTCGCGTCCTCGAAGAACATTTCGTAGAAGTCACCGAGCCGGTAGAACAGGATCGCGTCCGGATACTGGGCCTTGACCTTTTTATATTGCTGCATCATAGGGGTAAGTTCTGCCATGTCAACCTCTTCAAAGGGAATGATTTTCCCGCCCGGGAACCGGGCCGCCGTTTATCAGCCGCAGCCGCCGCAGGTGGAGCAGGAGCCGGTGCAGGCGCCTTCGTCGTTGGGCTTGGGCTCCGCTGTCTCGGGGTCTTCGCCGTTGACGCAGAGGGTCAGCAGGTTCACGATATAATTCATCATATCGTCCACCGCCTGCTTCTTTTCCCCATAGGCGCGCATATTGTCGTTGAGCATGACTTCGCCGTAGGTGCGGCGGAAATCCTCGTCCCACTGGTCAAGGCGCGCCTGATCGGGCTCTTCCTTCTCGCTCTCGTTCTGATAGCTCATCTGCAGAATGCTCAGCTTGCCAAGCAGGCCGTTGAGCGCCTTGTCCTCATCGTTCTTGAGGCGCTGCGCATAGTATTCCTTGTATCTCTCGTCCGCCTGAATCGCCTTGCCGAGCGCTCTTGCGGCGCGGATGACTTCCGTATTCTGATCCATGATAAACAGTCTCCTTTTCTGTTTGGCGGCTGAGCGCCGCCGTTATGTCAATGATAAAGCCGTGAATCCGTGTTTTGTTGCTCCCGGCGGGATTTACTCCGCAAGCGCACCCGTCAGCATCCAGTTCTTCGCGGAAACGACGCGCACCTGCCGGTAGGAGCCGATGAGCGACGGACAGCCCGGGAAATCGATATTGACGTTGCCGGGGGTCCGCCCGGTCAGCATGCCGCCGCCCTCCTTCGTCTCATTTTCAACGAGGACCTCAAACGTGCGCCCGACCATGTCGGCGCAGCGCTCCGCCGCGATCTCCTCCTGCGTTTTCAGGAGCTCGGAAAACCAGCGGCTCTTTTCCGCATAGGGAACGGGGTCCGGCAGCGCTGCGGCGACGGTCCCCTTCCTGGGCGAATAGATGAACGTGAAAAGGGAGGTGAAGCGTACCTCACGGATGAGGCTGAGCGTTTCGGTGAATTCCTCATAGGTCTCGCCCGGGAAACCGACGATGACGTCGCTGGTGAGGGAGAGATCCGGCATCACCTGCCGCGCGTACGCGATCAGCTCCAGATATTTTTCACGGGTATAGCCGCGGTTCATAGCTTTGAGCACGCGGTTTGAACCGGACTGGAAGGGCAGATGCAGATGCCGCGCGACTTTTTCGCAGTCCGACATCGCATCCAGCAGCGCCTTCGTGCAGTCCTTTGGGTGCGAGGTCATAAAGCGGATCTTAAAATCGCCGGGAATGGCGTTGACCAAGCGCAGAAGCTGCGGGAAATCCACCCCGTCTTCGCTTTTCTTGCCGTAGGAATTCACGTTCTGCCCGAGCAGCGTGATCTCCTTTGCGCCGGAGGCCACGATCTCGCGCGCCTCCGCCAGCACGTCCTCCGTTTTACGGCTGCGCTCCCTGCCGCGCACGTAGGGCACGATGCAATAGGTGCAGAAATTGTTGCAGCCGTACATGATCGGCAGCCACGCCTTGAAGTCGGAATCCCGGCGAACAGGCAGCCCCTCCGGCAGCACGTTCTCGCGCTCCTCCAGATCGAAGACGCGCTTGCCGCCGCGCAGGACCCGGTACATCAGCTCCGGGAAGCGGTCGATGGCAAAGGTGCCGAACACCAGATTCACGAAGGGATAGCTTTTACGGATCTTTTCCGCCACATGCGCCTGCTGCATCATGCAGCCGCAGAGCGCAATGATCATATCCCGTTTTTCGGACTTGATTGGCTTGAGCGCGCCGACATTGCCGTAGACCCGGTCCTCGGCGTGTTCGCGCACCGCGCAGGTATTGAACAGAACGAAATCCGCATCCTCCCGCGAATCGGTAAAATCATAGCCCATGTCGGCAAGCATGCCTTTGATACGCTCCGAATCGGCAACGTTTCCCTGACAGCCGTAGGTATGTACGAAAGCCTTCGGCTGCGTTTCGGGAAAACGCGCCGAAAGGATCTCGCGGATCCGACCTGTATACTCCGTCTGTGGAATGGTGTGTTCGTTTGTCACTTGCTTCCTCCGTCGGCGGCAGATCTCGGCGTGCCGCACTTCCATACAGTACAGTATATAATAAATAAAAATAAAAGGCAAGCTTTTTTTAAAATATATTTTCAAATTCCGGCTGTTCTCCGTAAAAAATCACGCGGATCAGAACTTGCGTATCCCGCAGGATCCTTTTCGCGCCCGCGGCGTCCCCTTCATTCACGAGAGCTTCGAGCGCCAGGAAGCGGAGGGTCAGCTCGTCGGCGTCCGAGTGCTTGAGCAGCGCGCCGAACAGGTCCCTTCTCGCCTCCCATAAACGCAGGAGCGCTTTGCTTTCCTCAAGCAGCGCCTGCGGTGATTCCGATGTGAGCGCGGACGCGCAGCCCGCCTCCAGCTTCCGGCAATTTTCACAGATATACAGAAAGCCCGCGAGCGACAGGAGGAAGCTGAGCAGAATACAGAAAATACCCACGACGACGCGGCCCTTCATTTGCGCCCCTCCCTGCGGACAAGATAAGTCCGCCCCGTTGAATCAAGGGTGAGCAGAAACACGTCCCGCTGTGAGACCGTTTCCCGCTTCAGGATCCGGCGCAGCTCCGCCTCCCCGACCCCCGCCGCCTTCATGCCGGCGGGATCCGGCTTTCCGTCCTTGACGAGTACTGCAGGGACGCCCGGCTCCGGCGGCTGTTTTCCAAACAGCGAAACGCTGAGAGGCTGCTCCCCCGCTTTGAGCTGCACGCTGATGCTTCCGTTTGTTTCCGCAACGGCGGATTGCACAAGAGACACGTCGAAGATATCCTTCTGACGGAGCCCCTCCAACAGATCGTCCACGGTATAACGCAACCGGCGCAGTGCCTGCTGATCGATCCTGCCGTCCACGATCACAGGCACGGGACTGCCGTCCACCAGCAGACGGACCGCGCCGCTTTTCATACTGAGGACGGAAAGAAGGATCTCGACCCCGACCAGCGCCAGAATGGAGACCAGCGTATTCAACATGGGGATATCGTTGTCCTGCATCGGCGTCGCGGCGATCTGTGAAAGCAGGATCGTGACGACGAGCTCCGAGGGCTGAAGCTGCCCGATCTGCCGCTTGCCCATCAACCGCAGGCTCAGGATTACGAAGCACAGAAGCAGAACTGTCCGGATGAATGACGTCAGCATAGTTTTTCCTCCTTTTTTCATACAAACAGTATAACCGCCTTCTTTTCGTCCATACCAAAAAGAGAAAGGGATGAAATAAATGGAACGACACATACTCCTCTTTGATCGGACGGAAGACAACGTGCGGGAGATCCGGCGTCGCTTTGCGGAAAGCTTCGATCTGACTGTCCGTGAACTGACGGTCTGCGGACGCCCCGCCGCCGCGGTGACGTTGGACGGTATGTGCAGCGACGAAAAGATCGCGGAAACCGTATTAAAACCACTCACATCCGTATTCGCGTTTGAGACGCCGGACTTCCCGGAAGAGGAGATCGAAGCAAAAGTCTATAAGGGCATGGGACTGCAGAAATCCTGCGTCTTTGATGAGCTCTGCGCGGCGCTTGTGACCGGATCGCTGGTGCTGTTTTTGGAGAACGCGGCCTTTGCCTATATCTTCGGCGTGCAGGGATATCCGAAGAAAAGCGTGGAGGAGCCGGAAGCAGAACAGGATGAGCGAAGCGCCGCCGAAGGCTTTACGGATACGCTGCGGGACAATGCGGCGCTGTTGCGCAGACGGCTGCAGACGCCGGAGCTGATCCTTGAAAAGCTGGAGATCGGGGAAACCGCGCACACGTCGGTCGTGATCTGTTACCTCGCGGACAGAACAGACCGTCAATTGCTTGACGAGGCGCGGCGGCGGCTGCAAAACGCGAAAGCCGACACGCTGCCGGGCGCGGTAAGTCTGCGCCCGTTTCTGGACAGCGGTCCGCCCTCCCTGTTCTCCGCAACGGGATTCACACAGCGTCCGGATAAGCTCGCGGCAAAGCTGACGGAGGGACGGATCGGCGTTCTTGTCGACGGCTCGTCCTTCGCGCTGATTGTTCCGTTTTTACTGACGGATCATTTCCAGACGCAGGACGATTACGCTTCCAACGTATTCTATTCCTTCTTCATCCGGCTGCTGCGCGTCGTCAGTTTTATGATCAGCACGACGCTGCCGGGGCTGTTTGTAGCCGCGTGTACCTTCCATCCCGAGGTCCTGCCGCCCGGGATCATGGCGGATATCGCCGCAGCAGAGGCGCGTACGCCGTTCTCCATGGTGACCGAGGCGCTGCTGATCCATCTGGTCTATGAGATCGTGCGGGAAGCGGGGCTCCGGATGCCGCGAGCGGTGGGGCACGCCGTGAGCATCGTCGGCGCCCTTGCCGTCGGCAACGCGGCAGTGGAGGCAGGTCTGATCGCGGCGCCGATGCTGCTGATCGTGGCGTTCACCGCAGTATCTTCCGCCGTCGTCTCAAAGCTGCACGAAAGCGTTGCGCCGATCCGCTTCGCCCTGATCGCCGTCGGCGGGCTTTCCGGATTTTTCGGGATCTTTCTCGGGATCGGGCTGCTGCTTACGGATATCACAACGGTGTCTTTTGCCGGGATACCGTTCTCCGCGCCGTTTTCCCCCTTTGTGGGACGCGCGCAGCGCGACGCGTTCTACAGATCGAACACCAAAAAGCTCGGAAAGATCCGGCAAAAGATCGGAGAGATGAGATTCGGATGACCTCCAGGTTCAAAATCGGCGTCGGACAGCTCTGCTGTCTCTTTTCCGTCAGCAGGATCCTTGCGCTGTTCATGTTCATCCTGCCCGAAAACGAGCGCATGGCGAAGGGGGACCGCCCGTGGCTGTTTCTTCCCTTCCTTCTGTTCGGCTTGCTTGCCGCTGCCCCGGCGCTGCTGATCACCAAAAACGGGCAGCGCTCGGTCTTTGATCTGACGGACGCTTTCTCTCCGCGTCTCACAAGCTTCTGCGGCGTGCTGTTCGCGATCTGCGCCGCATGGAGCGCCGCAATGGGAGCGGCTCGGCTCGGTTTGTTTACCGAATCGGTCCTGCTCAACGGCGCGCCTTTGCCGCTGCCGTTGTTGGCGCTCGTTGTCAGCGCCGTGATCCTTGCAAGAAAAGGACTTCAGACGATCGGCCGCGTCGGCGGACTGCTCGCCGCGCTGCTGGCGGCTTCCCTCTTTTTCGTCCTGCTGACGACGGCAGGACGTCTGGATCCCGCGAATCCGGACCCGCCGCTGTCAGACGGGTTTTTCCGCTTCATCCTTCACGGCTTCCGAGCCGTGGCGCGCACGCCGGAGCTTGGCGCCCTGCTTGTACTGGGCGACAGGATCTCGGGGCCGCAGAGGAAGGCCGTCCCCATATGGCTGGCAGGCTTCGGGCTGACGGCAAGCTGTCTGTTTTTTGTGACGACAGGCGTAACGGGGGAATACGGGGAACGGCAGATGTTTCAGTTTTATACGCTGACAATGCTTGCAAAGGTTGGCGTCATGGAGCGGATGGACAACCTGATCGCTGCAATCTGGGTCCTGTCCGCCCTGCTGCGGACGGCGTTTTTCTTATGGATCGCGTGGGAATGTCTGTCGCGCGCCTGCGGTCGGAAGCCCGGCTTCGGCATTCAGGCGGCGGTTGCGATCCCGGTCCTTTGCGTGAGCCTGCTTCTTTCCGGAAACGTTACGGAGCTTGCAGGGGTGCTGGCCTCCGGCGGAAATGAAGCGCTGTTTGCGGGGGTCGTCGTTTTCCTGCCGATCAGTCTGCTTACAGCAGAACGGATCAGAAAATCACATCTGAAACGAGGAAACACATGAAGGCCTTTCATAAAACGTTATGCATATTTATTACCGTTATTTCAATAACATGCACTTCAGGCTGCAGACTGACGCAGGGGTATGAGCTTGGCGACAGACTGATCATTGAAGCGATCGGGATCGACCGGACGGAAGAAGGATGCCGCCTGTGTCTGCAGGTTCTGGATCCGGACAGCGCGGACAACAGCGGCAAGACGCATCCGATCAGAGTCCTGACTTTTGACGGGAAATCCGTCGCTGAGGCCTTTGCGAAGATCCCTGCGGCTACAGGGAAGGTGCCCCTTTATTCACAGGCGCGGCTGCTCCTGTTCGGACG
>CACZGD010000038.1 GCA_902780565.1 Oscillospiraceae bacterium
CGTGATCTCGGCATTCGGGGTCTCGGTTGTGACGTCTTTATAGTCGCCGTCCGCGTAGGTATCCGCCGCGGCGGTGACGGGCGCGACGGTGACGACTTCGCCGCCGGTCGCATTCCCTGTGTCCGCTCCCCCGCCGCAGCCCGCGAGGACCGTGATCAGCAGGGAGAGCGCGACCAACAAAACAAGTAGCTTTTTCATGATAGTCAGTCCTTTCGATCGTATGATGACATCAGAGCTGGTTTGCCGCCTCCACATAAGGCAGAACAGCGATCTCGAGGTTGCCGTTTTTGGTGCGCAGCTCGTCGATGAAGGCTTTTTCCTCCTTCGGATCCTTCAGGCGGATCTTAAAGGAGAGACGGAACATGGAGCCCATGCCCGTGGTCTTGACGCCGACGTTCTCGTAAGACTTGAGATAGTGGGCGAAGGTATCGTCAAACACGTCGATATAATCGAGGGATTCGGGGATGGTGACGCGCAGCAGCTTTTCCTGCGCCTGCGCCCTGTGCTCGAAGATGGGCAGCAGGGAGATCGCGAAATAGAGCGCAGCCAGACCGATCAGGATAAGCGCGCCGTAGCCGAGGTAGCCCATGCCGAACGCGACGCCGCCGCACATGGCGATCAGGATGCTTGCAAGCTCATCCGCTGTGCCCTGCGCGGAACGGAAGCGGATGAGCGCGAACGCGCCGCCGAACGCCACGCCCGCCCCGATGTTGCCGGAGACGAAGGCGATGACCGTGGCGATCACGAACGGCAGAATCGCGTTCACAAGGAAGAAGCGCTTGGTGGAACGCACGCGGAAGCTCATGATCCAGGCGTAAAGGAGACCGGCGACGAGCGAGACGCCCGCCATGGTGAAGAACTCGGTCACGGTGACGGAGGCGGAGGTAAAAACGGAATCAAACATGGGGAACCTTCCTTTCAAGTGATTGTTAACCCGCCAACGCCGAAACGAGCTGTTTCGCGTAAGCGGTTCCGTATTTGGAGAAGCTGGTTTTATAGATCTTTCCCTCGGAGAGGGCCTTTGTCAGCCACAGGGGCATGGCGTCCTGCACCTTGATCTCGAGGATCGCATAGCCCTCCGGCAGCAGCAGCGCGCCGTCCATGGAGGTGGTGAGGTTCAGGTCATGAAACCGGTAACGGGGATTATAGTCGATGGTGAGGCGCAGGTCGCCGTCCGGCTCGAAGTAGGCGGTGCGGTCGTAAATGATCAGGCATTTGGGCGAAAGATTTTCATACAGATCCCGGAAATAGCGGATCTCGCTGTTGATCTGTCCCCCGGCGCAGATATCGCCGTCGCCGTCGAAGAATTTTTCCACCAGCGGGATCGTGGACTGCACGCGGCGCTTATAGACGATGCCGTACGCCTTGCGCTTGAGCTCTAAAAAGACCGGGCTGGAGTCCGTCGCCATCCCGTAGGACCTGAGACGGACCTTTTCCTTGAACGCCGGTTTTTCAATGGAGGTCCGCACCAGCCGGAAATCCGGCGTGTCGTAATACAGGGAGGCGATGCTCGTCAGCCCGTACTGATCGATTTGCATGTGCCCGGCGAGGCGGTTTTTCAGCAGCTCGCACTGCGCGGGACTTAAAATGTATTTCAGCTCGTAGCGTTTCATGACGACGATCGGTTCCGCCATGGGAAAGCCTCCTTTCAGCCGTTTTTTCGGCGTGCGTGACAATGTCACGGCAGAGCGTGCGTGACAATGTCACGACAGAGATAGAGTAATAGATAGAGTAATAGATAGAGATATATACAGAGTCAGAATCATCATCACGGCGCCCGGCGCCGCGAAGCTGATGATGCTGCCGGTCAGAGCGTGACCTTCAAAGTGAAGCGGTTTTCCTTCACGGCTGCCGTGACGCGGCCGTTGTGCGCCGCGACGATATCCCGCACGAGGCTGAGACCGAGTCCCACGCCGGGCAGGGCGTCGGCGTTCGGCAGCCGGATGAAGCGGTCGAAGGCGGCTTCATAGGAGCCGGGCTTTAAGGTTGTGTCGTTCGTGAACAGGATCGTGACGCGGCCCTCGGCGGCGGTCAGCTCAACGTGCGCCTGACTGACCGCGAATTTCAGCGTGTTGTCGCACAGCTCCCACAGGGCTTTTTCAAGATACGCGGCGTCGGCGTTCAGGGAGACCCCGGCGGGGATCGCGGCGCTCACGGTCAGGGGACGGGCGGCGTATTTCTCCCGCGCCCGGTCAAGCGCTTTTGTGAGCAGGTCGCTGAGGTCCGTTTCGCGCCGGTTGAGATCGCCCTCATCAAACAGGGTCAGCGTGCCGAGCTTGCCGACCAGACGGCTGAGCTTGCGGGTCTGATGCGCAATGTTTTTGGTGTGCTCGTTTTCGCCGAGCTGCCGCTCCAGGCTTTCGTTGCTGGCGGCGATGGACGCCACCGGCGCCTGCAGATCGGATTCCGCCCGGGCGATGAACTGCTTTTGCTTGCGGTCCGCTTCCTCCACCGGACCGAGGAACTGATCCGCCGCGAGCCGCAGCACAAGAAAGCTGAGCAGCATGGCGGCAAAAAAGCCGCAGGCGGAGATCACAAGGATGCGGTAGACCGGCGTCAGCTCACGCCCCTGATCGATCACCGAAACGTAGGTCCGGTCGCCGAAGCGGTAGACCCGGTAACGGTAGGTCCCCTTTGTCCAGCCCCGGTCGCCCGACAGCAGGCTCCTCGCCCACGAGACGGCGTCCGATTCGCTGACCGCCGACAGCTCAAAGGCGACGGTCTCGGCGTTTCCCGCGTCGTCGAAGGCGACGGTGAAAAACCGCAGGCTTTTCTCCATTTCCGGGGAGGTCGGTCCCATGGGGCCGAAGCGGTCGCCTTCCGGGGAGAAGCGCGTCCCCGTCGGCGCGTCCGCTGCAAAGCTGCCGTGGTTGCCGGTCAGCCGGTCCAGCAGCCGGTCCGCGTCCGTCCCCGCCATGGTGAAGCCCGTGACGTTGATGACCGTGAGCAGCGCCGCCAGCAGTACGCCGACCGCGAACAGCGCGGTGCGGATGAATTTTCGTTTCGCCTGTTTCATGCTGACTTCCTTTCCGAAGGATCGCAGCCGTTTTCGGCGGCGCCCTTCGTGTTCGTTGTGTGTATTGTAAGGGGGCGACTTTAACCGAAGTTTAAACAAAAAAACACACGGAGATTTTTTCATCTCCGTGCGGTCAGGCGTTTCGTCGTATTGAATATGGTATGGATAACGGCGCTCAGTCCTCGGCGAGGACGTTGAGCTTCTGGATGCATTTCCTGCAGATGCGCTTATCCTTATACGCCACCAGATCGGCGGCCTCGCCGCAGAACACGCAGGCGGGGTTATACTTCTTCAGGATCACGCTTTCGCCGTCCAGATAAACCTCCACCGCGTCGCCGGGCATGTCGAGATCGAGCATTCTGCGGACCTCCATGGGCAGCACAAATCTACCGTTTTCATCAAACTTTCTGACGATTCCTGTAGCTTTCATATGGCATTTCCTTCCTTTCTGTTGATTTGTCTAAATCATATCACCGTTCGGCAAAAAAGTCAACCCTTTTTTTGAAATTTTTTGATATTTTTGGATAAATTTACGCAATTATCCATAATCGACATTTATCGACATTTTACACGGCCCCCGCCGGAGGCGCGCGGCGTATCCTTCGCGGGACTAATGATAAAAATAAAAGTTTCTCATATTAAAATCCCGCATCCCTCTTGACTTCGGGCGGACGTTGTGCTAATATGGGGGCAACTTCAAGAAGGAGGATACCGAAATGTACGTTCGCGTCAGACACAGCGATATGATGATGTGCATGTGCATGATGAAGCTTTCCGAAAAATGCTTCGTCAACGGTATCGCGTGACCTTTTTGATACCGCGCACGGCATTTTTCGGGGGCTCACAAGGCTCCCGTTTCTTTTTGCCCGCGCACCATTTTACACGGCAACGCCGTAGAAAAGGAGAATTCTTATGAAAAAAGCACTTGCCCTGGTCCTGTCCCTTGTGTTCGTTCTGAGCTGCGTGTTCGTACTGGCCGCCTGCGGCGGCGATAACACCGATTCCACCGCAGCCGACAGCACTGCCGCCGACGGCAGCACCGAAGCCGGTTCCGAAGCCGGCTCCGACGCCGCGCCCGCGAACGCGGACGGCTATGTGATCGCCGTGCCGAACGACCCCTCCAACGAAGCGAGAGCCCTGAAGATCCTGGAGTCCCTCGGCTACATCAAGCTGAAGGAGGACGCCGGCCTGACCGCAACGAAGCTGGATATCGCCCAGAATCCGCTGAACATTGAAATCAAGGAGATCGAAGCGGCGCAGCTTCCGAACTTCCTTGCCGACGTGGACTTCGCGGTCATCAACTCCAACTACGCGATCGACGCGGGCCTGTCCCCCGCCAACGACGCGCTGGCGCTGGAGGGCGCGTATTCCGATTATTCCAACGTCCTCGCCGTGAAGGCCGACAACAAGGACGCCGATCTGACCAAGGCGCTGGTCGCGGCGCTTTCCTCCCAGAAGGTCGCCGATTTCATCGCCGATAAGTACAACAAGGACGTGCTCAGCGTTGTGGAGAACCCCGGCGACGGCTTCGACGCCTCCCTCGATTACGCGGCGCTGGCCGGTCAGACCATCTCGGTCGCCGCTTCCCCCACGCCCCACGCCGAGATCCTTGAGGTCGCGAAGGAGATCCTTGCCGAAAAGGACATCACCCTTGATATCAAGGTCTTCACCGACTACGTCCAGCCGAACCTGGTCGTCGATCAGGGCGAGGTCTACGCCAACTTCTTCCAGCACGTGCCCTACCTCAACAACTTCAACGAGGAGAACGGCACGAACGTGGTCGAGGTCCTTGCCGTGCACGTGGAGCCCATGGGCGTTTACGCGGGCAAGACCAACACGCTGCCCACGGTCCAGTAAGGCGTTATGATCGAAATCCGAAATCTGACAAAAACCTTCGCCTCCCCTGCCGGGGAGGTGAAGGCGCTTGAAAACGTGAATCTCACCGTCAACGACGGCGAGATTTTCGGCATTATAGGCATGTCCGGCGCGGGGAAATCCACGCTGGTGCGCTGCATTAACCTCTTGGAGCGCCCCACGCAGGGGCAGATTTTGCTGGACGGCGAGGACGTGGCCCTGCTGCCGCCGAAAGCCCTGCGCGAAAAACGGCGCGAGGTGAGCATGATCTTTCAGAGCTTTAACCTCCTGCAGCAGCGCACGTGCCTGAAAAACGTGTGCCTTCCCATGGAGCTGACGGGCGTGCCGAAGAAGGAAGCGAAGGAACGCGCCATGGCGCTGCTGCAGCGCGTGGGCCTGCCGGACAAGGCGAAGAACTACCCCTCCCAGCTTTCGGGCGGACAGCAGCAGCGCGTGGCGATCGCCAGAGCCCTTGCGAGCAACCCGAAGATTTTGCTGTGCGACGAGGCGACGTCCGCCTTGGACCCCAAGACCACGGGGCAGATCCTGCGGCTCATCCGCGAGATCAACCGGGAGCTGAACCTCACCGTGATCGTGATCACGCACCAGATGAGCGTGGTGGAGGATATCTGCGACCGGGTCGCGATCCTTGACAAGGGGACCGTGGCGGAGGTCGGCAAGGTGGCGGAGGTGTTTTCGCGTCCCCAGAGCCGCGCGGCGCGCCGCCTTGTGTTCCCGGAGGGCTACGAGCAGGCCGCCGCGGAGATCCCGGACGGCTGCATCCGCGTGGTGTTCGGCGGCGTGGAGGCCACCGAAAAGCCCCTGATCGCCACCATGGCGATCGAGCGCGGGATCGTGGCGTCCATTCTGAACGCCTCCACAAAAACGATCGAGGGCAGGACCTACGGGTCCATGCTGCTCAGCGTCCCCGGCGGCAAGAAGGAAGTCGAGCGGGCTCTAAACTATATTTCCGGGTTCCCGGACCTGACTGCGGAGGAGGTGCGACGCCGTGCTGAATGAGAATACCTTTTCCGCCAAAAGCTGGGCGGAGGCGATCGCCCTGCTGAAAACGGAATTCCCCGCCGCGATCTGGGATACGCTGTATATCACCCTGCTTTCCACCCTAATCGCCGCGGCGATCGCCCTGCCGCTGGGCATGATCCTTGCCGCGGGCGACAAAAAGCTCGGCGTGCTGCGCGTGCCGCAGCCGGTGCTGAAGGTGCTGGGCTTTCTGATCAACGTCCTGCGCAGCATTCCGTTCCTGATCCTGCTGATCATCGTGCTGCCGCTGGCGCGTCTGCTGATCGGCACCGCAGTGGGCAACAACTCCTTCGTGGTGTCGCTGGTCATTGCGGCGTTCCCGTTCATCACCCGCCTGTTCGAGGCCTCCTTCCGGGGTGTGGACCCCGGCGTGATCGAGGCGTCGCAGTCCATGGGCGCCTCGCCCTTCCAGATCGTGACAAAGGTGATGCTTCGGGAGGCCTTCCCCTCCCTGCTCTCCGATTTGACCATCGCCGTGACCACGGTGCTGGGCTACACCGCCATGAGCGGCGCGGTGGGCGGCACGGGCCTCGGTATGATCGCGATCACCTACGGCTATAACCGCTACCGCTTCCTTGTAATGTACTTCGCCGTGATCGTGCTGATCATTCTGGTGCAGCTGTTCCAGTCCGTCGGCTCGGCGCTCTCCAAAAAAGCGGACAAACGCAGAAAGGGCAACTCATGAACCTGCAAGGCCTGCAAAAGCTGACGCTGCTGGACTTTCCCGGCAAGACTGCCTGCACGCTGTTCACCGGCGGCTGCAACCTGCGCTGTCCCTTTTGCCACAACGCGCCCCTGATCGCGCCCGCAAACGGCGGCGTGATCGACGAAACGGAATTCTTTGATTTTCTGTCCACGCGGAAAGGCAAGCTGGACGGCGTGGCGATCACCGGCGGCGAACCGCTGGTGCAGCCGGACATTGCGGACTTCATCAAAAAGATCCGCGCCCTGGGGTTCCTCGTCAAACTCGATACCAACGGCTTTTACCCGAACCGTTTCAAGTCCCTGTTGGACGAACACCTGCTCGACTACGTCGCCATGGACCTGAAGAACAGCGACGGCAAATACGCCGCCACCTGCGGCAGACCCGGGCTGGACCTGACGCCCATGAAGCAGAGCGTCCGGCTGCTGATGGAGTCCGGGATCGACTATGAATTCCGCACCACCGTAATGCGCGAGTTCCACACGCCGGCGGATATCGAGGCGATCGCAAAGGGGATCGCCGGCGCGCCGCGCTATTACCTGCAGCAGTTCAAGGACTCCGGGATCCTGAACGAAGGTTCCTGCTCCGCCCACGACGAGGAAACGCTGTTCGCCATGCGCGACCGGGCAAAAAAATATATCCCCACGGTGGAGATCCGGGGGATCTGAGAATGCGGCGCGAGCGCCGCGCGCGTGATAAACACTTCAGCCACAGGCTGAAATATCGCGTTCGCGCAGCGAACATATCGCATGCCGTGAAGCGGCATATATCGCGTTCGCGCAGCGAACATATCGCTTTGCCCGCAGGACAACCAAAAAGCGCCTCCTTCCGGAAGCGCTTTTCTTTTTTACCGGACCCGTGCCAGGAAATCCTTTGTCTCCTGATGCTGCGGGTGATTGAAGATCTGATCGGGCGTGCCCTGCTCCAGAATGACGCCCTTGTTCATATACACAACCTTGTTCGCGACTTCTCTGGCGAACGCCATTTCGTGCGTGACCACGAGCATGGTCATGCCGTCCTTCGCCAGGCTGCGCATGACGGACAGCACCTCGCCGACCATTTCTGGATCGAGGGCGGAGGTGGGTTCGTCGAACAGCAGGATATCGGGATGCATACACAGCGCCCGCGCAATGGCGACGCGCTGCTTCTGCCCGCCGGAGAGCTGCCGGGGACGCGCCTTGACGTAAGCCGCCATGCCGACCTTTTCGAGATAATACATCGCGGTCTTTTCGGCTTCCTCCTTGCTGACGTGCAGCACCTTGCGGGGACCGACCGTGCAGTTTTTGAGGACGTTCATGTTATAAAAGAGGTTGAAGGACTGGAACACCATGCCGACCTTGCGGCGATAGGCGGGCGCGCCGCCCTTGAGACTGCGGATATCGCTGCTCATATACAGGATCTCGCCGCCGGAGGGCGTTTCGAGGAGGTTCACGCAGCGCAGCAGCGTGCTTTTGCCGGAGCCGGACGCGCCGATGATGCAGGTCACGTCGCCCTTATCCACCTCGAAGTCGATATCGGTGAGCACCTGATTCTTGCCGAAGCTCTTCGACAGATGCCGGATCACTAAAATCGGTTCGCTCATCTCAGCTCCTCCTTCTCCTTCTTTTTGACGTAGGTCGTCATGCCGCTGGTGTGCGCCAGCGAGTCGGCGGTGGTCACGTCAAAGTTTTCGGGTCCGTCGAGCTTGCGCTCCAACAGACGCAGGATAACAGAGCAGATCACCGTCATGGCGAGATACATGATCATTTCGATCACGGCGGAGGGGAAATACACATAGGTACTGCCCACCACGCCCTTGTGCACCGCGAACAGCTCGGTATAGCCGATGATGAACATGACCGAGGTATCCTTGATGTTGACGATCAGGTTGTTGCCGATCTGCGGGATGATGTTGCGGAACATCTGCGGCAGGATCACGTGCAGCATGGTCTGCAGGTGCGTCATACCGATGGCCTTCGCGCCCTCGGTCTGCCCGGGATCGATGGAAAGGATGCCGCCGCGCACGGTCTCCGCCATATACGCGCCGGTGTTGACGGACACGACGAAGTAGCTGACAAACCCGATCAGGGTGAGGACAGGTCTGCCGAAGGCCCCATTGACAGAGTCGACAAGGAGCTGGAAAACATTGTCGGTCCCGAAGAAATACGGAACGCCGAAATAGATGAACACCGCCTGCAGGATCATGGGCGTGCCGCGAAAGACCTCCACATAAACGCGGATCACCGCGCGCACGACCGCAAGCAGGACCTTTTTGAAGACGTTATCATGCTTCTGGACAGGGATCGTCTGCAGGACGCCGCAAAGGAACCCGATCAGACAGCCGATCGCGGTGGCGACGACGGCAAGCAGGATCGTCTGCCTTGCGCCAACCAGATACTGGGTGCTGTTTTTTGCCCAGGTCTCGCCGATCTCGGTGAGAAGCTTTGAAAAGTTATCCATAAAAACCTCTTATGTTTGGAAATGGGGACGGACCAGCCGCCCCCGTTTTTATTTGTCGGTTTTTGCTTATTCGCCGATGGGCTGGATGGCGGTGGCCTGATCCATGATCGCGTTGAAGTCGTCGCGGCTCATGGGCTCAAGGACTTTGTTGATCGCGTCGAACAGCTCGGTGTTGCCCTTCTGCACGGAGATGCCGATGTTGATCTCCTCCTCGGAGACGGTGAAATCGTCGCCGGAGCCGGCAAAGTCAAGCAGCACGAAATCGGGATAGGCCTTCAGCGCGCCCTGCGCGGTGGGCATATCGCAGCAGACGAAATCCACTTCGCCGGTTTCAAGCGCGGTGAGCATCAGCGGGGCGGATTCACGGCCGGAGCGGATGTCCGCGTCCTTGATCTGCGGCAGGCAGTTATCGTACCAGATGGTGGAGAGCTGCGAGGTGCAGGAGTGACCCGCCAGATCGGAAATGCCCTTGGCGTTTTCAAGGCCGGAGCCTTTTTTGGTCAGGCACACGATGGTGGCGTAGAGATACGGACCGGCAAAATCGACCTGCTTGGCGCGCTCGGCGGTCATGGACTGACCGGCGATGACCGCGTCCACCTGCCCGGACTGGACGGCGGGGATCAGGGAATCCCAGTCAAGACGGACGATCTCGAGGTCCCAGCCGTTGGCTTCGCAGATCTTTTTGGCGATCATGACGTCGTAGCCGTTGGCATATTCGGTGGAGCCGCTGATCGGCACCGCGCCGTTGGAATCGTCCGACTGGCTCCAGTTATAGGGGGCGTAGGCGCATTCCATGGCGACCTTCAGCACGCGGCTGCCGGAGGCCTCTTCGCCTTCGTTTTTGCCGCAGGCGGCGAACGCCGCGACGGAGAGGGCAAGGGAGAGAACGAGGATCAGGGAGAGGATCTTTTTCATGAGTGTGCTTCCTTTCTGTATATATATTTTTTGACGGAAAAAACGCCTTTCACAGCAAAAAGAGACGCCGCCTTCGCGAAGGCGGCGTGAAAGGACCGGGAAAAAGCCGGAATCACGATAGCGCTCCACGAAAAACGTGACAGTCCGTGAGATCTTCTCCCACGGCCCAGGGACGCCGGACGGTTTTTTCCGGTCCCTTCGGCGTCGGCCCCTTTCGCGGCGGGCAAAACCGCCCGTGACTCCCGCTACTCTTGGCAAACGCGCCTCTATCCATGTGAAATTACTGACAATATAGCACAGCCTTGGCGCTTTGTCAAGAGGCTTTTTGCAAAAATTGCATATTTATCCGAACAATCAGGCGTAGCGGCGCTTGATGAACCAGCCGCCGGTGAACACCGTGAGCGCCAGCAGGGCGAGCAGCACGAAATGATAGCCGTAGGCAAACGCGAGCGTATCGATCTTGAACGCGTTGTTCATAATCCCCGAGAACAGACCGCCGAGCGCGTCGCCGAGGCCGCTGACGAGATCCCCGAGCCCGCCCGCGAGGGAGCCGAGCAGGGAGGACAGGTTCATGCGCTGCAGGAGCTTCGCGCACTGTGAAAACGCCTTGTCCGCGCCGAAGGCGAACAGCAGCGACAGGGCGGAGAGCAGGAACGTGAGCCCGTATTTCTTCGTTGCGAGCGCGATCACCAGCACGGCGAGGAGCAGCAGCAGCGCCAGCCCCAGCAGCACGCCGGTCACGATCAGCCACGTGATGGGCGCCTTGAACTCCTCCTTCAGCTTTTTGGAGGCCTCGGTCTCTTCGCCCGAGAACAGGGTTTCCCAAAGGTTTTTCAGCGTCTCCTTGCGGGAGGCGTCCATCTGGTTGATCTCCTCGATCGTCCCGTAAACGGAATTGTATTCCGGGATGCTCATTTTCTCATTGTTCAGCAGCGAGCCCTCCACCTTCACGTGCAGAACGGGGGTGAAGACCAGCAGCAGCAGGGCGGCGACGACCAGCAGCGGAACGACGATCTTATATACGATTTTCATAGCTGACGACCTTTCTTCTGGTTATTTGACCTTGAAGCTGGAATTCAGCTCCACGGTGCGGTTGAACACGGGGCGTTCCGGCGTGGAATCGGGGTCGATGCAGAAATAGCCGGTGCGGATGAACTGGAAGGCGTCGCCCGCTTTTCCGTTCACGATCGCGGGGGAGACCATGGCGTTTTTGATCACGACGAGGGAGTCCTTTTTCACAGCGGCCTCGAATTCCTCGTCCGGCACGCCGGCGGGGTCCTCCACGTCGAAGAGCTGGGAGTAGAGGCGCACCTCCGCCCGCACGGCGTCGGGTCCCGCCCAGTGGATGGTGCCCTTCACCTTTCTGCCGTCCGGCGCGTCGCCGCCGCGTGTGGCGGGATCGTAGGTGCAGTGCAGCACGGTCACGTTTCCGTTTTCGTCCTCCTCAAAGGAATTGCAGGTCACGAAATACGCGCCCTTTAAGCGGACCTCGTTGCCCGGGAACAGGCGGAAATACTTCTTCGGCGGGTCCTTCATGAAGTCCGCACGGTCGATATAGATCACTCTGCCGAATTCCACCTGCTCCTTGCCCATCTCGGGATGGTCGGGATGCCGGTCGATCTCCAGCGTTTCGATTCTGTCCTCGGGGTAATTGTCGATCACGACCTTCACGGGGTCCAGCACCGCCATGGTGCGCGGGGCGGAGGCGTTGAGCTCGTCCCGCACGCACGCCTCCAGCAGGCCGTAATCCACCACGGAATAGGCCTTCGACACGCCCACGCGCTCGATGAAATTCCGGATCGCTTTGGCGGGATAGCCCCTTCTGCGCATGCCGCAGATCGTGGCCATGCGGGGATCGTCCCAGCCGGAGACGAGGTGATCCTTCACGAGCCGGATGTTCTTGCGCTTACTGGTGATGCAGCGGTTGATGTTCAGGCGGGCGAACTCGATCTGGCGGGGCGGCTCGGCAAAGCCGATCTCCTTGATGAACCAGTCGTACAGCGGACGGTGGTTCTCGAACTCCAGCGAGCAAAGGGAGTAGGTCACGCCCTCCTTCGCGTCCGACAGCGGATGCGCGAAGTCATACATGGGATAGACGCACCACTTGTCCCCGGTCTGGTGATGGGTGACGTGCATGATGCGGTAGATGACGGGGTCGCGCATGTTCATGTTCGGGGACGCCATGTCGATCTTCGCGCGCAGCACCTTTTCGCCGTCGGCAAACTCCCCTGCCGTCATGCGGCGGAACAGGTCAAGGTTCTCTTCAACGCTCCGTTCGCGGTAGGGGCTGTTTTTGCCGGGCTCGGTCAGCGTGCCGCGGTAAGCGCGGATCTCGTCGGCGGAAAGATCGTCCACGTAGGCCTTGCCCGCCTCGATCAGCTTGATCGCGCACTCGTAAATGAAATCAAAGTATTCGGAGGCGTAGTAGCAATGCTCCCAGTGGAAGCCCAGCCACTTGATATCCTCCTGAATGGACTCCACGTATTCCACGTCCTCCTTCGAGGGGTTCGTGTCGTCCAGCCGCAGGTTGCACACGCCGCCGTATTTCTCGGCGGTGGCGAAGTCGATGCAGATCGCCTTGGCGTGGCCGATGTGCAGATAGCCGTTGGGCTCCGGCGGGAAACGGGTCTGCACGCGGGTGTTCACGCCCGCGGCAAGATCCTCGTCGATGAAATCGTGAATGAAGTTGGAGGTCAGCAAATTCGGATTGGTCATATTATCGGACATACTTTTCACTTTCTTTCTGCATGCAAAATGCAAAACACGGAAAGCATTCAGCATTCTGTATTTTGAATTATAATGATTTTCTTCGTCTTACGCGGACAGCTTTTCGATCGCGGCTTTCACGCGGGCAAGCGTTTCCGCCTTGCCGAGGATGATCGCAAGGTCGGTGCCGCCGCCGGGGGTGGAGCGGGTGCCTGCCAGCGCGATGCCGAGGGGATAGAGCAGCTTGCCGTTCTTGACCTCCAGCTCGGCGGCCTTCGCGGCGCAGGCGGCAAAGATCGCGTCCGGCGTCCAGTCCGGGACGCTTTCCAGCACGGGCAGCAGGGTCCCGAGGGATTCCAGCGCGCTTACGGGATCGGTCTTCATCTTCTTGTTGACGTAAAGCTCGTTGTCGTAATCCGGCACGGCCTCGATAAAGCCGATCTGCGCCGGGATCTCGCCCAGCACCTCGGTGCGGGGCTGCAGGTTTTTGCACAGCAGCTCCACGTTTTCGATTTTGGAAAGCAGCGCGTCGCCGATCACGGCCTTTGCCTTTTCGGTGAAGGCCTCGGGCGAGAGCGCCTTGATATATTCAAAATTGATGTGACGGAGCTTGAGCGGATCGAAGATCGCGGGGGACTTGCTGATGCGGGCGGGGTCCCAGTTTTCGATCATTTCGTCGAGGCTGAAGATCTCCTTCTCGCCCTCGGGGCTCCAGCCGAGCAGCAGCAGATAGTTGAGCACGGCCTCGCTGAGGTAGCCCTTTGCGACCAGATCCTCAAAGCTCGCGTCCCCGTTGCGCTTGCTGAGCTTCTGATGCGCGTCCTTCATCACGGGCGGGCAGTGGATATAGGTGGGCTTGTCCCAGCCGAACGCCTCATACAGCAGGTTATACTTCGGCGTGCTGGACAGATATTCGTTGCCGCGCAGCACGTGGGTGATGCCCATCAGGTGGTCGTCCACCACGTTCGCGAAGTTATAGGTCGGCATGCCGTCGGATTTCAGCAGGACCTGATCCTCCAGCTCGCTGTTGTCCACCTCGATATGCCCGTAGATCAGGTCGTCAAAGCTCGTTTTGCCGGTGAGCGGCATCTTCTGCCGGATGACGTAGGGCACGCCGTTTTTCAGGTTCTCGGCAATCTCCGCTTCGGACAGATCCCGGCAATGGCGGTCATAGCTGCCCACGGCCTGCCCCGCGGCGATCTGGTCGGCGCGCATCTGCTCCAGACGTTCCTCGGTGCAGAAGCAGTAATACGCCTTGCCCTCGCGCACGAGCTGCTCGGCGTAGCCCTTGAAGATGCCCATGCGCTCGCTCTGGACGTAGGGACCGAATTTACCGGGACGGTCGGGACCCTCGTCCCAGGTCAGCCCCGTTTCACGCAGAGTTTTGTAGATCACGTCCACGGCGCCCTCGACCTTGCGGCCCTGATCCGTATCCTCAATGCGCAGGATGAAGGTGCCGCCGTCGTGCCGCGCGGTCAGGTAGGTATACAGCGCCGTTCTGAGGTTGCCCACGTGCATATAGCCCGTGGGGCTGGGCGCGAAACGCGTCACGGTGCCGCCGACAGGGCGGTCCGGCGCGGTGATGACGAGATGCTGGTCCATAAAAATCATTCCTTTAATTCATAAAATATCCATTATAGTATAATACACGGCTGTCGATTTGTAAAGTTTTTTTTGCGCGGGAACGCAGTTTTCCCGCTTCTCCGCGGCAGGACAGCAAAAAGCGGAGCCGGACGCGTCCGGCTCCGGGGAATGATGACGGGTTTTTCCGTCACCGTACGGCGGGGTCAGAACGTGACGTCCGCATCGAATTTCAGAATGGACCAATAGCGGCGGCCGCCGTCCTCCCGCACGGCCGCGATCAGCGTGCCGACGCCGCTGCAGTCCTTGACGCCGTCGGGATCTTCGTATTGGAACAAGACCGTGAACCGATAGGTCCCGTCCGCCTGCCGCTCGGTGGAATCGATGCGGGCGCGGATCATCTCCGTGATCCCGAAAGGATAGCAGTCGATACACAGGTTCCCGTCGATCACGGCGGACAGATTCCCTGCCAGCTCGCTCATGGACATGAAATCCTCGGCGGTGAAGCCGTCGTAATTCAATACGCGCTCAGCGACCCACGAGAGCCGGTCCAACGGATACTTCACGTACTGATACGTCGGGTAGGAATTATGGAAGGGGTTGGTTTCATCGGTATACGTCCCGTAATCCGGCGTCCCGAAATAGTGGTCGCAGATCGGGGAGAACGTCACGTAGAACAGGTCGTACGCCGGATTCCCGCCGTGCTGCTTTGCGGCATCAAACGAAAGGGTGAAATGCCTGTAATTATCGGAATCCACATCCGGCAGCGTCATGCACAAATCGCTCAGCAGCGATTCATAATTGTCAAAGCTCTGTCCCAGATCCCAGAGATCTGCGTCGGTCGCCTCCAGATTTTCGGCGGACGGCTGCGGCTGGGTGGTAGGCGGCTGCGTCGTCTCCGGTTCTTGTTGTGACGTCGGTTCCTCTGTCTGCGGTTCTTCAAAAGAATAATCGTCGAAGGAAAAACCGTCATAGGAGAAGGAGCGGTAAGCGTCCAACAGGATCTGCCGCTGCTCGGCGGCTGATTTCTTCTCCAGCTCGGCATCCATGAAGCTCGGAACGGTCGCGTGCAGATCAACATAATCAGAAAGGAAGGTTTCCTTTGCCTTCTCGAACCCGGCTTCATCGGTTTTCTCCTCGCTGTCCGGTCCGCCTAAGGTGTATTCGTTGATTTCCTCCGCGTTGCCGATCATTCCCTGTCCGCAATGGTAAAAGGAATAGGGCGCGCTTTGTTCCGTGATCCCGGAGCCGGACTTCAGCAAAAGCGCGTATTCCATGATATACTCCTGGGAACTGGCACCGCCCATATAGTCCTGACAATAATAAGCGATCCCGTTATTATTTATGTCACGCAGCATGACCGGTTTGGCCATAAAGTCCATGGAAGACTTGCTATCCAGCTCAATAACCTTTCCGGCAGCGGTATCTATGGCATAAAAACTGTTGGAACTGATGCGTACGGTTCCGTCACATTTGTTGACGATCATTTCAAGGATCCCGTCGCCGTCAAAATCCACAAACAGATACGTCACACCATACATCGGAGCATACTCCCCGGACCAGAACCACACGTCCTTGTTTTCCATATAGATCTCCACGGCCTCCTCCGGGGAGAGGGCGGGCGTGGGGATCTTTTCCGGTTCGGGCTGCGCGTCGGTCGTGGGCTCGGTCGGATCGCTTACGGTAGGCACATCCTTGCCCTTATTCTCCAGCGCGAAGGTCACGGCGGCGTTGACGTCGAGGAGGCGGTTCGCCTGCGCGGTATGGATCAGGATGCGCCGGACCGCGTCGCCGGTGAGGCGTTCGTCCACGGACCAGACCAGCGCGGCAGCGCCGGAAACGTGGGGCGCGGCAAGCTCGGCGGCGTTGCCGACAAAGCCGTAGCCGCCGGGGACCGCGGAATAAAGCTCGGTCTCCCTGCCCTGCGGGGCGATCAGATCGCGCGTGCCGGAGGCGAGGGGCTGCCCGTCCTCGTCCGACCCGCCGGTCGTGAGGATATGAGCGCGGACGTTCGGGTACTTCGCGCCGTCGATCGCGTTGAGGGTGGAATCCATGTTCACATCGGGCGCGGGGGCGACGAGCAGGAAATCGTAGCCCGCGTTCAGGCTGCGGTTCAGGTAGTCGCCGAGGGTATCGGCGGCAGCGGTGAGATCGAGGAAGTCCGTCATCTCCGTGCCGTAGCCGCAGTTCAGGACCTTCACGCCGGAGACCAGCAGCTTCGCGATCGCGGCCTTTTCCCACATCACGGAAACGCCGGAGTCGGTCATCCCTTCTGTCGAGGCGGCGAAAAGCCTGCCGCTTGCGTAGGGGTAAACGCCCGAAAAGCCGTCTTCGTTCGTGCCGTCCGCCGCCATGATCCCGGCGACGGCCAGCGCGTGGCCGACGTCGCCGTTGTCCGCAAAGAAGCTCTCCTTGAGCGGGATATCCTTGTGCCCTGCCGGGGCGCCGTCCGCAATCATGCCGATCGCAACGGGCTTGATCTCGTTTTTGTGCGCGTTCACCGTGGTCCACGCTTCATACGCGCGGATCTGACGCAGGTTCCAATAGGTTTCGGGGGTGGCCGCCGGGGCCTCGCTTGTTTCATTTGCCGGGGCGGCTGCGGTTCTGCGCAGCGTCACCACGCGGTTGGGCTCCGCGCTTGCGATCTCCGGCTCGGACGCGATGGTCACGGAGAGCTGCTCCAGCGCGTCCTTGGAAAGAGGCTCCTCCAACTGTAACTGATAGTCGCCCGTGACCTCGATGTAGCCGACGACCGCCGCGTGATATTTCTTCGCCACGGTCTCCATATCGCGCTTCTTCACGCCGGTTCGCGCCACGACCAGCAGCTCGTTATCGGCGTAGCGCAGGCCGGTGTCCGCGTCCGTTTGGATATGCTCAGCGGGGGTGACGAGGAAATAGACCTCGCCGACCAGCGGATCGCTTTTGAGCCTGATCACGCCGAAGGCGAACAGCAGCCCGACGATCAGCGCCACGCCGAGGACGCAGCTCCCCGCAATCAGCGCGATTTTTTTGCCTCTGCCGCCCTTGCTCGGCTTTTTGGGCGTCGCCCGTTTCGGCTGCTTTTCCGGCTGCGGCGCGGCGTAGGCGACGCGGTCCGGTCCCGGCGCGGGGTCCTGCCGGGCGTAGCCCTGCTGTGCGCCGTACCCCGACCCCGGATAGACCGGCGGCCCGTCCAGCGTGGGACGGGGATTCACCACCGGATAGGAATAGGGCGTCTGCTCCGGTTCGGCATTCTCCGCCGGTCCCGCATAATAATTCCGCGCCGGGTCTCCGTAAGAATTCTGCGCCGGGTCGCCGTAAGCCGACGGTCCCGCATGGGGCGTACGTTCCGTCCCTTCGGTATAGAACGCGGGCATGTCCCCCGGGGTCAGCAGCCCCGTGGCCTCGTCCTCACTGCCGCAGTTCGGACACAGCCCGTTTTTGTCCAGCGGCGTGCCGCAGTATCCGCAATAGCCTGCCATATTGAAACACCTTCCTTTTTTGATAGACCCTGCCGGGAGTCACAGCCCCGCCTGCCCCGCATTTCGCGGGCCGTCCGTTTATTGGATCTCCGTAAGGGATCTGACGTAGATCAGATCCGCAAACTCGTCTTTGTCGAAATACGCATCGTTCAGTCCGAGGTGCAGAACGTAATCATAAGTTTTATCCGGGAAGGACTGCCGCAGCTCCGCCGGATAGCGCAGCGTGAGGGAGAACCGGATCTCCTTCGCCGTTCTGTCCGTGATCCGGAAGACGATATGCTCCGGCCCGACGTCGCCGCCCTGCCCGGAGGCCTCGTTCGCGTAGGCTCTGCCATATTGATCGACGTACATACTGTCGATTTTGTCGTCGAAAATGCCGCGCCCGAAATACCGCCCGGCGATCTGCTTGAGGGCGGCGGTATCCCAGTTCTCTGCGTCGAACACGGGATAGTAACGGCCGCCGTTTTCGCCGATCACGGGCTCGGCGTCCGTGTTGATCTGCGGACCGTGGGTCAGCCAGACGTCATAAAAATGCTGCGCCGCGTGATACAGCGATTCGACCTCTGCCGCGCTGAGCCCGTCGGGACCGGTCGCCCGCCGGAAGCCGTCGTAATCGAAGGACAGATACAGATCCAGCAGCGTCTGCCGCAGGTCCGCCTGCGTCAGTTCCCCAAGCTCCTGCAGCGATACGGTCCGGAAGATGAGATGCAGATCCTCGTACTCCGCTAAGAACGCGCTGCGCTTTTCCCGGTATTCCGCCTCCGGGATCGCCGGCACGTCTGAGCTGCCGTCCTCGTCGAACACGCGGTATTCGGTCTTATCCGCGGTGTTGCCGTAAAGCCCCTCCGCCTGGAAGTATTCGCTGAACAGATACCGCGAGCGGACCACGCCGTCCCGCAGATAAAGCAGTCCCTCCATATTATCGTATTCGCCGTTGGAGACCCGCAGAAAATCGTGACAGAAATACGCAAGGGAGCCGTCGCTTTTATTCTTCAGCAGCAGGGGGTAGGAGCCCGGCATGGCGGAAACGAAGTCATAGCCGCCGCCGTCGCTGCTTTCCCCAAGGTCCGGGGTCAGGTTCATTTTAACGACCTGCCGGGTATCGGGATCGATCCTGTAATAATCGTTATAGCTGAATCTGCCGCTGCCCTGCTGATCCGACCGGACCAGCTCCAGCACGCCGTCGGCGTCCAGATCAAGGAACAGGCAAGTGACCACGGACATGAAGCTGTCCGTTTCATCGGTCCACCAAACGTTTTTGTTCGCGAGATAGAGGTCCACCGCCTCCTCCGGCGAAATGCCGATCAGCGGCTCCGGGGACGGTTCGTCGGCGGGCGTCTCGCCGGGATCTGCGGGCGCCGGTGTTTTGTTTTCCAGCGCGTAGGTCACGGCGGCGTTGACGTCGAGGAGGGCGTTTGCCTGCGCGGTCCGCAGCAGGATGCGCTTGACCGCGTCGCCGGTGAGGCTGTAATCCGCCGACCAGACGAGCGCCGCCGCGCCGGAGACGTGGGGCGCGCAGAGATCGGACCAGTCGGGGGCGTAGCCGTAGCCGCCCGGCAGGGTGGTATAGAGCGGCGTGCCGCGCCCCAGAGGCGCCAGCAGGTCGAGCCGCGCGTCCGCCTCGACCCCTGCGCCGTCGAGCGGCAGGCCGTTTTTGTCCGCGCCGCCGGTCACAAGGATGCGGGCGAACACGTCCGGGTATTTATCCGCGTCGATCGCGTTGAGCGCGGCGGAATATT
Source organism: Oscillospiraceae bacterium (assembly GCA_902780565.1). Taxonomy (GTDB): domain Bacteria; phylum Bacillota; class Clostridia; order Oscillospirales; family Acutalibacteraceae; genus RUG806. The sequence goes on from CACZGD010000038.1 coordinate 19,456, forward strand.
CCGCGTCCTCACCGTTGACGGCGGACGTGACGATCAGGAAATCATAGCCCGCCTGCAGCGTGCGGTCCAGATAGTCGCCGAGCGCGTCGGCGGCAGGGGTGAGGTCGACCTCGTCCGCCGCCGTATAGCCGCAGTTGAGCACCTTGGCGCCGGAGACGATCAGCTTTGCGAGCGCGGCCTTTTCCCACATCACGGAAACGCCGTCGCCCCCCATCCCTTCGGCGGAGGCGGCGTAAAACCGATCCCTCGCGAAAGGGTACACGCCCGAGAAGCCGTCTTCGTTCGTGCCGTCGGCCGCCATGATCCCGGCGACCGCCAGCGCGTGGGAGGCGTCCCCGTTCGCCGTAAAGAAGCGTTGGGTCAGCGGGATATCCGGGTGGTCGGCGGGCGCGCCGTCCGCGATCATGCCGACCGCGACGGGACGGATCTCGCCCGTATGCGCGTTTGCGACGTCCCACGCCTCCGGGGCGCGGATCAGCCGCAGATTCCAATAGGCGGCTGCGTCAGTGGTGGGAGACGCATCCGCCGCCTGCTGCGGGGCGTTTGACGCGGGCACGGCCTTCCGCAGCCGGATCACCGTGTTGCGCGCAGCGTTTTCGATCTCGGGCTCGCTGGCGATGGCAAGCGCGCGGCGGTCAAGCTCCTCCGGCGACATCTGCGTTTCCAACTGCAACTGGTAGTCGCCCGTCATTTCGATGCAGCCCACGACCGTGGCGTTGTGACGGGCGGCGACGGTCTCCATTTCGCGCTTCTTCACGCCGGGACGCGCCACGACCAGCAACTCGTTATCGGCATAGAGTGTGCCGTTTTTTTCGTCCTGCCGGATATGCTCGGCGGGCGTGGCGAGGAAAAAGATCTCATCCGCAAGCGGGTCCCCCTTTTCCGGGAGACGGATCACGCCCAGAACGAACAGCAGCCCGACCAGCAGCCCGATCGCCAGCACGGCAACGCCGACGGCCAGCGCGATCTTTTTGCCGCCGCCGTTCTTTTTCGGCTTCGGCGGCGCGGCAGGACCGGGCGTGGCTTTGTGGTTCGCCGGGGCGACAGGACCGGGCGCGGCTTTGTGGTACGCCGGGGCGACAGGGCCGGGCGCGGCTTGTGGATACGC
>CACZGD010000039.1 GCA_902780565.1 Oscillospiraceae bacterium
TGCTGGGCGAGACCCCCGCAAACGAAACGCTGCTGCGGCTTGCAACCGCGCTCGAGGGGCATCCCGATAACGTCACGCCCGCGCTGCTCGGCGGCTTCACCGTCGCCGCGGCAGGGGAGAGCGGCGAGATCCTGTATCAAAAGCTGACTGTTGCGCCGCTTTCGGCCGTGGTCGGCATTCCCGATTTTCATTTATCCACGCACGCCATGCGGCAGGCGCTGCCCGAAACCGTGCCGCTTGCGGACGCCGTGCGGCAGGTCCAGCGGGTGAGTCTTCTGACGGCCGCCCTGCAGACCGGGGCGTTCGAGCTGCTGAACGAGGCGACGCAGGATCTGCTGTTCACGCCGCCGCGCGCGCCCTTCATGCCGTATCTTTACGAGGCGTTCGCCGTAGGTCGTGCAAACGGCGCGTATTGTTGCATGATCTCCGGCGCCGGACCCACGGTCCTTGCGCTTTGCGCGGAGTCTGACGCGGCGGCCGTACAGCGCGCATGGCAGGCGCTGTTTTCGCAAAAGGAGATTCCTGCGCGCGTATTGGTGCTGCCTGTCGATCATACCGGGGCGGTATGGACCCGGAAGGAGGAAGAGAAGTGAAGTATATCAGCACGCGCGGTTCTGCCGCGCCCGTATCCGCCGAGCGGGCGATCCTGTCCGGGATCGCGCCGGACGGCGGTCTGTATCTGCCCGAAACGCTGCCGCAGCTTTCCGAAGAGACGCTCGCGCAGCTTCGGACCATGCCCTATCGTGAGACGGCGCTGCGGGTGATGCAGCCGTTTTTGCCGTCGTTCACAGCCGAGGAGCTGACAGCCTGCATCAACGACGCCTATCTGCGGTTCGATACCAAGGAGCCGCTGCGCTTTCAGGCGCTGGACGAAAAGCTGACCGTCATGGAGCTTTGGCACGGTCCCACCGCCGCTTTCAAGGATATGGCGCTGCAGTTGTTTCCGCGGCTGCTGCCGCTGTGCAAGAAAAAATGCGGGAACAGGGACGAGACCTGGATCCTCACCGCGACCTCCGGCGACACCGGCAAGGCCGCGCTGGAGGGCTTCCGGGACGTGCCCGGCACACGGATCTTTGTGTTTTATCCCTTCGGCGGCGTGAGCAAGATCCAGGAGCTGCAGATGACGACCCAGCAGGGGAGCAACGTGGCCGTTTACGCCGTGCGCGGCAATTTTGACGACGCGCAGACCGGCGTCAAGCGCCTGTTCGCGGACGAGCGTCTGAAAAAGAGCCTCAAGGTGCGCGGGATCGAGCTGTCCTCCGCCAATTCCATCAACTGGGGACGGCTGCTGCCGCAGATCGTCTATTACGTCTACGCGAGCGCCCACCTGTCCGAGGGCGAGCCCGTGGATTTCGTCGTACCGACCGGCAACTTCGGCAATATCCTTGCCGCTTACCTTGCCAAACGCATGGGCGCGCCGGTCGGTCGGCTGATCTGTGCTTCCAATGAAAACCGCGTGCTTACGGATTTCTTCGAGACCGGGGTCTATGACCGCAACCGCGCCTTTTATAAGACCTATTCGCCTTCGATGGATATCCTGATCTCCTCAAATCTCGAGCGCCTGCTGTATTACGCCACGGACGGCGACACGGCGCAGGTCGCGGCGTGGATGCGCGAGCTGCAGACGACCGGCTCCTACCGCGTTCCGGTCACGATTATGTCCCAGCTTCGCGCCGTGTTCGGCTTTGGCTCCGCGGACGACGAGGACACACAGAAGGCGATCCGCCTTTGCAAGAGAAAGAGCGGTTATCTGCTCGATCCGCACACGGCGGTCGGCTACTCGGTGTACCGCGCCCTGCCGGAAAGCGGGCATAAGACCGCGCTGGTCTCCACCGCCAGCCCCTTCAAGTTCGCGCAGGACGTTCTCAGAGCGTTTATGGATGCGAATACGGACGGCTTCACGGCGCAGGATCTGCTGTCCATGCAGAGCGGGCGTCCCGTGCCGCAGTCTCTGAGCCGCCTGAAGGATATGCCTGTCCGCTTCCGCGACGTGATCGCGCCGAAGGATATGGAAAAGGTTCTGGGCTGAGCCGTATCGATCTCAAAAAAACGGACCGGGGCGTTTCGCTCCGGTCCGCTGCGTTATATTCGTTGCTTTTTACTTTTCAAACGTGGAAGCGACGGTCTTCAGCAGCTTTCTGATCTCCAGATGCTGCGGGCAGACGCGCTCGCATTTTCCGCAGCCGATGCAGTCGCTGGCCTTGCCGTGGCCCTGCGTCAAGACCTCGTCATAATAGAAGCCGGTGTTCCAGTTGTGGAACGCCTCGTGCGCGTTGAGCGCCGCAAACTGGTCCGGGATCAAAATCTCCTTCGGGCAATGGTTTTCCTCAATGCAGTAGCGGCAGGCGGTGCAGGGCACGAGGTTCAGGCTGCGGAAGATGCCGCACACCTGCCGGATTGCTTCCATTTCGCGGCCGTCCAGCGGACGGAAATCCCGCATGGCGGAAAGGTTATCCTCCATTTGCGTCATGTCGCTCATGCCGGAAAGCACCATCTCCATGTTCGGAAAGCTTGCGGCGTAGCGGAGCGCGTAGGAGGCGTTGCTGCCGCCGCCGAGATCGCGCAGGAGCTTGTCCGCGTCTTCGGGGAGATTCACAAGGCTGCCGCCCTTCACGGGCTCCATCACGATCACGGGCTTGCCATGCTTCAGGCAGGTCTCATAGACCTTGCGCGCCTCGACGGAGGCGTCGTCGTAATCCACGTAATTGAACTGGATCTGCACGATCTCGATCTCCGGATGCTCGGTCAGGATGCGATCCAGCACGTCCGCCTTGTCGTGGAAGGAAATGCCGAAATGCCGGATCAGCCCCTCCTCCTTGAAGGCATAGGCGGTCTCGTACGCCTTCGCGCGCTTGTATTTCTCGTAATTGACCTTATCCTGCGAATGCATGAGATAGAAATCAAAATAATCCACGCCGCACCAGGCGAGCTGATTTTCAAAGAAGGGTCGGATATCCTCCTGCTTTTGGAAATAGGGATCGGTCAGCTTGTTCGTCAGCAGGAAACGGTCCCTGTCATAACGCTTCGCCACGCAGTCGCGGATCGCGGTCTCGCTTTTGCCGCCGAGGTAGCCGTGCGCGGTGTCGAAATAGTTGAAGCCCGCGCCGGTAAAAGCGTCCGCCATCCGGCGGAATTCGGCATAATCGACCTGTCCGTCCTTCATCGGCAGGCGCATGCAGCCGAAGCCGAAATTGCCCCGGATCTCCGGGAAAAAGCTGCTGTTCTTCATCATGGTACCTCCCACTCGGTTCTGAGCCTTATTATACAGGATGATCCCGGCGAAAGCAAGCTTCTTTTTTCTGCGGCTGCCGTTCCCGCAGAAGGGCGGAGCCGCGGCATCGCGGAGGACGCGGCTTTTTCGCTTGACAGAAGGCCTTTGCCCGTTTATAATAAAAATAAAACATATTGAAAGAGAGGCTGACCCTATGGCTTCTATCAAAGAACTCATCAAAACGCGCAAGAGCGTGCGGACCTTCAACGGCGAACCGCTCACACAGGAGGCGCGCGATAAAATGGAGGCGTTTTTCGCCGGTGCGAAAACGCCGTTCGGCGTACCTGTGACCTTTCGCATACTGGACGCGAAGGAACATGGGCTTTCCAGCGTCGTGATCATCGGTGCGGATACCTATTTCGCGGCAAAGGCGCCACGTGAGCCGCATTTTGAGCTTTCTCTCGGTTATGCGTTCGAGGCCGCCTGTTTGTACGCGTGGTCGCTGGGCCTCGGCAGCGTGATGCTTGCGGCCTCCCTGAGCCGCGCGGCGTTTGAAAAAGCGATGGAGGTCGGCGAAAACGAGGTCATGCCCGTCGGCAGTCCCATCGGGTGGCCCGCGGAAAAACGCTCCCTGCGCGAAACCGTGATGCGCAAGGGCATTAAGGCGGATACGCGCCTGCCCTTTGAAACGTTGTTCTTTGACGGGGAATTCGGGGTCGCCTTAACGCCCGAAAAGGCCGGCGTATTCGCCGACGCGCTCGAGGGGATGCGCCTTGCGCCCTCCGCGGCGAACAAGCAGCCGTGGCGCGCCGTGAAGCAGGGGGACCGCGTCCATTTCTATGAGGCGCGCAGCATGAAGGATAACGCGCTCGGCGACGTGCAGAAGGTGGATCTCGGCATCGGGCTTTCGCACTTCGAGCTGGTGCTGCAGGAAAACGGCAAGGCAGGCGCGTTCACCTTTGCAGACCCCGGGCTCGACGTTCCGGAGAACACGGAATACATCGTGACCTATGAGCTGCACGATCGCGCCTGATCGCCGGAGGACGCTGCCTTGACCCTGCTGCTTTGTATCATCTATCTCGGCTTTATCAGTCTCGGCCTGCCGGATTCCCTGTTCGGTACCGCGTGGCCGATTTTGCAGCCGCGGCTGGACGTTCCGCTTTCGTGGGCAGGCTTCGTGACCATGACGATCTCCGGCGGCACGATCCTGGCGTCCCTGTTTTCGGACCGCCTGACCTATCGCTTCGGCGCGGGCAAGGTCACTGCCTGCAGCGTCGCCATGACGGCAGGGGCGCTTCTGGGGTTTTCGTTCGCGAAGAGCTTTCCCGTGCTCGTCCTTTGCGCGGTCCCGCTGGGGCTCGGTGCCGGGGCTGTGGACGCCGCGCTGAATAATTTCGTCGCCCTGCACTATTCCTCGCGTCATATGAGCTGGCTGCACTGCTTTTGGGGCGTCGGCGCAAGCATCAGCCCCTACGTGATGGGCTTTTGGCTGGCACGCGATCTGCGGTGGGACAGGGGCTACCTCACCGTCGGGCTGATTCAGGCGGCGCTCACGGTGGTCCTGTTCCTGAGCCTGCCGCTTTGGAAAAAGGCGGACAAGACCGCCCGTCCGGAGGAGGCGCGCACCGCGCCGAAGCCGCTGAAGGAGCTGTTCCGGCTGCGCGGGATCTTTTACGTCCTGTTTTCGTTCCTTGCCTATTGCACGGTGGAGGCGACGGCCTTTGTCTGGACCAGCACCTATCTGGTCCGCGTCAAGGGCGTCGGCGCGGAGGACGCCGCGCGATACGCCTCCCTGTTTTATCTCGGCATGACCGCGTCCCGTTTGCTCACGGGCTTTATCGCGGACAGGCTCGGGGATAAGCGGATGACCCGCCTCGGCTATTTTATCTGCTTCGGCGGGCTTGCCTTGCTGCTGATCCCGGTCGCCTCTCCCTTGCCCAGTCTCATCGGCCTTGCGGTCGCGGGCTTCGGCTGCGGGCCGATCTATCCCGCCGTGATCCATTCCACGCCCACGCTTTTCGGACGCGAGAATTCGCAGGCGGTCGTCGGCGTGCAGATGGCGTTTGCTTATACCGGTTCCACTTTTATGCCGCCTGTGTTCGGGCTGATCGCAAACTACGTCGATCTTCGCCTGTTTCCGTATTATCTTTTGTTCTTTGCGGCGCTCGGCTTTGCTTTGACGGCGCTGCTGCACCGCTCCCGCAAAAATGCGGATTCATAAAAATGCTTTTGAAAGGAGGCGGTCCTTCTGCACGATATCTGGAACCCGTGGCACGGATGCAAAAAAATCAGCGAGGGCTGCCTGAACTGTTATATGTATACGCTGGACGCGCGCCGCGATCGTGACGGCGGCGAGATCTATCGAACGGGCGCGGGCTTCCGCTATCCGCTTGCAAAGGATAAGACCGGCGGCTATAAGGTCAGAAGCGGCGAGATGCTGCGGGTGTGCATGACCTCGGATTTCTTCCTGCCCGAGGCGGACGTCTGGCGGGACGAGGCGTGGGAGATGATGCGCCTGCGCCCGGACGTCAGATTCTTCCTGCTCACCAAGCGCGTTGCGCGCGTCGCCGACTGTCTGCCCGCCAACTGGGGCGACGGTTGGGAAAACGTGATGCTGAACGTCTCGGCGGAAAACCAGCGCCGGGCAGACGAACGCGTCCCCTTGCTGCTGGAGCTTCCGTTCAAACACAAAGGCGTGATGTGCGCGCCCTTGATCGGACCGGTTTCCCTCAGCCCTTGGCTCGGGGAGGGGAAGCTCGAACAGGTGCTGGCGGACGGCGAAAACTACGACGGCGCACGGCCCTGCCGTTACGAATGGGTGCGCCGCCTGCGGGAGGAATGCGAGGCCTCGGACGTCACCTTCGTGTTTTGCGGCACGGGGCGGCGCTTCATCAAGGACGGCAGACTCTATAAGCTCGACGAGCCCGGCGTCGGCAGTCTGCAGGCGCACAAATCGGGGCTCAGCTTTCAGGGCAGACCGATCGCCTGGCGTCTGTTTGACGCTTGGGGACAGCCGCTGTCCGCGGACGTCTACGTCCCCTATTTCAGAGAAAAGTGCCGCGTCTGCGGCATGCGCCCGATCTGCAACGGCTGCAGCCGCTGCGGCAAATGCGGCGAACCAACGGAGGAATAACGAATGAAGGAATATAACGTATTGCATTACGGCGCCGTCGGCGACGGCAGAACAGACGACGCGAAGGCGATCCAGGCGGCGATCGATGCCTGTGAACAGGACGGCGGCGGTCGTGTGACACTGGAAAGCGGACGCACCTATTACAGCGCTTCTCTCCGGCTCAAACGGAACGTGGAGCTGTATATCCAAAAAGGCGCCGTCCTGAAAGCGACAAGCACACTGGAGGACTATATCCGTCCGAACCTTTTGATCAACGACCCGAAAACGGCGCTGATCGGCAACCCCGTGACGGGTAAACCGAGCTTTGTTTTTCTCTACGCCTACGACGCGCCCGGCGCATCCATTGCTGGGGAGGGCGTGATCGACGCGAACGGACACGCGTTCCTGAAGCGCAAGGACCGGTATTACGTCACGGCGGATTTTTATCCCCGCCCCACGGTCATCTATTTTGAAAAGTCCGATCACATCAGCTTCCGCGATTTCACGGTGATCGACGCGCCGTTCTGGACCCTGCACCCGGCGGGCTGCGACGACGTGCTGATCGACGCGATCCGGATCCTGAACGACCTCGACGTTGCGAACTCGGACGGGATCGATCCCGATCACTGCTCGAACGTGCGCATTCGCGGCTGTCACATCACCTGCGCCGACGACTGCATCTGCCTCAAAGCCTCCAAGGGTAACGCCGAATACGGTCCCTGCGAAAATATCATTGTGGAGGGCTGCACGCTGGTCTCTACCTCCGCCGCGTTCAAGATCGGCACCGAGGGCGTGGGGAGCTTCCGCAACGTCCTCGTCTCAAACTGTATCATCAGCCGCTCCAACCGCGGTCTTTCGATCCAGATCCGGGACGGCGGCAGCGTCGAAAACGTCCGCTTCTCGAATATCCTGATCGAAACGCGCCGGTTCTGCCCCGACTGGTGGGGCACGGCAGAGCCCGTCGTGATCACCTGCTTCGACCGCGACGCGAACACGAAATGCGGACATATCAGAAACGTGCGTTTCGAGAACGTCACCGCCGTCGGCGAAAACGGCGTGCTGATTTTCGGCAGCGACGACAACCACGTGGAGGACGTCACGTTTGAAAACTGCTGCTTTACGCTCACGAAGACGAGCAAGTGGGACGCGGGGCTTTACGATCTTCGTCCGGGCCTTGGCAGGGAAGTGATCCGGCAGAATAACGCGGGCTTCTTTCTGCGCAACGCCGACGGCGTGACGATCGAGAAAACGCGCGTCTGCTGGGGGAACGTCTGCGACCGCTATTCCTACGCGCTGGACGCTGAAAACGTCACGGAACTGCGCCTTATCCGCTTTGCGGGCAAGGCGGCGGATCCCGCGCTGCCGCCGCTGCGTACGGTAAACGTGACCTTCGCCGGGGAGGAGCTCGCATGAATCTGCAGGAAGCCCCGCGCTGGCAGCTGGCGGAGCGCAGCTTGAGCAAAAAGTACCGCAAGGAGATCTGGAACCCCTTTATCGAGGCGGTCAAGCGCTACCGGCTGATCGAGGCGGGGGACCGGATCGCGGTCTGCATCTCCGGCGGCAAGGATTCCATGCTGCTGGCGGTGCTCATGCGCATGCTGCAGCGGTATTCCGAGGTTCCCTTTGACCTGACCTATCTTGTAATGGACCCGGGCTACACGCCCGAGAACCGGAAAAAGCTGGAGGATAACGCCGCGCTTTTGCAGGTACCCGTCACGGTGTTCGAGACGGATGTTTTCCGCGTCGCCAACAAGACCGAAAAGTCCCCCTGTTATCTCTGCGCGCGTATGCGCCGCGGGCATCTTTATGCAAAGGCAAAGGCGCTCGGCTGCAACAAGATCGCGCTCGGGCACCATTTTTCGGACGTGATCGAGACCACCGTGATGGCCATGTTCTTCGGCTCCCAATTGCAGGGTATGATGCCGAAGGTCAAAAGCCTGAATTTTGAAGGGATGGAGCTGATCCGTCCGCTTTACTGTGTGAACGAAAAGGATATCATTGCATGGGCGCGGTATAACGGACTGTCCTTCCTGCAATGCGCCTGCCGATTCACGGAGCAGATCGGGGATGAAGCGCATCAGGGCGCGTCCAAACGGCAGGAGGTCAAGGAACTGATCCGGACGCTGAAAAAGGAGAATCCGGACCTCGAAAAGTCGATCTTCTCCGCGATCCACAACGTCTGCCTCGATACCTTTCCCGCCTATAAGACGAACGGGGAGCTGCATTCGTTTTTGGAACGCTATGACTCGGAAACACGCTCCGAGCCCGAAGAATAAAACAAGTCTGCGGCCGCTTCGTGAAGAAGCCGCCGCAGGCGATTTTTTTGCTTAACGGGAATCTGTTTGTTACGGGCGCTTATTTGTTCTTGAGCTCCTCCCACTTTTCCTTGATCTCCTGAATGGCTTTCGCCGCGCGCTCCGACATGGTGTTCGAGCGCTGATACAACTGCTTTGCGCGGCGGCTTCTGCCGGTCGCGCGGTCGTTGGAATCCAGCTCCGTGAGCTCCTTTTCCGTGGAGCGGATCTGCCCGGAAATATCGTTGCGCCAGGTCTCGAAGCGCTCGCTGTTGGAGGCGACGGTATCGCGGAATTCATCATAACGCGCCAGCGCCTTGCCCTTGAGGTCGCCCGCCGCGTTCTTGACGAAGGTACCTGCCATGGCCACGCTCACACGCAGATTCTCCAGCTTTTTCATCACCTTCTGGATGTCCAGCGCGGCAATGACCGTGAAGGTGAAGTCGATCAGGAACAGGACCAGAACGATATAGGTGATCAGATTCCGGTATTCCGCCGGGATGAAGTCCAGCAGATAGTAATACAGCGGATGCACGATGTACACGTAGGCGGAGGCGAAGATCCCCCAAAAGATCGTGTGCTTCAGGCAGATTCGCCCGTGCAGGTTCATGAATTCGTTGGAATAATCCCACCAGCGTGCGTTGAACAGCTTTTCCATCGCAACGGAGGTGATGTACTCCACGATGTCCGCGGCGATCATGCCCACAATCAGCACGGCCCAGAAGGGGAGCTTCGGCTTTGCGAGCAGGATCTCGAACACGAGACCGCCCGCGCCGTAGATCGGGCAGATCGGCCCGTACAAAAAGCCGGAATTGATGAACTTGAAGTTCGAGAGCTTCCGCTTTTCCGTGCAGGTCTCGCCGATGGAGCGGTACATGGACTCGATTGTCCACCCGATCATGGAAAAGACAAAATACATCAGCACGTAGCCGAGGATCGTGTTATACATCCTTCCGACCTCCCGTCATGGCCTGCAGCCGCGCTTTAAATCGGCGGCGGGCGCCCTTGCGGTCTGCAATCAGCAGCTCGCGGGTCGCGCAGTATTTGTCGCAGAGCGACACGCTTCGGCGTGATCTCTGGATTCAGCACTTTTGCGTTTTCAAGCGCAAACCGTGGATGCTTATAGCCGTGCGGCCTGTGCCAATGCGCCGAATCATGCCAGTCGTAGTAAAACAGATCGTGCAGGATCGCGCCGCGCGCCGTCGCGCGCACGTCAAGTCCCGCTTTTTTCGCCCAGCAATAGGCGGTATAGGTCACGCTTGTGATATGGTCCAGTCTGTTGATCGAGGAGTGCTGCGGATACTGCCGCAGGCCCTGCACCTCCTCGGTATCGTAAAGATCTTCGATCAGCGCGAAGAATTCCCGGTCCCGTTCCCGGTCAAGACAATAGGATCTGACGTAGTTGTCATATACGCGTCCCATCGGTATCGTTCCCCCAATGCGCCGTTCCGGCGCTTATATTAACTCATTAAATATCAATATACCATAAACAGGAATGGATTGCAAGTAAAAATCTAAATTAGCACTTAATATCAAAGAGTGCTAAGATTTACAAAAAGGACATAGAAACACAACATAAATGTAACAAATATCGTGTATAAATAGAAGTGTCAAAGGAAATACTAATACTACATTGAACGGAGGTTATGATTATGTTTGAAATGATTCCCTTTATGACTTGCAGACCCCAGCGCCGCGATCCTTTTAAGGAGATGGAGGCGTTTGAAAAGAACTTCTTCGGCCCGTGGTTTTCTTCGACCGCGTCGGCGCCCTTTCGTACCGATATCCGCGAGAAGGACGATGCGTTCATTCTCGAGTCGGAGCTGCCCGGCTTCAAGAAGGAAGAGATCGACGTTTCGCTTGAGGGCGAGACCCTGACCATCAAGGCGGAGCATTCCGCCGAGAACGAAGAGAAGAAGGACGAAAGCTATATCCGCCGCGAGCGCTCCTACGGTTCCTATGTCAGAAGCTTTGACGTGACCGGGATCGATACCGAGAACCTGACGGCGAAATTCGAGGACGGCGTGCTCACGCTCACCCTGCCCAAGGTCGTCCCCGTGAAGCCCGAACCGAAAAAACTTGTCATTGAATAAAAAACTCGGCGGCTTTTAGCCTGTTTTAAGGTTCAGCAGTTAGAATGAAGATGCTTTAAGGAAAGCGTTTGCAGTGACGAGTGACAGAAAGCGCTGTGGGCGTGAAAAACAAAACAACCCCCCATACGGGACGATTCGCCGTACGGGGGATTTTTTATGTGTTTCCGTCATCCGGCAGGGAAGCGGCAAGGTCCGCGCAGATGCCGCGCCATTCGCAGTCCGGGCAGATCTCGTCGAAGCGTTCGGGGGTGAACACGAGCGCGTCTTCCAGCGTCAGGGCTTCCCGCAGCGTCAACGTATCGCCCGGCATCTTTCGCAAAAGCCGCAGGGCTGCGGCGTCAAAGCGGCGCACCTTTTCTTCCGTCCGGCAGCGTTTCTGCGTACCGTCACCGAAAAAGTGCGGGCAGGCTTCACAAAGGACGTCTCCGCCGGTCGTCAGCGTCGCCGTATCTCCCGCGTTCAGCAGTGTGATGACTTCCGCCATCCGCGCGCAGAAGGCGTCGCTGTAACCGTGCCCGCGGTAAAACCGTACGCAGAACAGGTGGTGGGGTCTGAGCAGCATCAGTTGACCTTCCCCACGTATTCCTCCAGCGTGATATTGTGCTGGACGATATAGTCCGCATGGTCCACGCCGACGTACCGCCAGTGCCACGGGGACGCGGTAAAGTGCGTAATCGTCTCGCCCTTCTGGGTATAGCGCTCGATAAAGCCGTAGGCGGCGGCGTGATTGACGAGCCAGCGATAGGCCTCCGACTCCGCGAAGTCCGGTTCCAGCCAGCCGATATCCACGGAAAGCCCATAGTTCGCCTCGCTGCATCTGGAGGGCAGCACCGTAAAGGCGGCCTTTGCCATTGCGGCGTCTTCGCTGAGCCCCGTGTTCATCAGGATGGCGACCTCTTTTTCAAACATACGTGTTTGGCGGTCGGGCGCTACGTAGCCACCGGCGGCAGTCAGCGTTACGCCGTCCTTTTTCGCGGCGTCCGCCATTTTCTGATAGGCTTCTGCCACACGCTCGTCCAGCCAGATGGAATTATCCTCCTGCAGCTCGGCAAGCACGGGCTCATAGGCCTCGTTGATTTGATAGAACTTATTGATCAGCACGATGCTCCAGTTTTCTTCCGGCATATCAATGACCTCGGGAACGGGCAGCACGGTATCATCCGAAATGTTATAGGTCGCGGGTTCGGTGCTTTCTGCGGGCTCGTCTTCCGGTTCTGTGTCTTCCGTTGTGTTCTCGGTGTTTTCGGTGATGCTTGCGGGTACGGAGGTCGGGGCTGTGACGGGTTGGCTCGGTTTCGGCGCGTTCGTCTGCGTTTCGGCCAGCCGGACCTCCTCTCCGTGTTTTGAAATTATAAAGGACGCGCCGAAGGCCGCGATCGCCAGCACGAGCACGAGCACGACGGCAATGATCCGTTTGTTCATCTCAATTCCTCCCTTATGCAAGTCGAGTTCTAAGCGGATTGTTTAGGGGTGTTTACTTATAATAGTATATTTTTGAAAAAAAGTCAAGAGGGGAGGTTTGTAACGTCCGTTTTCCGGGGCAGTGACCGGATGTATCGATAGCCGACAAAATTTCAGCCGCCCCTTGCGGGACGGCCGGAAATGACGGATATGGATCGTATCAGGCTGCGGTCTCCTTGTGGATGCCTTTGTTCTTGCCGTGGCGGTTGATGAAGATCACGAACAGCACGATGGCGGCGCCGCAGCAAAGGATATCCGCGATCGGGGTCGCCCACACGATGCCGTACATCGGGTAAAAAATACGCAGCGCGAACATCAGCGGGATGTCGAGGATGCCCTTGCGCAGCAGCGCGAGGATCAGGCTCTTGCCGCCGCGTCCGGTCGCCTGGAAGAAGGAGATCACCGCGTAGGCGGCTGCGGAGAACGGCGCGCCGATGGTCAGGATCCGCAGGAACTCGGCGCCGTAGCGCAGGGAGTCGCCCTCGGTCTGAATGAAGATCCCCACGAACTGCCGGCTCAGCAGAAGGTTCCCGACAAGGCAGATCAGCGCCAGCGCGATGCTGATGCCGCCGGAAACAAAGATCACGCTCTTCATGCGTTTGCGGTTGCCGCTGGCGTAGTTATAGCCGATCAGCGGCAGCACGCCCTGCGCCATGCCGCGCACAAAGGAGTGGGCGAGCATATTGACCTTTTTCGCCACGCCGATACCGGCCTGCGCCGCCACGGCGATCGCCGCGTCCACCTGGCTCATCAGGTTATCAAGGATCGCGTAGGAGATGTTTTCGCACAGCGTCATCAGGCAGGCGGGCAGCCCGACGATGAACACGTCGTGCGGGATATTCTCCTTGAACATCCCCATGGAGGGACGCACCCGGATCGAAAGCTTTTCCTTCTGCAGGATCAGGATCAGTACGTAATAGGCGAGCGCCGCCACGTTGCTGATCGCGGTCGCGATTGCCGCGCCGAGGGCTGCGTTTTCCATGCCCACGATCTCGAACATGAACAGCGGGTCGAGAATGACGTTGAGAATGCCGCCGATCGCAATGCCGATGCTGGCCTGCATGGAGTTCCCGCGGGAGCGGATCAGGTGGGAGAACAGGGTATTCAGCGCGGTCGGCAGGCCGCCGATCACGACTGCCGTGAGCATATAATCCTTCGCGTTTTCGTGCACGACCGGGTTTTTGCCGCCCAACAGATCGATGAACAGATCCATGCCTCCGAGCATCGCAAGGCAATAAATCAGCGTGACCGCACCGCAGCCCCATACCGCGAAGGCGGAGGTCCGCCGCGCCTTGACGTCGTTATCCTTGCCGAGCGCGCGGGAGATGACGCTGGCGCCGCCCACGCCGAACAGATTTGAGATCGCGGACAAAAACATGAACGCGGGCATGCACACCGTGACCGCCGTGATCATTTCGTCGCTTTCGGAAAGACCGACAAAGAACGTATCCGCCATATTGTAAATGACCAGAATGATCTGCCCGATGATGGAGGGCAGCGCCAGGTTCAGCACGGCGGAGAGGACCGACTTGTTTTCAAACAAATCCTTTTTGGTTGCCAAGACGGGATCGCTTCCTTTCGGGATTCTCAAAGGGAATAAAGAAAAGATAATCGCCGGGCTGCCCCGGCAAATTATCTGAAAGGCTGAAAAAATGATTGATTTTTAATTCTGTTTGCTATATAATTCTACTAAATCATTGAGATAATGTCAAATTATATTTTTTTTGCTAAGTATAATAAAACCTTATATGGAGGCGTCTATGATCGAACCGAAGCTCTATTCCCTTGTATCCGTCTATCAGTGCGGCTCGTTCGTCGGGGCGGCGCGGCAGTTGTCCGTGACGCAGCCCGCCGTCAGCCAGCATATCAAATCGCTGGAAAACGAACTCGGCGTCAAAATATTCGAGCGGGTCGGTGGGAAGCTGATCGTAACGAAGCAGGGCAAAAAAGTGATCCGCTGCGCGCAGAAAATGATCGCGCTCGAAAATACGCTGGTGCAGGAGCTTTCGGACGCGAGAACCTCCATCGACCATCTCACGGTCGGGATCACGCACACGGCGGAATCGAACCCGATCGCGGAGGCGCTTGCGAAATACTGCGCTGAAAACAGCGGCGTCAGTATCAAGATGATCACGGATTCTATAAGCAATCTTTATAAAATGCTCAAGACCTATGAATTGGATATCGCGGTTGTGGAGGGCAGAACGCCTGACCCCTCCCTGCGCTTTCTGCTGCTCGATACGGACTATCTCGTCGCGGCGGTTTCCCCAACGCACCCGTTGGCGCAGAAAAGCATGGTCACGCTGCCGGAATTAGGGCAGGAGCGTCTGATCCTGCGGCTCCCGAATTCCGGTACGCGCAACCTGTTCGTGGCGCATTTGGAGTCCAACAACATGAACGTGAACGATTTCAACGTCATTCTGGAGCTGGACAACGTGGCGACGATCAAGGACCTGATCCGGCGCGATTTCGGGATCTCCATCCTGCCGCGCTCCGCCTGTCTCGATGAGATCAAAAAGAAGAAGATCGCGGTCCTGCCGATCGAAAATCTCAGCATGATGCGTGAGATGAACATTGCGTATCGGGACGATTTTTCGCAGACGGAGATGCTGCACGGCATCGTCGCCGCTTATAATGAAACGGTGCGCGTCTATAAATAACGCACAGAATTTTGCCGTCATATTCCTCCTTTTCCCCGCATAGTCTGTAGGGACAAGGGGGAATTTTTTGATGCGGGAACCAAAACCAAGCAAACGCCCCGAGCGGGACGCGTTCACCCGGCTGACCTTTTTGCAGACAGGGCTTTGCATCCTGATCGCGGCGTTTGTGTTTGCCGCCATGACGCTGCGCCCGGCTGCCTTTGAGAAGCTGTCTCTGGGCTTTTCGGAGATGAACGCGGCGGATTACGGGCACGAGCCGATCCGCTTTTTCGATATCGGCAGCCGATTCGAGAAACGGGAGGAGACGGCGTCTTCTTCCGAACCGGAGCCTTCCGACGAGTCGGCACCGTCTGTGGAAGCGACGACGGCGCAGCCCGACGTTCTGCCGTCGGAAGACGTAAACGGAGAAAGTGATGCGTCGCCCGCGTTGTTTGCACCGGCAACGCTTTTGACGCCGGTGGCGCTGTCCACTGCGGACGACGGCCCCGTGCTTCCTGTCGTCGGTCGTGTGACCTCCGGCTACGGGGAGCGGCTCCATCCATTCTACGGCGAAACGGCGTTTCACGGCGGCGTGGACCTCGGCGCGGAGGAGGGTACGCCCGTGCTGGCGGCGCTGGACGGCGTTGTGGTTGGTGCGGGCGTCGGCGAAATGAGCGGGAACTACGTCAAGCTCTCGCATGACGGCGGGCGCGAGACGCTCTACTGTCATCTGTCAAAGATCAACGTGGGAAAGGGCGTCGCGGTGCGCGCGGGCGACGTGATCGGCTTCGTGGGGCACACCGGTATGGCGACCGGACCGCACCTGCATTTTGAGCTGCACGTCAACGGCGAAAAGACCGATCCCACCGATTTCCTGCGGGAGGCCGCCGATGCTGCTGCGCTTCGGTAGGCTGCGCCTGCGGATCTCCTTTTTCTTCACGGCGTTTCTGGTGCTGATCCTTGCGGCGGACGTCCCGGAAAAACCGGCCGTCTTTTTTCTCAGCGCCCTGCTGCATGAAGCGGGGCACTTGGTTTGTCTTCTGGCGTCCGGCTGCCGGGACCTGACCGTCAGTCTTATGCCTGGCGGCGCTGCGATCTCCGGCGGGGCGATCGGCAGCCTGCCGCTGAAAAACGCGCTGCTCGCGGTCCTTGCGGGACCCTGTGTGAATCTGCTGCTTGCCTGCGCGCTGACCGTCGCAGGACGCGCGGGCGCGGGCGTCCCCGCTGACGCGGCGCCGGTGAATCTTGCGCTCGGCATCGGGAATCTGCTGCCGGTCTCTTTTCTGGACGGCGGAAGGGCGCTCGCTCTTCTTTTGACCGAAGCGGGACGCGCCTCCTTTTTGCTGCGGGGACAGAAAACGCTTGATCTTTTGCTGATCGCCCTGCTGTTCCTCGCCGCGTCGATCGCCTCGCTCCTCGGGCGGCCCCCCCTGTTTCTTTGGGGCATTGCCGTCTACTGTCTTTTCCGAACCGTTTCGTCCCGCCGTAGGGGATAAACCTTGCTCTGCTCTGCTCCGTAGGGTAAACCTTGCTCTGCCTACTTGCAAAGACGTTCCGAATATGTTACAATAAGGGCTAAAGGAAGTGTTTCCCATGGATAAACGAATTGAAAAGCTTCTGCCGACCGTGCAGAAGCCCGCGCGCTATACCGGCGGTGAGCTGAATCAGGTGATGAAGGACAAGAACGCGGTGGATATCCGCTATGCGTTCTGCTTCCCGGATTCCTATGAGATCGGTATGAGCCATCTCGGGATCAAGATCCTCTACGCCATCGCGAACGAGCGCCCGGATACCTGGTGCGAGCGCGTGTTTGCGCCGTGGCCGGATATGGAAGAAAAAATGCGGGAGCAGAACATCCCGCTTTACGCGCTCGAAAGCGGCGACCCGATCAGGGATTTCGACTTTATCGGCTTCACGCTGCAATATGAGCTGTGCTATACGAACGTCCTCAATATGCTGGATCTTGCCGGTCTGCCTGTGCGCGCGGCGGACCGCAAGGGGCTTGCCCCTATCGTGATGGGCGGCGGTCCCTGCGCCTGCAACCCGGAGCCGATCGCCGAATTCTTCGACCTGTTTTCCCTCGGCGAAGGGGAGGAGGTCAACAGCGAGATCATGGATCTTTACGCCGTGCACAAAAAGCGCGGCTCCACGAAGGAGGCATTCCTGCGCGACGCTGCCGGGATTCCCGGCGTATACGTGCCGTCTCTCTATGATATCTCCTATCATGAGGATGGGACCGTGGAGGCGATCACCCCGAAGGACGGCGCGCCTGCGACGGTCACAAAGCGAATCGTCCGCGATCTCGACAAGGTCTATTATCCCAAAACCTTCGTCGTGCCTTTCATCGACGTGGTGCACGACCGCGTCACGCACGAGATCTTCCGCGGCTGTATCCGCGGCTGCCGCTTCTGTCAGGCGTGCTTCCTGAACCGCCCGATCCGAGAAAAGAGCCCGGAGGTCATCAACGAGCAGTGCAAGGGGCTGATCGAGCAGACGGGGTATGACGAGATCTCGCTCTGCTCCCTGTCCTCCTCCGACTATACGAAGATCGAGGAGCTGCTCAATCTTCTGCTGGACTGGACGCCGGGCGAGCAGGTGAACGTGGCGCTGCCGAGCCTGCGCGTGGATAATTTCTCGGACGAGCTTTTGCAGAAGCTCAAATCCGTGCGCCGGTCCGGGCTGACCTTTGCGCCGGAGGCGGGCACGCAGCGTATGCGCGACGTGATCAACAAAAACGTCACCGAGGAAGAAATGCTCGAGACCGCGAATATCGCGTTCGCGGGCGGTTATTCCGCCGTCAAGCTCTATTTCATGCTGGGGCTGCCGACCGAAACGGACGAAGACGTGGAGGGGATCGGGCTTCTCGCCAAAAAGGTGGTGGACACCTATTATCAGAATCCGGACAAGCCCAAGGGGCGCGGCGTGAACGTGGGCGTTTCCGCCTCCTCCTTCGTGCCGAAGCCCTTCACGCCCTTCCAGTGGGAGCCGCAGGCGACGCCGGAGGAGCTGAAGCATAAGCAGCAGCACCTGAAGGAGACGCTGCCCTCCCGCAAGATCAACGTCTCCTTCCACGATATCAAGACCTCCTTCCTCGAGGGCGTTTTCGCCCGCGGCGACCGGCGGCTTTGCGCGGTGATCGAGGAGGCGTGGAAGCGCGGCTGCAAGTTCGATTCCTGGGGAGAATTCTATCGCTTTGATACGTGGATGGAGGTCTTTTCCGACCTCGGTCTCGATCCGGCATTTTACGCGAACCGCCGCCGGGAATACGGGGAGGTTCTGCCCTGGGATCATCTGAACTACGGCATTCCGAAGAAATATCTGATCCGGGAAAGCGAAAAGGCGAAACGCGCCGAAACCACGGATAACTGTCATAACAAATGCGCCGGCTGCGGCGCGAATAAGCTGAACGGAGGACACTGCGATGTATGAGACAAGACTCTGGCTCTCCAAGCGCGGGCGTATCCGGTTTGTCTCCCATCTCGATATGTTCCGGCTCATGACCCGCGCGGTCCGTCGGGCGCATATCCCGCTGTGGTATACGGAGGGCTTCAATCCCCATCCCTATATCTCGTTCCTGCTGGCGCTGTCCCTCGGCGTGGAGGGGGAGCGCGAGCCGATCGATATCCGGATCGTGGACGACGCCTATCCCATGGAGCAGGTCGCGTCCGCACTCAACGCCGCGCTGCCCGAGGGCTTGCGGGTGGAGGCTGCCACGGTTCCCGAAATGAAGCCTGCCGCGATCACCTGGGGCGAATATACCGTGACCTACGACAAGGCGGAGCTCAGCGCGGCGGACCTGACCCGCGCGCTGGAAAGCGGCGCGCTGGAAACCGAAAAAAGCGGCAAATCCGGCGGCAGAAAGGTCATGAAAAAGGTCGGTGTGTCGGAACATATCCGCTCCTGGTCGCTGGAAGAAACGCCCGAAACGCTGATCCTGCGCGTCGTCCTGCCCGCAGGGTCCGTGCTGAACCTGAACCCGCAGCAGCTCACAGACGCCGTGAACGCCTATCTCGGGACTGCCGCGGCGCCGGTCCGCGCGGTGCGGGAGCGTCTGCTGAACGCGGACGGCAAGGAATTCCGCTGAGCGGAAAACGTAAGGAGGGGTCCTATGAGCGAACATAAAAAAGCGTTGGTTTTTGCCGGCGGCGGCAGCAAGGGCGCGTATCAGATCGGCGCGTGGAAGGCGCTGCGGGAGCTCGGGGAGAGCTTTCAGATCGCGTGCGGCACGTCGATCGGCTCCATCAACGCGGGGTTTTACGTGCAGGACGATTTCGACGCCGCCTATGAGATGTGGGAAACCCTCACGGCGGACCGCATCATGACGAACGGCATCAATTTTGATAAAAGCCTTGAGGGCATCCTGTCGCAGCGCGATCAGCTGATCCCGTTCATCAAGACCTTTATCAATTCCAAGGGCGCGGACGTTACGCCCTTCCACGAAAATCTGCGGCATTATTTCGACGCGGAAAAATTCTTTTCCTCCCCGGTGGATTACGCGCTGATGACGGTGAAATATCCGTCCTTCACACCGTTCGAGGTCACGAAGGAGGATATGCTTCCCTTTGGGGAGGACGCCTGGAAGTGGATGGCGGCGTCCGGCGCGGCGTACCCCGTCTTTCCCGTCATGAACGTGAACGGCGAGGACTTCGTGGACGGCGGATATTACGACAATATTCCGGTTGCGACCGCCTTCAAGCGCGGCGCGAACGAGGTGCTGGTCATCGACCTGAAGACCGAAAAGAACCACGAGGGCTATATCCATCATCCCCGCGTCAAATATATCAAGCCCTCGCGTGATCTCGGCACGTTTTTGAACTTTGAAAAGGACGCGCTGCGCTTCTCCATGAGCCTCGGGTATAACGATACCATGAAGGCGTACGGTCATTTCTATGGGCTGCAGTATACCTTTATCCCGGCGCCGGGCGACGTGGAAGCACTGTGCGCGGTCGCGTCCGATTTCATCGATCTGCTCACGCGCAGCGAGGCGAGCTTTGACTTCAGCAAATACGTCTCCAAACGTCAGCGCGTGAACACGCTGGAGGGCAGCACCACGATCCTGTCCGACGTTCTGAGCGTGGATAAACCGACGGATACGCAGCTTTTCATTGCGGCGCTCGAAATGCTGCTGAAAAGCTGCTCCTATGAGATCGATAAAAACTATCGCCTCGGCGATCTGCTTTATCAGCTCAAAACAGAGGCGGATTCCCTCTATCCCATGCTGGAGCGCGGATCGGACGAAGCGTTCCCTTATGTGATCGGGTTTATCAGGTCGCACAGCGAACCGAAGAATCCCGTGAACAAAAAGCTGGAGGAAGAGGACCGCAGGCTCCTGATCTTTACCGCGGTCCTGCGCGCGCTGCAGCAGGCGCGCCTGTAAACATATCGATTGTCTCCCGGAGGCTAACATGGTTTCAAAAATCAACAGCGTCGGTCTTTTCGGGCTCCACTCCTACATGGTAGAGGTCGAGGCCGATATCGAAAGCGGCAAGTTCCGGTTCGATCTGGTCGGTCTGCCGGATACCGCGGTGCAGGAATCCCGTGAACGGGTCCTGTCCGCCATCAAAAACAGCGCCAAGGTCTATCCGAACGAGCATATCACGATCAACCTTGCGCCAGCTGACGTGCGCAAGGAGGGCTCGGTTTATGACCTGTCGATCTATATCGCGATCCTTTGCTGCATGCGTCGGCTTCGCGGGGACCTCAGCGACGCCGCTTTTCTCGGCGAACTGTCCCTGTCCGGCGACGTGCGCCCTGTCGCGGGCGTGCTGCCCATGGTGATCGAGGCGAAAAAGGCAGGGCTCGGCAGGATCTTTGTGCCGGCGGCGAATGCTGCGGAAGGCGCGGTCGTCGAGGGCATCACGGTCTATCCGGTCGCGCACGTCCGGCAGTTGCTTGCGTTCCTGGAGGGCACGACGGCCCCGGATGATCCGGAGCCGCTTCTGCCGACGCCGCCCTATGTGTTCAACGGCGCGGATCCCTTCGCGGGTGTACTGGATTTTGCCGACGTCAAGGGGCAGACCGCTGCAAAACGCGCGCTGGAAGTTGCTGCCGCGGGCGGTCATAATATCCTCATGAGCGGACCGCCCGGGTCCGGCAAAAGCATGCTGGCAAAACGTCTGCCGACCATTCTGCCCGATATGACCTTCGAGGAGGCGCTGGAGACCACAAAGATCTATTCCGTCGCCGGCGCGCTGGACGGGGAACAGGGGCTTGTGACCCGCCGTCCCTTCCGGTCGCCGCATCACACTGTGTCGCAGATGGGCCTGTCGGGCGGCGGCGTGATCCCGCGCCCCGGGGAAATCTCACTGGCGCATAACGGCGTGCTGTTTTTGGATGAGCTGCCGGAGTTTTCACGCAGCGCGCTTGAAAGTATGCGGCAGCCGATCGAGGACGGCAAAATCACCATCTCCCGCGCGGCGGGGGCGCTGACCTATCCGTGTGAGATCATGCTGGTCGCGGCCATGAATCCCTGTCCCTGCGGCTATCTCGGGCATCCCACAAAGCCCTGCACCTGCACCCCGCAGGCGGCACAGCGCTATCTTGCCCGCGTATCCGGGCCGCTGCTGGACCGGATCGACATTCAGATCGAGGTCCCGCCGGTGGATTTCGCCGCGCTCAGCGACCGCAGCAAAAGGGAAGAGACCTCAGCCACCATCAAGGCGCGGGTCAACGCTGCGCGGCGGATTCAGCAGGACCGCTTCCGGGACAGCAAAACGACCTGCAACGCCAAAATGTCCGCTTCCGAGATCGAGCGGTACTGTGAGCTGGACGCCGCCGGGAAGGCGCTGGTGCAGAAGATCTTCGATTCCCTCGGGCTTTCCGCCCGCGCCTATACGAAGATCCTGAAGCTCTCGCGCACGATCGCGGACGTGGAGGGCAGCGAGCGCATCCTGCCGCAACACATAACGGAGGCGATCCGGTACCGGAATCTGGACCGCAGGATTTTTCAGAACGGAGGTAACGTATGAGGATCTGTATTTTCGGCGCGTCGGGGGATGCGATCGACCCTGTGTATATGGACGAGACCTTTGCCGTCGGCAAGGCGCTTGCCGAGCGCGGGCATTCCCTGATCTTTGGCGGCGGCAGCCACGGCCTGATGGGCGCCGCGGCGCGCGGTTTTACGGCAGGAAAGGGGAAGATCGTCGGCGTCGCGCCCAAATTCTTTGATATCCCGGGGGTTTTGTATGAAGCCTGCGACGAATTCGTCTGGCCGGATTCCATGCGCGACCGCAAAAAATATATGGAGGACCACGCGGACGCCTTTCTTGTCGCGCCCGGCGGGATCGGGACCTACGAGGAGTTCCTTGAGGTCCTGACCCTCAAGCAGCTTGCCCGTCACGGCAAGCCCATCGTGCTGTTCAATATCAACGGCTTTTTCGATAAGCTGACGGATCTTATCGCTGCGGATACCGCCGCCGGGTTCATCCGTAAGCAGACGATGGAGCTGTTCGACCTCGCGGACGACGTGCCCTCGGCGCTGCTTCTTCTGGAGCGCGACGCGGTGGATACCGATACGATCCGGTTTTACGACTGATCGGTTCGCAAATAACTATTCCCAATGAAAAAAGCTGCCCGAACGGACAGCTTTTCCTTTCTATGAAAGCCTTTAAGGTGCGGGCTGCGGAAGCGGCACGGGGTCCGCTGTGCCCTTCGCATGTGCGACGATACCGCTGATGATTCCGCGGATATAGGCGATCAGCCGCTCGATCAGGGCGCGCACTCTTCCCACGATGGTTTGCACGGAGTCGGAGACGTCCACGTCCAGATCCAAACCGACAACGCTCTTTGCGGCGTTCTGCTCGGTCATCGGGATCAGATGCTCGTCGCTGCCTTCGGTCAGCATGAACTGCGGATACCGGGGATCCAGCTCCACGTGCATCGGTACGGGGGAGGTCAGAAAGACCTGCGCGAGCTGTTCCATGGAATCCGGGAAATTATTGTGAATCAGACCGCCCACAAACCAGGTCGTATCGGGGCAGATGCAGGTGGAAGCGTCCACCTTGCGGTCGGGGGAGATGTATTTCCCAAGGCCTTCCGCCTCCTGCTTGGCAATATAATCCTTGTCAAGCGTGCCCGTGTGGGTGGAGGTCGTCGCGCCGAGGGAGGAATAATGCAGCTTCGTGAACCCGTCGGAAAGCTGAGTGCTGTCCGCGAACAGCGGAACGGAGGGGTAGCCGTACTTCGTCATCACGCCGACGGTGATCCCGTCCTCCATGCAGTCGTTCAGGATCTCGCGGTCCTTGATCTGCACGTTGTCGTGATAATCACGGATGCGCGCGATCAGCCCGGCGTAGGTATCCTCCTTGCCGGAGAACACGTAATCGATCGCGTCTTCAAATTCCTCGTCAGAGACCATCGCCCACATACCGGGGTAGGTCGCGTAGGAAGCGAGCAGCACGTCGGGCAGGATGGGATACAGCACTTTCCGGAAGGCGTTGTCCAGCAGATCGCCGGTGGGATCGATCCCGGGCATGGTGGAGAACAGATCCAGCGTGGCCTGCAGCAGCTCAAAGATCTCGCCTTCGGGCATGGTGAGGATCCCTTCGTTGTTCTTGAGCCAGCGGTTGATCTCGGTGGTGTTGAATTGCACCTTACCGCTGAACAGCCCGCTCGTCAGGAGATAGCCTTCATATGAGGGATTGTTGAAGAACACGCGGTTGATTTTTTCATGACCGTATTTCGCAAGGTACGTCATCACGTGGCAGGAGCCTTCGCACCGGCCGACAAGATTGACCTTTTGGGCGCCGGTCGCCGCCAGCACAATGTCGATATACTTCGCAAGCTTTTCGGCCGTGTCGAGCGGAGAAAGCCGCCAGTCATAGGTGAAGGTATAAGCGCGCAGGGGATAGATCCCGCCGGATACGCGGTTGACTTCCGTCTCCGGCATCGTCCAGGCGATCCGGTAGTTATCTTTTTGATAACCGTCTTCGCCGATCAGCAGATCCTCATAAATCGGGGCGATCCAGCTGAGCAGCTTCGTTTTATAGGTTTCCAGATCTGCTTCGCTCCCGGTCATGTACGCCTTCAGGAAGTCGCCCATGCAGTCCTTGACCGCGTCCGTGAAATAGCCTTCCGGCGTTTCGATCGGCGCTTTGTAATTCATATCCTGATCGTAAATACCGGAACCGTAGCCCATCAGATAAACGGTGGGGCAGTTGCCGGTCGAAACGTATGCGGGCGCCGCAAAGGCAGGCGTCAGCATCAGAACCGCGAGCACAAGGCTCAGAAAAATACTGAAAAACTTTTTCATGTGCATTTGCCTCTTTTCTTTAAGATATCTGAATAATGCCAAATAATATATCAATTTATTATAGCATAACAGATTTGCGGCGACAAGCGTAAAATTGCTGAATTTTAAGGTTGATTTTTGTATATTCTTTGCATCCTTTCCGTTTGCCTGCCCAGATCGGACAAAAAAGATCCCCGCGCGGCGGCGGGGATCGGATAAACCGTTTTATTCCACGGGAGGTACGGTCCCTTTGGCGTGACCGATGATGCCGTTGATAATGCCCTTGATAAACGCGACGAGCTTTTCAAGCAGCCCTCTCACGATCTCAATGAAGCCGCGGGTGCCGGAACCGGGATCGGGATTCTCCCATTCCATATCGTTCTCATTTTCAGCCTCCAGCGGGCGGAGCAGAGAGTCATCCTTCTGATAATTCAGATACTGCGGATACTTCTCGATCGAATCCACGGTGTTCGCGGGATTCTGCAGGACCTCGCAGATCAGATTGTCAAGCTGATAGGGGAACTCGTGGATCATGTTCTTGATGAACCAGGTGTTGTCCTGCAGCAGGCAGGTGGAAGCGTCGATTTGCTTGTCGGGCGAAATGTATTTGCCGAGACCCTTTTCTTCCTGTGCCTTGATATACGCCTCGTCCAGCGTGCTGTCGACCTTTGCCACGGTCGCGCCGAAGGACTGATCCTCCACGGAGAGCATATAGTCGCCGACGTATTCGGTCTTTTCATTCAGCGGATACTGCTGGCTGCCGTACTCGGCGAATACGTTCACGCTCGCGCCGGCGGCCTTCATGGCAAGTATATCGTCGCGAAGGTTCTGCTGCACGTTGTAATGGAAGTCGTCCATCTTCGCAAGGATGGGAGCATACAGCGCCTTATCCTCGGCGGTGGGGAAGACATAATCCTTGAAGTCCTCGTAATAGTCGCACACGGTGCTGGCGACGTAGCTGCCGGAGATGCCCCAGTATTCCTTGATGATGGGCGCGATCAGGGTATCCTTGACCTTTTCGTAGATCTTGTTGACCAGCTCAACGGTCAGGTTGATGCCGTAGGTCTCGTGCAGCATTTCGACCGTGGTCTTGATCATGGACATGATCTCCTCGTCAAGCGGATTCTCCTGAATGACGGAATAGGAATCCAGATTGCGCAGGAAGCGGTAGCCGCCGTTTGCGGGGATCTTGACGTTGCCGGACATCAGCGCGTCCGCATATTCGGTGCCCTGCGCGGAGGAGTTGATGAACACCACGCCTTCCACGTTCGCATAATCGGTGGGCTTTTCGTACTTATACAGGTACGCGGCCATCAGGCTCGCGCCGCCGCAGCGACCGGAGACGATGACCTTGGAAGCGCCGGTTCTGGCCTTCACGGTCTCAATGTATCTCGCCGCGTCGTCCGCGATATCCATGGGGGACATCCGGAAATCGGAGTGGAACATATAAACGGGTCTGCCGTCCTGCAGATAGAAGGAGGGCCAGCGGGCCTGCTCTTCCCAGTCGTTGATGCCTGTGTCCGCGGGCAGGGTGCCGTCCGGCGCGGGCGCAAAATCTTCAAACGCGGGGCCGACGATCTCCAGGATCTTGGCGGAATACTCGCTCCAGTCGCCGCTGATCACAGCTTTTGCGGCAAGCGGAAGCGCTTCGTCAATGATCTGCTGCAAATACTCGCCGTCGTCAAACAGCGCGTAGGAGTTTCCGTCCTCGCCGCGTCTGAAAACGGTTTCGTCGCCGTGGAAATAGATCATGGGCGTTAGACCGGCAGCGTTTGCCTGCAGCAGGGTCGCGCCCATCGGCAGGAGCAGCAGCGCCGTCAAAAGAACAGAGAGTGCTTTTCTGAAGGTTTTTTGCATGAACTCAGATCCTTTCACAGATTGATTTGCGCCAAAGTCGTGCTCTGACGCAGAATATGGGAATATACAACAGAATTAATATATCATACCGGGTGGGGGATTGTCAACAATTCCCAAAAATATGACGAAAAGTTGTCATTCGGAACAATGATGAAATGTTTCAGTTCTATTGTACTCCTTTATAACTTTATGGTAGGTCCGGATATTCGGTTCTTCATCGATTGACATTGCGAACGTGACGATATTCTTTCGTCCCTTGAAAATTAAACAAATTATGAACGGATTGTGTATTGCATGCAATGGATTCTTGTGATAAATTATATATGATATATTATCGATACCTTGCACTTAGAGTGAATGATATTCAACAGAAAGAGGTCGAACGTATGAAAAGAATTCTTGCAATTGTCCTTTCACTTTGTATGCTTGCGCTCATGATGGTCCCCGCGTTTGCGGCAGAGTCGGATCTCGGCGTATATCCCACCGTGTATATCAAGGGGAAGATCGGCACGCTCGGCAATCACGTCGGCACGCCCGATCAGGTCCAGATCTATGACGGCAACCGTGTTCCCGCGCCCGACGGCTATATCGAGGAGGCGGTGAAGGAACTCGTTCCCATGTTCGTCAAGTCCATGCTTACGGACGATTACACCGAGTGGGCGGAAAAGATGAGCGGCGTGCTGGAGCCGATCTATCGCGATTTCGTGCTGGACAAGAACGGCAAGGCGCAGCCCGGCAGCGGGCAGGAGAAGCTCTCTTACGATATCAATAACGTAAAAAATGTGATCCAAAACGGCAGATACGCGCAGCACAGCTATCCGTTCGACTACGACTGGAGGCTCAGCCCCATCGACGTGGCGCCGGAACTCAGAACATATGTTGAGAAAATCAAGGAAGTGACCGGAAAGCCGAAGGTCAACCTGATCGCGCGCTGCGAAGGCGCCTGCGTGCTGATGGCGTACCTTGCCGAATACGGCGGAGAGGATATCGGTGAAGCCGTGCTGCTCTCTCCCTCCTCCAACGGCACCGCGCTGATTTCCGACGTGTTTGCCGGTGATTTCCACATCGACGGTGTTGCGCTGAACCGGTACATGGAAGACGGCGAATATATGTCCGAGCTCGATAAGCTAATCGAGGACGAGCTGCTGCGCCGCGTGATCCTGGATACTCTCAAGCTGATGGCTGTCACACCCGGGGTCGATCTGACCGACCGCGCGATCAGCGACGTGATGGAAAAGATCCTGCCCATGATCATGCCGGGACTCCTGATGACCTCCTACGGCACCCTGCCTTCCTACTGGGCTATGGTGGACGATGCGCATTACGAGCAGGCGAAAAAGCTGGCGGGCATCGCGGACGATCCCGAATACGTGAACTTTGTTGCGCTGATCGACGATTATCATTACAACATCCAGCTGAAGCACGCCGAGATCCTTGAATCCTGCAAGGCGCAGGGAATGGGCGTTGCGATCCTTGTGAAATACGGCGACAATATGCTGCCCTTCCTTGCGGACTGCGTGTATCCGAACGATAACACCACGACCGTTCCGCAGGCTTCCCTCGGCGCGACTGTTGCGGAGATCGGCGAAAAGCTGGACGGCGAAGGCGCGTTCATATCTCCCGACGGCATGATCGACGCCTCTACCGCAGGCATGCCTGAAAACACCTGGTTTGCCAAGTATCTGGATCACGACGAGTGGGACAAAGGCGTTGGGGCCTGGATCAATGCGATCTACCGTACCGGCGGCGCCATGACTGTGGATACCGATCCCGCGTATCCGCGCTTCCTCGTTTACCGTGAGCTCGACAAGGATCACGGCGTTCTGGAGCCCATGACGGAGGAGAACGCTTTTGCGCACGATCCCACACCGAGCGAGGACGTCGCGCCTGCCGTGAACAATTTCATTTCCACGATGCGCA
Source organism: Oscillospiraceae bacterium (assembly GCA_902780565.1). GTDB lineage: Bacteria > Bacillota > Clostridia > Oscillospirales > Acutalibacteraceae > RUG806. The sequence goes on from CACZGD010000039.1 coordinate 27,817, forward strand.
GCGTCATTGAGCGCATTATCGCTTTTATCAAGGGCATTATCGAAGGCATCATCGGCCACGCCAAGGGCACGGTCCCGCCCGTCGAATAAATCATCTGTATGTTTCCCGGATCGGCTTTCCCGACCCGGGAACTTTTTTCATGTGCCTGTAAAGAATCCGTCCGTCAAAACGTATTAAGGGTGAAGGGAGTGAGAAGATGGTCTCATACGGTACCAATGATTCCATTGAAAGGCTCGTCGAAACCTACAGCGGGATGCTGCTGCGCCTTGCCGCCTCGCGTTTGAAAAACACCATGGACGCCGAGGATGCGGTGCAGGAGGTCTTTCTGTATCTGATCGAACATCAGGTCACGTTCAGAAACAAAACGCACGAAAAAGCCTGGCTGATCCGCGCCACCCTGCATCGCGCAAGCGACATCCGGCGGCGCGCGTATCACGGCGATCTGCCGCTGGAGGAGGTCGGGGAAAGGGGCGAAGACCCGCCCGGGGAATCCCTGCTGGAGGAGCTGCGAAGCATGCCGGAGGACTATGCCGCCGTATTATATCTGTTTTATTACGAGGGCTATTCCATCCGGGAGATTGCGTCTCTTCTGAACCTTTCACAGTCTGCGGTCGGCGTCCGGCTGCACCGCGGCAGGAACCTGCTGCGGAACATCTTAAAGGAGGATCTCACATGAAAAGCAAAGCATTCCGCGAAAGCTTCGATGCGCTTGAATTCTCTTCGGATTTTTCAGCGCGCACCAAGGCGCTGCTGCAAAGCAGACTGCCCGCGTGCGACGGAAAGGAGCCGAACATGAAAAGAAAGACACTGACAAAAAAAGGACGGATCATTCTGCTGGCGGCGGCGCTGGCGCTGATCCTGACCGCGACCGCCGGGGCGGCGGCCGTCCGCTTCCTGCTGCCGCAAAAGGCGCAGGACTTTATCAATCTGGACGAGGCACGCCTCACGGATGTCCTTGCCGGTTTTGACATTGTGCCGGATGATGTGACCGCCGTCGGGCAAAGCGTAAAATCGAAGGGGCAGACCATCGCCTTCGAGGGTATTGTGGAGGGCAAGCGCATGCAGTATAACATTCTGCAGGTGCTGGAGGCCATGAACAACCACGAGGATATGGCGGAGGCGTCCAAGACGTGGGATAAGGAATACGTCGACATGAAGTTCGCCGTTCTGACCGTGAAGGCGGACGATGGCGGCCCCGTCCTCGGGATCGAGGACGAGAGCGAACTTCATCAGAAGCTTGGCTGTTTTTTGACGATCCAGGGGATTCATCCCGTGTATCATCATTATGTCGGGCAGTTCACTTTGGTGGACAATATTGCCTATATCTTTGTGCCGTTGAGTGAAGCGCAGATCTACGCGGACCGAGAGCTCAGAATCTGCGTATTTGGGAATTGGGCGCCGGATTACAATATCCTCGGTATGGGATCTGACGGTTTGCCTTTCTATCAGCCTGATTACGATGGTCTGCAGGCTTCCTTCGTTCTGGACATTGACGACAGTCTTGCCGATCACGAGGCTGTCGCCGCCCTGCAGGAGAAAGAGCCTCTTTTGCCTACCGAATGGGAAAAGGCGCACGGCATGGACTACCGGGTTTCCCCGTAAGGATGGAAGCGCCGGATCCCGAAATCGGAATTCCCTGAACCCCTCAAAAGGACGCGGCGGCGCGGTTGCTCCGCCGCGTCCGTCTTGCGCAACAGGCTTCCTCTCTGAAATCACTTTGCCGTCGTTCTTTTCAGAAAAAATCGTAAATTCCCAAAGTAAGTTCCACAGTTGGATACCGGTGGAAGATACATTGGGAAATAAAGGAAATTAGTGTGGGAAAAAGAGAAGATGCACAGAAA